>DASZWW010000053.1:0-3192 GCA_035546175.1 Polyangia bacterium
GGGGACCGCCGGCTCGGCCTCGACGGGGCTCGGCGCCGGCACGGCCGGCGCCACGGGGACCGCCACGGGGACGGCGGGCGCCGCCTGCGATCAGTCGGCGTCGCTCGCGCCCGCGCGCGTCTGGCGCCTCACCGACGCCGAGTACGTGAACGCCGTCGCGCAGGTCTTCGGCGTCCGCGTGCCGAGCGAGGTCACGGCCGCCGACGCGGCGCCGGCGGACTTCTCGAACTTCTCCGAGGCGCCCGAGCTCACCGTGCAGGCGACGACCGTCGCCGCCTACCAGAAGGCGGCGCACGCCGCGGCCTCCACGGCCGTCGCCGCGAACCTCTCGATCTTCGTGCCCTGCGGCAAGTCGCCCAGCGACGCGTGCGTCGAGGGCTTCATCCACAACCGGATCGCGCGGGCCTTCGGCCGTCCCGTCACCGACGGGGAGACGCAGGACCTGCTGGCGATGTACCACCTCGGGCTCTCCGAGAGCGTCGCCGCGGGCGTCCGCATGATCATCGAGGCGGCCCTGCAGTCCCCCTCGTTCCTCTACCGCACCGAGCTCGGCCCGCAGACGTCGGGCGGCCCCACGGCGAAGGTCAAGCTCACGCCCTACGAGCTCGCGTCCGCCGTCTCGTTCGCGCTCACCGACTCGGTCCCGGACGACGAGCTCTGGGGCCACGCCGCCGACGGCACGCTCGCCACGCCGTCGGTGCTCGCCGCCCAGGTCGACCGCGTCCTCGCGACGCCGGCGGCGCAGACGAACCTCGGCAAGCAGGCGGGCTACTGGCTCGGCGTCGAGAAGTTGCAGTCGATCGTGCCCAAGAACACGACGCTCTTCCCGGCCTGGACCGCCTCCGTCCAGCAGGACCTCTACACGAGCGCGCGCCTCTTCGTGCGCGACCTCATGGGCTCGGGGACGATGAACGACCTGCTGTCGTCGCGGCGGATGTACCTCAACGCGAACCTGGCGAGCGTCTACGGCATCCCGGGCGTCACGGGCACCGACCTCCAGCCCGTCGACGTGCAGGCCCCGGGGCGCGACTCGGGCATCTTCACGCAGCCGGCCGTCCTCGCGGCCTGGTCGCACCCCGATCGGGGCGACGCCGTCCACCGCGGCCTCTTCATCTATAACGCCTTCGTCTGCGGGCCCACGATCCCGCCGCCGCCCCCGAACGCGCAGACCGTCGCGGCGACCTTCCCCGCCGACGCCTCGCAGCGCGAGCTCGCCATGCTGCGCGCGACGAACGCCGCCGGCTGCGGCGCGTGCCACGGCCTCTTCGATCCGCTCGGCCTCTCGACGGAGAACTACGATCCCATCGGCCGCTACGTCACGACGGACTCGACGGGCCAGCCCATCGACGCCTCGGCGACCCTCAAGAACCTGGGGCCCGATCTCGACGGCCCGATCAACGGGCTGCCCGACGTCGTGGCCAAGCTCAAGGCGGGCCGCCGCGCGTCGGACTGCGCCTCGCGCAACATGGCGGCCATCGTGCTCGGCCGCTCGGTGGCGACGGACACGTCGTGCGCCTTCCAGAGCGTCAAGGACGAGTTCGCGAGGTCGGGCTCCTTCGCCGACTACTTCCGCGCCATGTTGACGTCGCCCGCCTTCGCGACGCGAGACGCGGCGCCGTGATCGAAGAGAAGGGACCAGCGATGAAGAACCGGACCAGTCTCTCCCACATCCCGCGGCGCACGTTCCTCGCGGGCGTCGGCACGACGGCCGCGGGCACGCTCCTCCGGCCGCTCTTCGCGTCGGCCGCGGGCGCCTCGCCCACGCGCCTGCTCGTCGTGCACCGCCCGTGCGGCACGTACCCGGTCGACTTCTTCCCGCAGTCGGGCGACACGACGAGCTTCACGCTGCCGCCCATCCTCCAGCCGTTCGCGCCCGTGCAGGACGCCATGACGATCATGAACGGCATCTACTGCCCGCGCGATCATGGATGGCCCGGCGACCAGCACGGCGCGGGCCTCATCACGATGATGTCGGGCAAGCGGCCCATCGAGATCCCGGGCACGAGCTCGGGCGGCGATCCCAACGCCAAGAACCAGCAGGCGGCCGGCCCGTCGTTCGACCAGATGATGCTCACGGCGTCGGCCGCGGGGCTGGGCGGCACGGCCGTGCCCTCGATCCAGTCGACGGCGTACCGCCCGTCGAGCATCGGGCTGCCGAACTTCAAGGTCATGTCGTACGACACGGCGGGCGCGCTCTTCCCCGAGAGCCGGCCGGACACGCTCTTCGGGAACGTCTTCGCGGCGTCGATGCCGGGGCTGTCGCAGGCGGACCTCGATCGGCTGCGGGCGCAGAACAAGAGCATCCTCGACTTCGTGAGCAAGGACCTCTCGCGGCTGCGCGGGCTCGTGCCGAAGTCGCAGCTGCCGAAGCTCGACGCGCACCTCGACGGCCTCTCGGCGCTCGAGGCCAAGCTCACGGCGGCGGCGCCGCCGGCGGGCGCGGCCGGGGCCACGTGCAACGGCCCCGCCCAGGCGGCCCTGCCGGCGCAGACGGGCGATCTCCCGATCGACGAGGCCCAGCACCAGGTCGTGGCGCAGAACCAGCTGGCCATCATCCTGGCGGCGTTCCAGTGCGATCTGACGCGCGTCGCGACGTTCTCCTTCGCGCACGGCAACTCGGCGCTGCGCTTCGCCAAGATCATCCCGGGCTTCAACGACCCGGGCGGCACGGGCCACCACGACCTGTCGCACGTCATGACGGCGACGGCGCTGCACTCGCAGATCGACCAGTGGTACTCGCAGCAGCTCGTGCAGGTCCTGCAGGCGATGAAGAACACGCCGGACGGGGACGGCACGCTCCTCGATCACACGCTGGTCGTCTACTTCAACGAGTGCTGCTACGGCTGGTCGCACTCGATCGAGAACATGCCGCTGCTGCTCTTCGGCGGCAAGAGCCTCAAGCTCCAGACGGGCCGCCACCTCAAGTTCGGCATGCGCTACATGAACGACGTCTGGGCGGCCATCGCCACCGCCATGGGCGTCCCCATGAACACTTACGGGGACACGGCCTTCAGCACGGGCGCGGTCTCGGGCGTGTTCGGCTGACCGTGCCTCGACACGTCTGGATCGCCGGGCTCTGGGCGGCCGGGCTCGGCGTGGCGTGCGCGCTCGCGAGCTGCGGCGGCGGCGCGCCGTCGTCGACGGGACGCGCGGGCGCCTCGGACGGCGCGGGCGCGGCGGGCGGCGCGTCCG
>DASZWW010000054.1:0-14094 GCA_035546175.1 Polyangia bacterium
TCACGGGCTCCCGCTGCGGCAGCGCGGCCAGACGCGCGGCGACGATCACGTAGTCCTGCCCCTGCAAGGTGACGCGCGCCGAGGCGAGCCGCTTCTCGCGCGCCGCGCGCACGACGGGCGCGTCGGCCGTGCCGAGATCCACCTTGCCCCACGCGGCCAGGAGCGTGTCGGCCACGATGACGCGCCCGCCGGCGACGTCGTCGCGGAACGGCTGCCACCAGTCCTCGTGCTCGAACAGATCGATCAGCGTCGTGCCGTCGACGTGGTTCTCGATCGCGGCGTTCAGCGGCTCCAGCGCGGCGGCACGCGCCGCACGCGCCTCGACGACGCGAGCCTCCGCCTCCAGTTTTTGCGCGACCTCGACGGCCGAGGCCTTCGCGGCGCGTTCGCGCGCCTCGGCGGCCGCGCCCGCCTCCGTCTGCGCGCGACGCGCGAGCCCCCCCAGCGCGATGCCCCCGCCCAGAAGCGCGACACCGATCCACGATCCGATCCGCGAATGCGACATGGCCGAGCCCTCCCGTGCGGCGAGGTTCAATCCCGATACGAGCCGTAGGCCTGCCCGAGCTTGTTGAGGTGCGCGCGCGGCTCGGCGCTGTCCAGCGAGAACGAGACCTGCGCGCCCTCCGGCTGAAGCTCGATGCGCTGCTGCGACGGCTTGGCGCGCGGGCTCCAGGCGACGATCTTGCGTGGCCCCACGGGCACGTTGTCGATGTGGAAGGTGCCGTCGGAGCGGACCTTCGCGTACATCGTGTTCGGCACCACGAGGATGCTCGCCGACATCCGCTGGTGCATGTTGCAGAACACGTCGACGACGCCGGGTGAGGTCAGCGTCACGGAGCGCGGCTTGTCTCCGGCGCGGTAGGCGCCGAGATCGAAGCTGTTGCGCGGCGACGTGGAGAACACGTTGTGAAAGACCGAGTCGAAGTTGGGGAACACGGCCGTCGTGCCCGCCTGCACCACCGCGAAGCGCGGCGAGAACTGCCGGCCCTCCTGCTTGATCTCGATGCTCTTGCCGCGCGCGGGCGGGCCGCGCAGCCCGTCGACGTACACGTAGACGTCGTCGACCTCGCCGTTCGCGACCGTGACCTTCCCGTCGATCGCCGCGCGCTTCTCCGGCTCGCGCCGCTTCGGCGTCGCGCCGCCCGGCGCCGACGCGGCCGCACCGCCCCCGCCCTCTTCGGCGGCCGGCGCCGAGGGCGGCAGCACCACGCCCGGCTGCCCTTGCAAGAGGCGCAGCAACATGTCGTACCGCTGCTGCTCCGACTGCATCAGCTGAATGATCAGCGAGCGCTGCTCCTTCACCTCGTTCTGCAGCTTGGTGAGCTCCGCGCGCGTCGGCGGCGCGTCGTCCTGCGCGCGCGCCGCGCCCCCAAGAGGCAGGAACGCCAGGGCGAGAACCAAAGATCGACGAATGCCGCAGCCGTGTTTCATCCACATGTCGCTACCTCTGGTGTCAGTTGATGAGCAGCAACGACGTCGTGAAGACGTTGTTCTTGATCTGCGGGATGCCGCCGTACTCGCCGTTGTCGAGGTACTCGGCCTTGAAGACGACCCGGTCCGACAGCACGAAGCGCACGCCCGCCGTCGCGCGCCACGACTTCGTGAGGTACAGGCGATTGCCCGTCGGGTCGCCGAGCAGCCACACCATCGCGTCGCGGTACTCGCCGCGCCCGAGGACGCCGAACAGCGGCGTCACCATCCAGTCGAGCTCGGCGTACCCGCCGCCGTGCAGGTCGAGGCCGTAGACGTCGTCCAGCGGATCGCCCGGCGCCTTCCCCTTCAGCCACTGCGCCTTGAGGTCCAGCGTGCCCACGCCGAGGTGCAGGTCGGCGCCGTAGAACCACATCTTGCCGTCGCTCGAGCGCGCACGATCTTGCGAGCCCCACGATCCCGACGCGCCCACCTCCAGCTCGAACGGCAGCGGTGGATGAATCGAGACGCGCCCCGAGACGGTCTTGCCCGCGTTGGTGTCGATCTCGTCGTAGAAGTGGAACTGCTCGGTGGTGAACGAGCCGTTCGTGACGGCCGCCGCCACGACGAACAGATCGTCGGCGCCCATCTTGTGGCGAACCTTCAGGCCCAGCGCCGTGCCCGTCGTGTAGCGCGCGATGAGCGAAGGGGTGATGCCGAAGCGCTGCGGCGCCTTGCGCTCTCGGTACTCGATGCCGATCACCGAGTCGAACTTGCCGACGAAGATCGACGTCTTCTGCGTCTTCGTCGGCAACCACTCGAGCTGCGCCAGATCGACGTCGAGGAAGTCGCCCATCGAGAAGGCGACGTTGCAGCCGGCCGTCGCGCCGCCGGGGCAGTTGTTGCCGCTGCGCGGGATGAAGTTCACGCTGGCCGTCGCGATGGCGCTGTCGCCCAGGCCCGAGGTCAGCGTGAGGTTCACCTCGTTCGCGATGAAGCCCGGCGCGCCGCCCGAGTGCACGCTGTCGTAGCGCGCGCCCGAGCCCGTCGCCGCGCCGAGATCGGCCACCTCGCCGCGCGAGTTGATCGCGGGCGCGAGGAGATCGCCCAGGAACACCCAACCGTACTGCCCCGCGTACTGCGGGAACAGCAGGTTGCCCGCGTCGCGGACGATCCCCGAGCCGTCGCCCTGCGGGACGAAGAAGCCGAGGTCGATGTAGCCGCCCAGCGTGACGCGCGGCTGCCGCCCAACGACGACGGTGCGCAACTGCTCGAGCCGCGTCTCGAGATCGCGGATGTCGGCGAACGGATCCACGGGCGCCGCCTCGTCGGGCGCGTCGTCGACGGGCGCCGGCGCCGCGGGCACGCGCGTCGCTGGGCGAGGCGCGGGAGGTGCGGCGTGCGTCTCCGAGGCGAGGAGCAACGTGGCGATCGCGGGCCCGAGAGCGCCGGCCGCGCGTCGCGTCGGAGCCGACTTCGAATGACGCGGAGCTACCTTCTTGGTCATTTGGTCCGAGGGAAGCTCCCATCGGGCCACGGTCCAGATCCCTGAAGCCTAAGTGTAGGAAACGTAACGGTTCACACGGTTCACATCGTTATACAACTTACTAAATGTAACGGTCAAAACTCTTCCTGGGAGGAGGCTTCAGGACCTGGCGAAGCGGTCGAAGGACACCCCATGCGCAATGTCGTTTGGGGGAAGGCAGACGGCGCCGGGCTGCCCGAGCTCCTCGTCGCGCTCGTCGGTGCCGCCCTGCTCGTCGGCTGCGAACAGACCGACAACTTGCTCTGCGGCAGCAGCTCATGCGGGTGGTCCGATCAGGAGACGTCGGCGCTCTCGGCGATGGCCGATCTGCCGGCGACGCCGCCGCCCGACGCCTCGAACAAGTACGTGGGCCTGCCCGCCGCCGAGCAGCTGGGGCGCAAGTTCTTCTGGGATCCGCGCTTCTCGGGCGTGTCGAAGGGCACCGACGCGCTGAACCGCCCGATGCCGTGGGGCCGCGCCGCGAAGGGGCAGCCGCTCAACATCGGGTGCGTGAGCTGTCATGACCTCGAGCGCGGCGGGATCGATCCGCTCTCGGTGCCGGGCAACGTCTCGCTGGGCGCGAACTGGACCGACGTCAACGCGAGCACGGTCTTCAACGACGCGTTCTTCCCGCTGGTGCTCTGGAACGGCCGCGCCGACTCGCTGTGGGAGCAGGCCACCGCGACGATCGAGACGGCGATGGGCAGCACGCGCCTGCGCGCCGCGTGGACGATCGCGAGCTACTACCGCGCCGACTACAACGCTGTCTTCGCCGACTGGCCGCTGCCGATGCAGGGCACGATCAACGACCTCGCGCCGACGCTGGAGACGCAGGCGCCGCTCGCGGGCCAGTGCCTAGCGACCACCGGCTGCCCGGCGAGCTGCCGCAAGGTCTCGGATCCCACGACGGGCGCGACGGGCTGCTGGCCGCGCTTCCCGCTCGACGGCAAGCCCGGTAACAAGGCCGGCTGTCAGCCGGGCGACGCCAGCGAGCCGTTCGGGGACGCTTACGACTGCATGGATCCCGCGGATCAGCAGCTCGCCACGCGCGTCGCCGTGAACTTCGGCAAGGCCGTCGCGGCGTTCGAGTCGCGGCTCGTCAGCCGCAACAGCGCCTTCGACAGGTTCGCCAACGATCTGCGCGGGGGCCTCGCCGACGACTCGGCGGAGATCTCGTCGGAGGCGAAGCGCGGCGCGAAGCTGTTCGTCGGCAAGGCGGGCTGCAGCGACTGCCACAACGGGCCGCTGCTCTCGGACACGAGCTTCCACAACGTGGGCGTCACGCAGGTGGGCATGGGCGTACCGACGCTGGCCGATTGCCCGAAGGGCGGCGTCTGCGACTGCGACACGCCGAAGAACTGCCTCCCCTTCGGCGCGTACGACGGCATCCCGAAGATGCAGGCGAACCCCTTCCGTCGCGACAAGATGTTCAGCGACGACCCGACGGACACGTCGCGCAAGGCGTGGATCGACATGACCGTCGACCAGATCCCCAGGGGCAGCTTCCGCACGCCCAGCCTTCGCGACGTCGCCGTCACCGCGCCGTACATGCACACGGGCTCGTTCGCGACGCTCGAAGAGGTCGTCGCTCACTACAACCGCGGTGGCGACATGCAGGCCGTCGGCGACGTCGCCGCGCAACTACAGCCGCTCTACCTCACGGACCGCGAGCAGAGCCAGCTGGTCGAGTTCCTGAAGACGCTCACGGGCGAGCCGATGCCCAGCGAGCTCGCGGATCCGCCGACCTTGCCCTGAAAACCGTTGCCGAGCTCGCCGCGGTCGCCGACACCGGGGGCGTCGGCGAGGTGCTCACGACGCACTGACCTTCGCGCGGCGGTCGACCACCTCGCGCGCGAGGCGCGTGATGCTCTCGGGCGCGCACCCCTCCGCCTTGTTGTCCACGGTGACAATCGCCGGTACGTCGTGCGCCAGCGCGCGCGTCACCAGATCGGCGACGGCGGCGCGGCTGCCGCGGTCCTCGTCGACGAGGCGCGAGAAAGGCTCGTAGCGCGAGCCCGCCGCCTCATAGGAATCGCCGCGCGGAAACAGCCACCGCACGAACAACGGCCGCCGCGTCGCCGGCGGCAGGCGGCGCGCCTGCTCGGCGATGGACGGCATGGACGACCAGACGTTGTGCACGTGAACCGCGCCCGCCGCCGCGAGCGCCTCGCCATAGGCGGCGCCGACGAGGTCGGCGTTGCGCAGCTCGACGGCGTAGGTCGGGCCCTCCGGCGAGCGGGGCAGCGCGGCCAGGAACGCGCCGAGGCGCGCCGCGAAGCCCGCGCCGGTCCCCACGTCCTGCGGCGGGAACTGGAACATCACGAAGCTCAGCTTCGCGCCCAGCCCTTCGACGGCGGGCGCGATGACGGCGCGCGACGCGTGCTCGGGATCGAGGAACAGTGGGTTCGCCTGGCCCGCGCGCGCGGCGTAGCGGGCGTGCGGCGGGAAGCGCGCCAGCACGCAGGCATCGTGCGCCTTGACGACGAACCGGAAGTCCTCGGGGACCTGCGCGGCGTAGGCGCGGAACGCGTCAGCCGTCAGCGGCTCGTAGTACGTGCGATCGATCTCGACGGTGCGAAGCAGCGGGTGGCGCGCATAGGCCGTGAGCCCCAGCGCCGAGAGCGACTTTTGAGGGGCGTTCGCCGCGTACACGACGCCGCGCCATCCCGGGTAGTTCCACGACATCGTCCCGAGGCGCAGCGCCGCCGGCAGGCGCGCCGCCAGCTCGCGCGCTTCGGGCGCGAGCTCGGCCACGCCGATCTGAGGCGAGCCCGCGCCGAAGAGATCTCCTTGAGACAACGATCGAGATGCGGAGCGGCCCGCGGCCTCAGGCCGGCGCGGCCGCGCTGGCGGAGGGAGCGAGGCTCGCGTACTTCTGGATGAGACGGCCGATGCGCGGCACCGCCTGTTCGACGTGCTTTTTCCCCGTGGGGCGAAGCTTCTCGTAGGCCTTCTTCAGCGTCTGGTTCGTCGAGCGCGACGCGCGCTCGTCGCTGATGGCCAGCAGCGCATCAGCCACCTGCGGCGCGCGCGCGTTCAGCAGCGGGCCGACGGGCTCGTTCTTCGCCTGGGCCTCCGCGTAGAACGGCTCGAGACGCTTCACGAAATCGTCGAGCATGTGGTCGACGGCCTCGTTGATGAAGCCCGGCTTGATGGCCTTCACCACGGCGTACGCGCCCTTGACGGCCAGCCCCGTGAGGCCGCCCTTCGAATCGACCTCTTCGTTGATGACCTGGACGCAGTCGGCCACGACCTTCGGGCGGTTGCCCGGAACTAGGAGAATGTCTGTGAGAGTCGCCATGGCGCGGAATCTACCACCACTTTCCTTTTGCCGCCGTCGCGCCGCGGGCGTGGTACGCATTGCCGGGATGGCCCGACAGCCCTCACCCCGCGCCGCGCTCTCGCTGCTCACGGGGTTGAACTTCCTCAACTACCTCGACCGGTTCATCCCGGCCGCGATCCTGCCCACGATCCTCGCGACGTTCGGCCTCTCGGACGCCAAGGGCGGGTTCCTGCAGACGCTGTTCATCCTGACGTTCGTCGTGATCTCGCCCGTCGCCGGGTGGCTGGGCGATCGCACGCCGCGCTTCCGGTTGGCCGCGATCGGCGTGTTCGTGTGGAGCGCCGCCACCTTCGGCTCGGGGCTCGCGCCGACCTACCTCGCCCTCGTCATCGCGCGCGCGCTCATCGGAGTGGGCGAGGCCAGCTACACCGTCGTCACCCCGTCGCTGCTCTCCGACTTTTACCCGACGGGCCGCCGCGGCGGCGTGCTCGCGATCTTCTACGCGGCCGTCCCGATCGGCTCCGCGCTGGGCTACGTCTTGGGCGGGCACATCGCGACGCGGCTCGGCTGGCGTTGGGCGTTCTTCATCGCCGGCATCCCCGGGGCGGCGCTCGCGGCCACGCTGCTGTTCCTGCGCGATCCGCCGCGCGGCGCGCAGGACGCGCCCGCCCAGCAGAGCCACAAAGCCCGCGCGTCCGGCTCGGTGTCGTCGGTCGAGGTGCTCAGGGGCGCCCTGCGCGAGCTCTTCGCGCGCCCGAGCTTCGTGTACAACACGGTCGCGCAGACCATCTACACGTTCGCCGTCGGGGGGCTGGCCGGGTGGATGCCCACCTACTTCGTGCGCGAGCGCGGGCTGCCGCTCGCCTCGGCCGACACGGCGTTCGGCGCCGTGCTCGCGCTCGCCGGGCTCGCGGGCACGCTGCTCGGCGGGCGATTCGGCGATCGGCTCGCGCGGACGCGCCCTGACGCGCACTTCATCCTTTCCGGCGTGGCGCTCGTCGCGTCGCTCCCTTTCACGCTGATCGCCATCCTGTCGCCGACGCCTGCTATCTTCTGGCCGGCGATGTTCGTGACGCTGACGCTGCTGTTCCTGACCACCGGTCCGCTGAACGCGGCGATGGCCAACGTCCTGCCCGCGGCACTGCGGGGCCGCGGCTTCGCCGTCAATACGGTGGCTCTGCACCTCTTCGGCGATGCGTTCTCCCCCACGCTCATCGGCCTCGCGTCCGATCGCGTCGGCCTCCGCACGCCGGTGCTCGCGACCGGCATGTTGGTCGGCATCGCCGGGCTCGTGCTCCTCGCGGGGCGGCGCGCGCTCGCGCGCGATCTCGAGGTGGCGTCGTGAGCGGCGAAGGCGGCGCCTTCGCGCGGGAGCTCGCGGTCGCCGAGCGGGTGGCGATCGAGGCGGCGCACCTCGTGCGCGGCTTCCACGGCACGGACCTCCGCATCGATTCCAAGGCCGGCAACGAGCCCGTCACCGAGGCCGACCGCGCCGCGAACACGCTGATCGTCGATCGCCTGCGCGCCGCCTTCCCGAGCGACGCGATCCTGTCCGAGGAGATCCCCGACGACGGCGCGCGCATGGGCCACGCCCGCGTCTGGATGGTCGACCCCATCGACGGCACGAGCGACTTCATCGCCGGCGACACGGGCTTCGTCGTCATGATCGGCCTCGCCGTCGCCGGGCGCCCGCTCGTGGGCGCCGTCGCCCACCCGCTCACGAGCCGCGTCTACGGCGGCATCGTCGGCGAGGGCGCCTGGCGCACCGACCCCGACGGCACGCGCTCGCCGCTGCGCACCTCGACCCTCGCGGCGCCGCCCGGCATCCGCCTCGTCGCCTCGAAGACGCACCGCACGCCGCGCGTCGACGCCGTCAAGCGCGCGCTCGGCATCACCGACGAGATGAACGTCGGCAGCGTGGGCCTCAAGATCGGCCTCGTCTCCGAGGCGGCGCGCGACCTCTACGTGTACACGGGCAGCCGCACGAAGATCTGGGACACCTGCGGGCCCGAGGCCATCCTCCTCGGCGCCGGCGGCCGCATGACCGACCTCGACGGCGTGCCCCTCGTCTATGACCGCCCGGAGCTCTACAACCGCCGCGGCGTCGTCGCCTCGAACGGCCCGCTGCACGCCTACGTCATCGCGACGCTCGCTCCTTACGTCCCCAAGACGGACTCTTGAGACGGGCTCGTCGGGTCGTCACGAGCCTAGCTGCCCGCGATCATCATGCTCGACACGCGGAACGTCGGGCACTGCACGGACGAGCGCCTGTCGAGATCGTCCCCCACGGCGTCGATGCCCTTCCAGAGCGCGTCGAAGTTCGCCGAGATCGTGATCTCCGAGACCGGGTAGGCGCGCCCGCCGCCGTCGAGCCAGAAGCCCGCGGCGCCCTGCGAGTAGTCCCCCGTGACGGCGTTGAAGCCGAAGCCCATGAGGTCGGTCACGTAGAGGCCGCGGTCGACCTTCTCGAGGTCGGCGGCCGGCGTCGCGCCCGGGCGGAGGACGAGGTTCGAGATGCTGACGTGCGGGCCGCCGCCCACGCCGCGCGCCGCCGAGCCGGTCGAGCGGCGCCCGAGCTTGCGCGCGGCGTAGACGTCGCAGAGGAACGCGCGCAGCGTGCCGCCCGAGACGAGCACGTTGGCGCGGCTCGCCAGGCCCTCGCCGTCGTAGGGCCGCGAGCCGGGGCCGCGGGGCACGAGCGGGTCGTCGACGATCTCGACGAGCGGCGAGGCGACGGGCGTGCCCTCGCGCTCGGCGAGGTACGTGCTGCGCCGCCACACGGCGCCCCCCGACATGACGCCCGCGAGCTGACCGAGCAGGCCCCGCCCCGCGTCGGGCGAGAAGACGACGGGCGCCTCCCCCGTCGCGATCTTGCGCGAGCCCAGCTTGGCGACCGTCCGGCGCGCCGCTTCGAGGCCGACGGCCTCGGGCTCGAGCAGCGCCCCGCCGAAGCGCGCCGCCGTCCAGTACGAGCCGTTGCGCTTCTTGCCCTCGGCGTCGTCGCAGATCGGCTCGACCGACAGCGACACGAAGGTGCCGCGGTTCGAGCCCGAGAACCCGGCCGACGTCGCGAACGCCGACGCGCCCACGCTGCGCCCGAAGACCGCGCCGTCGGAGTTCGTGACCCGCGCGTCCACCTTGCGCGCCGCGCTCTCGGCGCGGCGCGCGCGACGGATGCCCTCGGCGACGTCGAGCCCGAGCACGGCGTCGTCCCAGAGATCGAGGTCCGGCACCTCGCGGGCCATCTCGTCGGCGCGCGGCAGGTCGGCGAGCTCGTCCGGCTCGGCGAGCGCCGCGAGCTCGACGGTCTCGCGCGCGAAGCGCTCCATGGCCGCGGGCGCGAAGTCGGACGTGTACGTCACGGCCGCGCGGTGGTCGCGCAGGACGCGCAGCCCGAGGGCGCGGCTGCCGGCCTCCTTGACCAGCTCGGGCTCGCCGAGGCGCACCTTGACCTCGAGCTCGGTGCCGTCGCGCACGAGCACCTCGGCGCCGTCCGCCCCCGCGCGCTTCGCGTAGGCCAGCATCTGCTCGGCGAGCCGCTGGCACTCCTTCGGATCGGGCAGGCGGCGCGCGCTCCGGGCCGACGACGGACCTTCGGCGACGCTCACCGCTTGGTCCCGCCCACCGTGATCTCGGCGATCTTCATGGTCGGCGTCCCGATGCCGACGGGCACCGACTGGCCGTCCTTGCCGCACGTCCAGGTGCCCTCCGAGAGCGCGAAGTCGCTGCCCAGCATCGTCACCTTGCGCAAAACGTCCGGCCCGTTGCCGATGAGGTTCACGCCCTTGAGCGGCGCCGTGAGCTTGCCGTCCTCGATGAGGTAGCTCTCGGTGAGGGCGAAGACGAAGTCGCCGTTCGAGATGTTGACCTGCCCGCCCGAGAAGCGCTTGGCGTAGACGCCGCGCTTGACCGACCGGATGATGTCCTCGGGCGCGTCCTGCCCCGGCGCCATGAAGGTGTTCGTCATGCGCGGCAGCGGCTCGTGGCGGAAGCTCTGGCGCCGCCCGTTGCCCGAGGGCGTCGTGCCGAAGTGCTTCGACGAGATCTTGTCCTGCATGTAGCCCACGAGGGTGCCATCCGCGATGAGGACGTTGCGCTGCCCCGGGTTGCCCTCGTCGTCGACGTTGATCGAGCCGCGCGCGTTGGTGACCGTGCCGTCGTCGACGATCGTGCAGAGCTCGGACGCGACCTGCTTGCCGATCTGGTCCGAGTAGTTCGAGGTCTTCTTGCGATTGAAGTCGGCCTCGAGCCCGTGGCCCACCGCCTCGTGGAGCAGGATGCCCGACTCGCCCGGGCCGAGCACCACCTCCATGGGGCCGGCGGGCGCCTCCACGGCGTGCAGCATGCCGACGGCGAGCCGCGCCGCCTCGCGCCCGTGCGCCTCCGGGCTCTGCTCGGGCCGGTCGAAGTACTCCATCCCGAAGCGGCCCGCGCCGCCCGAGCGCCCGCTCTGGCGCTGGCCGCCGGCCGCCGTCTTCTCCTCGGCGACGGCCGAGACGCCGAAGCGGATCATCGGCTGCCGGTCGCGCGCGAGGTGGCCCTCCGAGGTGACGACCAGCACCTCGCGGAGCTCCTCGGCGAGCGAGGCCTCGACGCGCACGATGCGCGCGTCCGCCGCGCGCGCGGCCGCGTCGGCGCGCCGGAGCAGCGCCACCTTGTCGGCCCCCGGCGTGGCCAGCGAGGAGCGCGGGACGGGATAGAAGTCGGGCAGCGCGACGGGCCGGATGGCGACGGGCGCGGGCGCGCCGCCCGACGAGGCGATCTGCGCCGCCGTGCGCGCCGCCTCGAGCATGCGGTCGTCGGAGAGCTCCTCCGTGTACGCGTACCCGGTGGCGTCGCCGCGCAGCACGCGCACGCCGAGGCCGAGCGTCACGCCGCGCCCCACGGTGCGCACGCGCCCCTCCTCCATGACGAAGTCCGCGCCCGAGCGGTACTCGAAGTAGAGATCGGCGTACTCGCCGCCCGAGGACAGCGCCGCCGCGAGCAGGCGCTCGGCGAGGCGCGCGTCGATGGCGTCGAGGGGAGACGCGGGCTCGATCGGGGCGGCGCCGGCGCCGTTCACTTGGAGCCTCCGTTGGGGCGGCCGGCGATGCCCGCGAGGACCGCGTCGATGGCCGCCGCCGCCTGTGTGATCTCCTCCTCGTCGCCGCCCAGCCACAGGCGCCCCACGGCGCCGAAGGTGACGAGCTCGAGCACGGAGACGGCGGCGCGCTTCTCCGCCTCGTTGGCGGCGATCGCCGCGTACCCGGCGGGGTGCACCTCGAGCGTGTACAGCGTCTGCCCCGCGGCGAGCATCTGCCCGTGCCGCATGCGGTTGATCATCGACGACTGGTGCGCGTCGATGCCCGTGATGATCTCGCGCGACAGCACGCGCGGCGCCAGGCGATCCGTCTCGGCGGCGCCGAGCCGCTCGAGGATCGCGGCCGAGGCCTGCCGCACCTCGCCCTGATCGAAGGCGTGCAGCTCGAGCAGGCCGTACGCGCGCTCGACGATCTGCATCCCGGGCACGACGCGCGTGCGCTTGAGCGCGGCGTCGGTGAGCGCGTTGACGGCGATCCCGGGCGCGATCTCGACGACCAGGGCGGCCTGACCATCGAGCGGCATCATCCCCTGCGCCACCGTCTGGATGAACCCCGCGACCTGGGGCTGGAGCACGTCCAGGTACGTCAGCGCGCGCAGTTCCATGAGCGAGACAGTATGCCCGATTTTATCCGAGGGGACTGCCTCGCTGCCGCTCGCAGCCCGCCGTCCCCCTCGCTCCGCGCGGCCGAGCCGCGCCGCGCTCGCTGTCGCTCAGGCTCTCTCCGGGGGCAGGCCCAGCTCCTCGCCCGTGTGGTCCTTGATCTTGGCGAGGCCGCGCACCTCGACCTGGCGGATGCGCTCGCGCGTGAGGTTGAGGATGGCCCCCACCTCCTCGAGCGTGATGCCGCCGCGGTCGGCGACGTCGAGCGAGCAGGTCTCCGCCATCTCCCACACCTCGAGGTGCGGGAAGTTGAGCTTGATGGCGCCCGTCTCCGGGTTGACGTCGAGGTAGAGGTGGTGCGAGCAGCTCACGAACGGGCAGGGCCGGTGCATCTGCGAGCACTCGTGACGCGACGACGGGCGCTCGACGTCGTCCGGGTAGACGAGCACCTCGGAGAGCCGCCGCTCGTCGCGCGTGAGGCGCTTGGGCGCGATGGTCTTCGAGCGCACGCGGCCGTCGCGGCCCGCCGAGCGCACCTTGCGGCGGATGCGCGCCACCTCCGGCTGAGGCGCGTCCTCGTCGTCGATTCTCCCGGTCGTGGGTGGCGTGGGATCCAGATCGTCCGTGTCGTCCATTCGCTCCTCCTCGGTCGTTCCCCGGCGGTCGAGGTGCCGGTTCAGTAGAGGTCGCTCCCGCCCCCGACAGCGGTCCCGTCCGCCGACGAGTCGGCGGCGCGGGCGGAAATGCTTCGCTCCAGGCTGCTGATCCGCCGCACGAGCTCCGCGGCGGCCTTCTTGGCCTCGATGATCTCGTGCTCGATCGCGCGCCGTGAGTCGGCGTCCTCGGGCTGGCCGAGCGGGGCCTTGGCCTCGCGCTCGAAGCCCGCGATGAGCTCGCGCAGGTCCTTCTGGACGGAGTCGATGTCGTCCTTGAAGCGCGCGAACGACCGCTGGATCTCCTCGATCGTGCGGTCCTCGGCCATCATCCCCTTGACGGTGTTGACCCGCCGGATGACGGCCGCCGGGTAGAGCCCGCAAGAGCCCCGGTGCTTGCCCTTGCGGCCCACGCGCACCGAGCGCGGCAGCAGGCCGAGCTGCACGTACTTGCGCAGCGTCGCCTCCGAGAAGCGGATGCCGCGCGTCTCGAAGACGTCGACGATCTGGCGCGACGTCAGGCCGTTCGGCGAGGCGCGCTCGATCTCCTCGATCTCGGCGTCGTCGAGCAGGCCCGCTCTCGCGGCCGCCGACGCCTGCGCGCGGGCCTGAATCGAGGCCGGAGCGGACGCGCTGGGAGTAGACCGTTTCATCAGATGCTTGTCAAAGTAATCTATTGAATAGAATCTCATCAATGGAAAAACGACTGTGAAAGCGTTCAGTGGCTCACGGCGAAGCGACGCCGCTCCGCGCGCGCCGATCCCCTCTTCTCGACGACGAGCGCGCGCGCGCGCCTCGCGCGCCGCTTTCGCCACTGTCGAAGCGCCCCCTATACTGGCGTCGATGCGCCGCCCGCCTCCGCCCGATCGATCCGTCGCGCTCGTCCTCGCCGCGCTCGCCATCGTCCTCGGCGCGCGCGCCGCCGCGGGCGCCTCGCGCGAGCGCCGCTTCTTCAGCGCGCGCGAGGGCGTGGGCATCGAAGCGCCCGGCGCCTGGACGCTCTCGCTCCACACCGGCTACCCGGAGATCCTCTGCGTGCTCCTCCACCCCGACGGCAGCCGCATCTCGCTCTCGGCCGCGCCCACGACGGCCCCCGACGCCAAGGCGCTCGCCGAGCAGAGCCGCAAGGGCCTCGAGGCCCAGCACCTCGCGATCGCGAAGATCGCCGACGGCCCGCGCGGCGGCGTGCTCCTCGAGGCGCACGGCGCCAGGAAGGACACCGAGCTGCGCCAGCTCTACCTCGTGCGCGGCGCGGGCGCCGGCAAGCGCCAGGGCATCGTCGTCACGCTCTCGACCCGCGCCGCGACGCTCGCCACGGCCGGCCCCGCCTTCGACTGGGCCGTGGCCCACCTCGCGCTCGAGGTGCCGCTCGACGCCGAGGAGACCGCCGCCAAGCCCTCTGCGCACCCCGGCGGCGCCGACGCCGGCGCCAACCTGCCGGCCGGCAGGTGAGGCTCAGGCGAAGATCGCCGTGACGAGCGGCGCGCCGTCGCAGGACGAGCGCGCGAGCCCGCCGCGGCCCTCAGCCGCGCAGCGCGCC
>DASZWW010000055.1:0-9613 GCA_035546175.1 Polyangia bacterium
GAGGACGCCGGACCGAAGCTCGCCGACGCCCCGCCGGCCGGGGGGCGCGACGCGGGGGGCGGGGCCGACGCGGCGGGCGGCGCCGACACGGCGGGCGGGCCCGACGCGGCGCCTTCGCTCCCGAGGCGCGTGCTGCTCTACCACTTCAGCACGCTCGTCATCGACTCGGTGCCGGCGCAGCTCGCCTTCTACGAGCACCTCCTGGACGGCTGGGGCTACGCGAGCGACGACTCGGTCGATCCCGCCAAGTTCACCGACGAGGGCCTCGCCCCGTACGGCGCCGTCGCCATGATCAACACCTGCTTCTTCCCCTTCGGCGACGGCAAGGACGGCGCGCAAGAGTCGGCGGCGCTGCAGCGCTTCGTCGCGCGCGGCGGCGGCCTCTTCGGCGCGCACTGCGCGGCGGTGACGTTCCAGAGCGTGAGCCCTCCCCCCCTCTACAACCAGCTCTTCGGCGGCCAGGAAGGGAACGGCTTCTTCGACGGGACGAGCGCGTGCCGCAAGCTCGGCGAGCACCCGACCATCGACGCCCTCCCGGCCACCTTCGACTTCCCTGGCAACCTCGACAACAACCAGTACGTGTTCCCGACGACGAGCATCACCGTCCGCTGCAAGTGGGGCGGCGGCGAGATGCGCGACGTCGCGGTGTCCTGGGTGCGCGCCGAGGGCGCGGGCCGGGTCTTCTACACGAACTTCGGCAAGGTCGTGGACGATCTCACCGATCCGGTCCTCGGCGGCGAGCACATCGTCCCCGGCCTGGCCTGGGTGCTCGGGCGATGAGCGACGCGAATGAGCTTGACGGCCCCGACGACCCTCCCAATCATGACCAGGATCGATGGGACGAACGATGGGAAGCCACCTCGAGGCCCGCCGAGGTGGCTAGCAGCGGCAAGGTCGGCCACCAGTCGATGCGGCAGGTGAACCGCTCGGTCGTGCTCGACCTCATCCGCGAGACCGACAGCATCTCCCGCCCCGAGCTCGCGCGCCGGTCCGGCCTCACGAAGCCCACCGTCGCCGCCATCGTCGAGGACCTCATCCGCGCCGACGTCGTGCGCGAGCTCGGGTACACGGACAGCACCGGCTCGGGGGGCCGGCCCGCGCGGCTGCTCGAGCTCAACGCCGACGCCGCGGCGTACCTCGGCGTCGAGTTCGGCGTCGAGGAGACGCTCGTGGCGATCGCCGACGGCCGCGGCGCCATCCGCTCCGTGGTCACCCACCCGACGATCAAGAACCCCGACAAGGCGATGGCGGCGCTGCCGGAGCTCGTCGCGGGCGCGCTCAAGGCGAGCCGGCTGCCGCGCGCGCGCCTGCAAGCCGTCGGCGCGAGCGTGCCCGGCCTCGTCGACCAGACGAGCGGGCAGTGCAAGCTCGCGCCCAACCTCGGCTGGCGAGAGTATCCGCTGCGCTCGGAGCTCGAGCGCGTCTTGCGGCGGCCGGTCGTCGTGACGAACATCACCCAGACGGCGGCGATCGCGGAGGGGCGGCTCGGCGCCGCGCGCGGCGTGCCGGCCTTCATCTGGCTCTACCTCGGCAGCGGCGTCGGCTCGGGCATCGTCCTCAAGGGCCGCCCGTTCACCGGGACGCGCGGCTTCGCCGGCGAGATCGGCCACTGCCGCATCTCCGACAAGGACGTGCCGTGCGGCTGCGGCAAGGCGGGCCACCTCGAGTCGTTCGCCTCGAAGAACGCCGTCATCGACGCCGCCCGGCGCGCCGCGCGTGAGCACCCCTCGAGCCGGCTCGCGCAGATGGCGCCCATCCGCGAGCTCGCGCCGCTCTTCGACGCCGCGCGCGAGGGCGACCGCACCGCCAGCGCCGTGCTGGCCCGGCTCGGCGACGACATCGCCCGGGGCGTCGCCTACCTCGTCAACGTCATCGACCCGCAGATGATCGTCCTCGGCGGCAGCGTGGGCACGGCGGGGACGGCCCTCGTCGAGCACGTCAGCAAGGCGCTGGCGCGGCACGCGCTCTTCCCCGAGGCGGTCCGAGTCGTGCCGTCGAGCCTGGGCACGCGCGCGGCGCTCATCGGCTCGGTGCTGCTCGCCATGCAGATCGCCGTGCCCTCGTACCGCCTCGTCGCGGGCGGCGAGGGCTCCGAGAGCCCGACCTTCGGGCCCTTCACGGCCCAGTCGGGCGCGTGACCTGCCTGGCCTGGGCCCGCTCGGGCGTCAAATGGGGTGAAGCTTAATAAATAATAATTACAATCTGGATGCGGCGCCCGGGCGCGCACGGAGGAGATCGGCCATGACCAAGCACGCCAAGGACTTCGTCCCCACGAAGGAGGACCGCTTCACCTTTGGCCTGTGGACGGTCGGCAACCGCGGCCGCGATCCCTTCGGCGACGCCGTGCGGCCCGCCATCCCCCCGACGCGCATCGTCGAGAAGCTCGCGGAGCTCGGCGCCTACGGCGTCAACCTCCACGACAACGACCTCGTCCCCACGGACGCCACGCCCGCCGAGCGCGAGCGCATCGTCAAGGAGTTCAAGGCCGCGCTCCGGCAGTCCGGCATGCAGGTGCCGATGGCGACGACGAACCTCTTCTTCGATCCGATCTTCAAGGAGGGCGCCTTCACGGCCAACGACGCCCGCGTGCGCGCCTACGCCCTGCAGAAGACGATGCGCGCCATGGACCTCGGCGTCGAGCTCGGCGCGAAGGTCTACGTGTTCTGGGGCGGCCGCGAGGGCGTGGAGACGAACGCCGCCAAGGACCCGCGCGACGGCATCAAGCGCTTCCGCGAGGCGTTGAACTTCCTCTGCGAGTACGCGCTCGCCAACAAGTACGACCTGAAGTTCGCGCTCGAGGCCAAGCCCAACGAGCCGCGCGGCGACATCTTCTTGCCGACGTCGGGCCACATGCTCGCCTTCATCTATACGCTCGACCGCCCGGAGATGGTGGGCCTCAACCCCGAGGTCGCGCACGAGCAGATGCCCGGCCTCGACTTCTCGCACGGCGTCGCGCAGGCGCTCGAGGCGGGCAAGCTCTTCCACATCGACCTCAACGGGCAAAAGCCCGGCCGCTACGATCAGGACCTGCGCTTCGGCAGCGAAGATCAAAAGGGCGCCTTCTTCCTCGTGAAGCTCCTCGAGGACAGCAAGTGGCCCGGCATGCGTCACTTCGACAGCCACGCCTACCGCACCGAGGACGAGGAGGGCGTCTGGGACTTCGCCCGTTACAGCATGCGCTCGTACCTCATCCTCAGGGAGAAGGTGGCCCGCTGGAACGCGGACCCGGAGATCCAGGACATCGTCAAGACGCTCGCGCAGCTCGGGACCAGCGGCGCCGACGCCGCCGAGGGAGCCATCACCTACAGCGCCGCCACGGCGAAGGCCCTCCAGGAGCGCACCTTCGACGTCGCCCTCTTGCGCCGCCAGGGCTACCAGTACGAGCGCCTCGACCAGCTGACCACCGAGCTCCTCCTCGGCGTGCGGTAGGTCAGAACGTCCGCTCCCAGCGCCCCGACGACGCCGAGCGCTCCACGGCGTCGAGGACGCGCTGGTTGCGCACGCCGTCCTCGAAGTTGGGCGCGGGCAGCGCCTGCGCGGCGATCGCCTCGACGAGGTCGCGGACCGTGTGCGTGAAGCTGTGCTCGTAGCCGATGACGTGACCCGGCGGCCACCAGGCCGAAACGTACGGGTGCTCGGCGTCGGTGACGATGACCTGCCGGAAGCCGCTGTTGGGCCCTTCCTCGAGGTAGAGCTCGAGCTCGTTGAGGCGCTCGAGATCCCAGGCGAGGCTGCCCTTGCTGCCATTGATCTCGAAGCGGTTGTGGTTCTTGCGGCCGGGCGCGAAGCGCGAGCCCTCGACGCTGCCCACGGCGCCGTCCTCGAAGCGCAGCAGCGCGAGCGCGGCGTCGTCGACGTCGACGGGCCCGCGGCCCTTCCCGCCCGGCAGCGGGCGCTCCGGGACGAACGTCTTCATGAGGCCGGTGACCTCCGCGATCTCGCCCACCAGGTGGCGCGCGAGATCGAGCGAGTGCGAGGCGATGTCGCCCAGCGCGCCCGAGCCGGCCTTGGCCTTCTCGAGGCGCCAGACGCGCGGGAACTCGGGATCGACGATCCAGTCCTGCAGGTACACGCCGCGGAAGTGGCGGACCGTCCCGATGCGCCCCTCGGTGATGAGCTGCTTCGCGAGCGTCACGGCCGGGACCCGGCGATAGTTGTGGCAGAGCATGTGCACCACGCCGGCGCGCGTGACGGCGTCGAGCATGCGTTGCGCCTCGCCGAGCGTGTTGGCGAGGGGCTTCTCGCAGAAGACCACCTTCTTGGCCTCCGCGGCCGCGACGGCGATCGCCGCGTGCGAGTCGCCCGGCGTGCAGATGTCGACGACGTCGATGTCCGGGCGCGCGACCACCTCCTGCCACGACGTCGCGGCCTCCTGCCACCCGAGCGCGCCGGCCGCCCTCTCCACCTCGGCCCTGTCGCGCCCGCACACGACCTTCATGACGGGCTCGAGCGGCAGGTCGAAGAAGCGGCCCGCCTGGCGCCAGGCGTTGCTGTGCGCGCGGCCCATGAACTGGTAGCCGATCAGGGCCACGTTGATGGCGGGCCTCTTCTTCATGACCGATAAGCCTCCCGACCGCGGCCCTGCACCGGGATGTCCTGCGACGCGAGGACCTCGTGCTGCAAGGCGTACATGCACGCCGCCGCCTCGTCGATCTTGCGCGTGAACGCGAGCGAGCCCTCGAGGATGGGCGCGAGCCGCGCCCGGTCCTGGATGCGCGCGCGCGGATACTCGTGCTCGACGATGAGGTGCGTCCTCGCGACGTCGAGCGGCAGGAGCTCGCGCGCCGCCAGCTGGTGGTCGAGCCAGTCGACGGTCCGGTTCTGCAGGTAGGCCAACGGATCGTGGCGGGCCGTGCCGGGGAGCTCATGCTCCGAGAACGCCGTCTGCTTGAGCCACGCCTTCGCCTGATCCGAGGGGTTCGGCGAGGGCCGCCCGTGGAGCCAGTCTCCCCGCCCCATCGTCTGCCCGCCGTAGCCCCAGGCCGAGACGCCCCTGGCGTCGATGACCTGGCCTTTGACGTGGAAGCCGGCGATGAGGAACGCGTAGCCCTGGTCCTTGAGGTACTGGAAGACCGAGCGCGTGTCCTGGCCCATGAGGATGGCGTGCGACGGGTCGTAGTGGATGCGGAGCTGGTCGCCCACGCCGTGCTTCTCGCAGATCCGGTGGAGCGCGATCCAAGCGCCGGGGGTGTAGGCGATGTTGTTGTGCCAGCTGTCCCCCGTCGTCCAGCCCGGCATGGGGCACTGCTCGACGCGGTAGACGAGGCCGCGCGCCTTGGCCGCCTCGAGCAGCGGCACGAAGTCGTGCGCGAACTGCTCGAGGTTCCCGTCCATCGACAGCGTCTGGTTGCGGCCCACGAAGCCGCACACGGCGTCCACCCCCAGCAGCGCCGCCGCGTCGAACACGCGCAGCATGAAGTCGTGCTTCTTCTTGCGCAGGCCCGCCTCGTGGTGGAGCAGGTTGTCGAAGTACGCGAGATCGGAGACGCCGACCCGCGCCTCCTTCGAGGCGGCGAGCACGCGCCTGGCGCGCGCGGCGTCGAAGGGCTTGCGCAGGTCGAGCGTGTTGGCCACGGGATCGAGCATGGCCTCGGGCGGCACGTCGGACTCCGTCGGGTGCAGCGCCGCCGAGAGCTGGATGTTGTCGGCGCCGATCTCGCGCGCGAAGGCGAGCCAGTCCTCGATGGCCCGGTCCGGGTCCTCGTCGCGCACGGCGCGCGGCGTGAGCTCCTGCAGCGCCGCCGTGAGCACCCCCAGCTTCATGAACCTCGGCTCGAAGGGCTTCATGCGACGATCTCCTTGATGGGGCCGTCGGCGCAGAACTTGGGGTTGCCGAAGGTCGTCACGCCCGTGAGCCCCATGGCCTGGCAGATCGTGAGCAGGAGGCGATTGTGCGCCGTGCCGCTCGGCATCTTCACCGCCTGGCCGGTCTTGAGGTAGCCGCCCGCGCTGCCCGCGAGCATGAGCGGGATCTGCGTGTGGGTGTGGGCGTTGCCGATGCCGAGCTCGTTGGCCCAGAGGATGACGGTGTTGTCGAACATCGTGCCCGCGCCCTCGGGCGTGCTCTTGAGCAGCGTGATCATGGCGGCCACCTGCGCGGCGTACCACTGGTTGATCTGCACGAGCTTCTGCTGGGCGGTGGTGTTGTTGTCGCCCTCGTGCGAGTAGTCGTGGTGCGACTCGGTGACGCCGCCCGAGATCCACGAGAGGAAGATGTCGCTGCGCGAGGGGGCCATCATGATCGTGCCCACGCGCGCCATGTCGCAGGCCATCGCCGCCGCCAGCATCTTGCGCGCGAGGTCGTGGCGCATGGGCACGTCGTCGTCGGCCGAGGGATCCTGCTTCGTCTCCATGCCGCTCGCGTTGTAGACGATGGGCGCGCTGGCCACGAGCGTCGGCTTCGCCGGCTTCGTGCACGACGTCGGGGGCGCCATGACCTGCAGCTGCGCCTCGATCTGGCGGATCTGCGTGAGGTGCGCGTCGACCTTCATCCTGTCCGCGCCCGAGAGCGAGCCCTCGAGCGACTGGAGCTCGCCCACGACCTGGTCGAGCACGCTCTTGCGCCGCTTGGCCTGCAGCGCCATCGCCGACGCGCTGTCGCCCACGTTCGCGAAGAGCGTATTGAAGGCCACCGTCGGGTCGTCGAACGGCTCGACGACCTGCCCGTTCGGGCCCGTGTAAGACATGCGCGACCAGATGCTGCCCGACATGCGCTTGATGGCGAAGTCGATGGAGAGGTGCTGGCGCTTGGGCAGCATCGACGCGATGAACTGATCGACCGAGATCCCGCCCGGCCAGCCGCTGCCGGGCCCGCCCATGCCGGCCTCGAACTGGTTGCCGGCCGCGAGCTCGGTCCCCGTGAGCAGGCAGCCGATGCCCAGCCCGTGCGCGTCGCCGCCCGGCCCGTCGAGGCAAGCGTTCATGTCGAGCCCCTGCATGACGATGAGATCGTTCTTGTGCCCCGCCGAGACGAGGTCGTCGAAGATCGGCCCCGGCGTGAAGCCCGCGCCCTGCCCCGTCGAGGCCCACGCCGAGGGGATGGTCCCGTTCGGGCTGAACATGACGATGAACCGCTTGAGGGGCGGGGCCGCCTGCGCCCGCGCGCCCGGGACGTCGCTCAGCAGCGGGAGGGCGATGGCCGCGCCGCCCGCGCCGCGCAGGAACATGCGCCGCGAGATCTTCATTGCCCCCCTCCCTTCATCGAGCGGTAGCGGAACGCGTCGCTCACCGCGAGCTTGGTCACGAGATCGCGCATGTCATGAGCCGAGTCCTCGAAGCCCTGGTAGAGGCGCTGCAGCGTGCAAGCGTCGTCGGCGACCTCGGCGCGCCCGTTGGCGAACCGGAACCACTGCGTCACGAGGCACTGCCGCGCCTCCTCGCTCTGCGCGAACTTGCCCGCCAGATCGACGACGCCGTCGAACATGCCGTTCAGATCCGCCGTGCCGACGATCGTCCCGGACGCGTCGATGGGCAGGCCCTGGTCGGTGGTGCGCCACCGGCCGAGCGGGTCGTAGTTCTCGAAGCCCACGCCCATGCCGTCCATGAGGGTGTGGCAGCTCGCGCACAGCGCCTGCGTCTCGTGCATCGCGAAGCGCTGGCGCGTCGTCGTCCCCGGCGTCACCTGGGGCGGCATGATGACGAGGTTCGCGGGGGGCGGAGGCAGGGTCTGGCAGAGGAGCTGCTCGCGCACGAACTTGCCGCGCAGCACGGGCGACGTCTGGTTCTCCTTGGCGTTCGCGGCGAGGATGCCGCCCATCGTGAGCAGGCCGCGCCGCTGCGTGGGATCGAACGACACCGGCTGGAAGCCCGCGCCGCTCGGCGCGGGCAGCCCGTAGAACGTCGCGAGCTCGGCGTTGGCGTAGGAGCCGCTCGAGGCGAAGAAGGCGTCGGACTTCGCGTCGCCCCAGAAGGTCTTGTCGACGAAGGTCTCGGCCTCGTTGAACAGGTCGAGCGCGATGGCCGGCGTCCACTCCGGGAAGAGCGCCTTGTCCTTGTCGAGGGTGGGGATGACGGCGAGGTTCAGCCACTCGGTGTGGAACTTCGTGACGGCGTCGTGCGCGCGCGGATCGCCCATGAGGCGCGTCACCTGCGCCGAGATCTGGTCCGGCGTCTGGAGCTGGTCCGCCTCGGCGACGTCGAGCAGCGTCTTGTCGGGCGTCGTGCCCCACAGGAAGTACGAGAGGCGGGTCGCCATCTCGAAGCTCGTGACCGGCGCGACCTCGTCGGTCGGCGACGCGGGGGCGCCCTTCTCGACGCGGTAGAGGAAGCTCGGCGACTGCAGGAAGCCCTCGAGGGCCAGCGAGATGCCGTCGGCGAAGGCCGCGCCCGTCTTCCCCGTCGTATAGAGGTTGAAGTACTGGGTCTTCTCATCGGCCGAGAGCGTGCGCCGGAAGGCGCGCCGGCCGAAGTCGGCGATGAACTGCTGCGCGCACGCGTCCTCGCCGACCTTCGTCTGGTCGCAGGGCAGCAGCGACGAGAGGTCCATGACGGCCGCCGTCGCGAACTGCTCGGCCGCCGTCATGTAGGCGTTCGCGAGGAGCGCGGTCACGACGAGCGCGTCGGCGTTGTTGGTGAAGCCGGCGCCCTGCGTGGCGAGCAGCTGATCGGGCGGGAACGTGTTGGTGACGGTCGTGTCGACGCCGAGCAGGTCCTTCACGGTCGCGGCGTACTCGGAGAGGTTGAGGCGGCGCAGCGGCGAGCGGCCGGGGTTCGGGGGCGCGCTCACGCAGGCCGAGGTGACGAGCGGGACGACGCCGCCGTCCGCCGTCGCGACGGCGCCGCCCGTACCGGCGCCGCCCGCGACGCTCGCGCCCGCCGTGCCCGCGCTCGAGCCGGGCGAAGGGCCCGCGGCTCCCGGCGCCGCCCCGCCGCCGCCGATCCGCCCCTTGCAGCCGGGCGACGCGGCGATGGTCACGGCGGCCAAGGACAGGATCGCCGCGCCAACTGGCCCTCTGACAAGCTTCCGAGTCATCGCCTCTCCTTCGTTCCGACCAGCGCCGCGCCCACGCGAGATGGCTTCACTTCGAACGGTGATAGGAAACATATTTAACTAATTAGCCGCGAAGCTGCCGCCGAACCGCCCGGCCCCCGCGCCGCCCCTCGCGGCTAGATAGACGAGGACGCGCGGCGCCCCAGGCATCCCTTCGCGGGCCGGCGGTTCGCGACGTCTCGCGCCGCGTCGCGCCCGCACATTTGTGGCCTGATGGGGGCCCCGTGCTTCGTCTCTAGCTGCATATGGCGTCATGCAGCCCGGCCCGCGCGCTCTCGTCCGTGACGCGGAGCGAGCCATGGGAGGCCACCGTCACGCTTTGCCGCAGGCCCAATTAGTAAAGATTATTCCTATACCTGCGCCGGTCGGCCGAGCTCGAAAGGAGAGCAGAATGAAATATCTGAGGTCCGCATCTCTGGGGTTGTTGGCGTTGGCGGCCATCCGGTGCAACAACGGTGGCGAAGGCATCCTCCGGCCCCAGACGGGGTCCGCCGGGACCGGGACCAGCGGGGGAAGCGCCGGGGCGGGCGACGAGGCCGGCGCCGTGGGGACGGGCGCGGCCGGAGCGGGCGCGGCGGGGTCCGGCGAAGCCGGCGGGGCCACGGGCGCCGCTGGTTCGGCGGC
>DASZWW010000056.1:0-46050 GCA_035546175.1 Polyangia bacterium
GTCCTCGCTCGACGTCGAGCGCGGCGCCGACACGATCCTCCTGCACACGACCCTCGCGAACTACCGCCGCCACGCGGCGCGCCTCCGCGACGAGCTCGAGGGCGTGCGCCGGCGCCTCGACTCGCTCTCGCCCTCGGAGATCTCCGGTTACCTCGAGGAGCTCGGCGAGGATCTCGCGGAGATGGAGGAGTGACCGTCCCCGCCCAGGGCGGGCCCCGCGTGCGGGTCGCCGTCGTCGGCCTGGGCGCGATCGGGCGCGAGGTCCTCAAGGCGGTCCAGGCGCGCCCGGGGCTCACCCTCGTCGCCGTGGCCGACCCGGCGCCCTACCTCATGGGCAAGGACGCGGGCGAGGTGGCGGGCGTGGGGCCGTGCGGCGTGAAGGTGGTCGCGAGCGCCGACGAGGCCTTCGCCGCGCCGGGCGGCGTGGACGTCGCGCTCGTGCTCACGGCGTCGGGCGTCGCCGACGTCGTGCCCATCGTCGACGCCGCCGCGCTCCGCGGCGTCGACGTCATCTCGACCTGCGAGGACCTGTCGTACGCCGATCTCGCCACGCCCGAGCTCGCGCGCAAGGTCGACGCGCGCGCGCGCGCGGGCGGCATCACCGTGCTCGGAACGGGCATCAACCCGGGGTTCGTCATGGACCGCCTGCCCCTCACGCTCGCCGCCGCCTGCGTGCGCGTCGACGCCGTGCGCGTCGAGCGCGTCGTCGACGCCGCGAAGCGGCGGGGGCCGCTGCGCGCGAAGGTGGGCGCCGATCTCACCGTCGAGGAGTTCCAGGCCGGCGTGGCGGCGCGCCGCCTCGGGCACCGCGGCCTGCCCGAGTCCTGCGCCCTCGTGGGGCTGGGCCTCGGCGTGACCTTCGACGAGCTCCGCAACACGATCGCGCCCGTCGTGACGAGCGCGGCCGAGCCGCGCGCGGGGATCGCCCCGGGACGCGTCGCGGGGCTGCGCCAGTCCGCCGTCGGCCTGCGGGCCGGCCGCGAGGTCGTGCGCCTCGACCTCGAGATGTCGGTGGCGGCGCCCGACCCCCACGACCGCGTGGTCATCGAGGGCGATCCGCCGCTCGACGTCCTCGTGCGGGGCGGCACCCACGGCGATCGCGGCACCGTCGGCACGACGGTCTCGGCGATCCCCGCCGTCGTCGTCGCCTCGCCCGGGCTCAAGACGATCCTGGATCTTCCGCTCGTGGGATGAGACGTCGAGACGTCGTCGCGACGCTCTACCCGCGGCTCGCCCGCCTGATCGCCGTGTCGGTGGCTCCGCGCTTGCGGCAGGGCAGGACACCGTGATAGTCGAGGGCAGCCAACGCTGTATTTACAGAAAGGGAGTAGCCATGGGAGCGATGAAAAAGTGGATGACCCTGTCGGTGCTCGCGACGATCGTGTCGGGCGCCGCCGGTTGCGATCAATCGAAGGCGGAGCTCGACTCGACCAAGGCGCAGCTCACGGCGATGACGGCCGAGCGCGACGGCCTCAAGGCGCAGCTCGACGCCGCCAACCAGAAGGCCGCCTCGCTGCAGTCGCAGGTGTCGGATCTGACGGCCAAGCTCGCCGCGGCGGCGGCGCCTCCGCCCGCGCCCGTCGCCGAGGAGAAGCCCGCCGGCAAGGAGAAGAAGAAGAAGGCCGCGAAGGCGGAGCCGGCCGCCGCCGCGCCCGCGCCGGGGCCCGCGCCGGCCGCCGGCCCCGCCACCGAGACCAAGAAGGGGCGAGGCCACTTCTAGGCCACGAGGACATCGACGATGAAGACGATGACGAAGGGATTGGTCTCGCTCGCGCTGCTCGCGGCCGCCTTCACGGTCGGCTGCGGCAGCGGAAGCGGCAGCGCGGACTCGGGCGTCGGCGGTTCGACGGGCTTCGCGGGGTCGGGCGCCGCGGGGGCCGGGGGGACGGGCGGCGACGTCGCCTGTCCGGGCGTCACGACGCTGTACACGTTGTCGACGGGCGACAGCTGCTTCGACATCACGGGTGTCGCGCCCAACTCGAACGACGGCTGCATGCTGGGGGTGGCCGACACCGGAGCGAACGGCCTCGTGGGTCAGACGCTGCCGGTCAGCTACACCTACGACATGAACACCGCGACGCTGACCGTCGGCACGATGGGCTCGCTCGGCACGGGGGCGATCATGTGCAACATGGCCACGCTCGCGCGCGACAACAGCCCGACGCTGGAGAGCGATCCGAACTGCAGCTGGCACCAGTCGGACTCCTCGATGGTCACGATGACCGCCGACAACGAGTTCGACATCGCCGTCAGCGAGGCGCAGAGCCAGTTCGCGGGCTGCAAGGCGGCCGACACGCCGGCGGGCGGGATGTGCACGTCGACGTGGACGTGGCACATGAAGAAGAACGACACGAAGTCGCCGACCTCCGACCCACCCTGCAGCAAGTAGCCCCGTCGTCCTCGAGCCGGCGGGGCGCGTCCATCGCGTCGGTGCTGGTGGCCGGTTGCGCCACCAGCGCCACGCGGGCGCGCCGAACGCCGTGGCGCGCTACGCGCTGATCTTGCCGAGGACGCGCGGGCCGGCCGCGCCCGTGACGGACGGCAGGTTGCCCGGGTGACCGAAGACGGTCTCGTTCGCGAGCACCGCGAACGCGATCGCCTCCTTCGCCTCGGGGTCGACGCCCAGCGAGGCGCTCGTCTTCACGGGCAGCGGCGCGAGGAGCGCCTCGAGGTGCGCCATGAGCGTGGGGTTGAGCGCGCCGCCGCCCGAGACGAACACCTCGTCGGGGGGCGCCGGGAGCGACTCGCGGTAGCTGCGGGCGATCGCCTCGGCCACGAAGCGCGTCAGCGTCGCGAGCAGGTCGTCGGGGCGCTGTCCGAAGCGCGCCAGCAGCGGGTAGATGAAGTCCTTACCGAAGGTCTCGCGCCCCGTCGACTTCGGCAGGGGCTGGGAGAGGTACGGGTGCTCGTGGAGCTCGGCCAGGAGGGCGGCGTCGATGTGCCCGCGCGCCGCGCGCCGTCCGCCGGCGTCGAAGGCCTCGGCGCCGCCCGAGGCGGCGCGGGCGACCGCGTCGAGCGGCATGTTGCCCGGCGCGTTGTCGAAGGCGACGAGCTCGTCGAGGCGCTCGCAGACGAGCGTGACGTTGGCGATCCCGCCGATGTTCTGGAGCGCCCGGCGCACGCCGGGCTTGCGGAAGAGCAGGTGGTCGACGAGGGGCACGAGCGGCGCGCCCTCGCCGCCGGCCGCGACGTCCCGCACGCGGAAGTCGCTCACGACGGGGCGCCCCGTGCGCTCGGCGATCACGGCGGCCTCGCCGATCTGCAGCGTCGCCCCGACGTGACCGCCGGAGCGCGGGTGGTGCACGGCCGTCTGCCCGTGCGACCCGATGAGGTCGACCTCCTCGATGCTCACCCCCGCGGCCACGCAGACCTCGAGCGCCGCGGCCGCGAAGGCCTCGCCCAGCAGCACGTCGACGTCGCAGAGCTCGGTGGCGTCGGCCCGCGCGAGGCGGAAGATGCGCTCGCGCAGCTCGCGCGGGAAGGGCGTGGTGACGAACGTCGTCGAGACGAGCCGCAGCGCCTCGCCCGCGCCCTCGATCTCGCAGAGCGCCGCGTCGGTGCCGTCGGCGCTCGTGCCCGACAGGAGCCCGATGATGCGCCGGCGCGGGCGCGCGCGCAGCTCGTAGAGCCGCTGGATGGGGTCGCTCAAGAGGGCTCGTCCTCATCGTCGGGCGCGACGGGCTGCAGGGGGACATCCCCCACGATGGCGCGCAGCGAGCCCTTGTGCGAGACGAGCAGCTCGCGCGCGCGCGCCGCCGGCACGCGCGCGTGGTGCATGACGAGCGCGACCTTGGCGCGGCCGCCGGCCTTCTCGATGAGCTTGCGCGCGGCCGGCTCGGGCAGACCGGTGAGCGCGCGGACGATGCGCACGGCGCGCGCCCAGAGCTTCGCGTTGGTGGGCCGCACGTCGACCATGAGCCCCGCGTAGGTCTTGCCGAGGAGCACGAAGGCCGTCGTCGAGATGGCGTTCAGCACCATCTTCGTCGCCGTGCCCGCCTTGAGGCGCGTCGAGCCGGCGATGACCTCGGGCCCCGTGTCGAGCGCGATGACGACGTCGGCGAGCGGCTCGGAGCGCTCGGGCACGCGGCCGCAGGTCACGAAGATCGTGGCCGCGCGCCGGAAGCGCGCGTACTCGAGCGACGCGAGGACGAAGGGCGTGACGCCCGAGGCGGCGATGCACACGACGGCGTCGGTGGGGCCCACGGCGACGCGGCGCAGGCGCTGCTCGGCCTCGCGCGCGCTGTCCTCGGCGCCCTCGACGGAGCGCGTGAGCGCCGCGGGCCCGCCCGCGATCACGGGCACGACGCGCGAGGGCGGCACGCCGAACGTCGGCACGCACTCGACGGCGTCGAGCGTGCCCAGGCGCCCCGACGTCCCGGCGCCCACGTAGACGAGCCGGCCGCCCGCGGCCAGCTTGCCGGCGACGAGCTCGGCGGCCCGCCCGATGAGCACGCCCCGCGCCGCCGCCGCGCGCGCGGTGCGCGCCTCCTCGTTGAGCATGAGCGCGACGACCTTCTCGGCCGGCATCTCGTCGAGGTGCGCGGACTCGGGGTGTACGGCCTCGGTGGGCAGCGCGCCGAAGTGGCTTCCTTCGTCCGCCTTGGGGGTCGAGCGCGCGCGGGCCATGGACGCTCATATTACGGGTACGAAGCGCCCGTCGACAAATCGCGACGTCGGGCGTCTATAGTGGCGCCATGCTCCCGCCCCCCCGCCTCATGCGCGCGCCGCTCGGGCTCGCGACCCTCGCGCTGCTCGGCTCGTGCGCCCAGCTCGGCCTGCCCCCGCTCGCGGGCCCCGGCGCCGCCCCCGTGACGCCGCCTTCGGTCACCTTCGTCGGGGCCACCCTGGTGCGCGCGCCCTCGACGCGCGAGCTCGCCGCCCACTACTGCCCCGAGCTCGTCCAGGCGCCGCTCGGCGCGGGGCCGCTCCTGTGCCGCCAGGCCTTCGGCCCGCCGCCGCCGCCCTCGGCGATGGTCGTGTCGTTCGATCTCGTCTTTCGCGTCGCGAACCCGAACCAGATCCCCGTGCCGCTCGCCAGCGCGCTCGTCGCGACGACGCTCTTCCCCGCGACGACGGGCGAGAAGCTCGGCGCGGTGTGCGTCTCGATCTGCCCCGAGGGCGCGGCGGGCTGCACGGGCGAGGCGCCGCCCGGAGCGTGCGAGGCCTCTTCCCGCGACGTCCGCTCGCTCAACGACTTCGTCGACAGGTCGCTCCCACGCCTCATCCTCTCCGAGGGCGTCGCGCTCGCGAACGGACGGCCGCCGTCGTTCGCGCTGCCTCCCATCACGGCGTCGAGCCAGGTCGACGTCGCCGTCCGCTACTCGTTCGGCCCCGAGGAGCTCCTGGCCGTCATGCGCGATCTCGCGGCGCAGTCGGTGAACGAGCTCAAGGCCGGTCGCCTGCCGACCTTCACGATCCCCTATCGCCTCGAGGGGACGGTGTGGTTCGACGCCGGCTCGATCGGGCGCCTCGCCGTCGGTTGGGGGCCCGCGCAGGGCACGTGGACGCTGCCCGTCGCGGGCCTCGTTCCCGCCGCCGTCGCCCCGGGGTTGGGCGCGCCGGCGCCCGCGAGCGCGGCCCCGACCTACGCGCCGCCGCCGACGACCGCGCCGCCCCCCCGCGCCTACGCGCCGCCGCCGGGCGCGCCGCCCGGGGCGCCGCCGGGCGCACCGCCGCCCGCCCGGTGACTCCCGCTCAGAGGCCCAGAACGGAGCGCATGTCGTAGAGGCCCGCGGGGCGGCCCGCCAGCCACAGGGCGGCTCGCACGGCGCCGACCGCGAAGGTGTCGCGCGAGCTCGCGCGGTGCGTGATCTCGAGGCGATCGCCGATGCCCATGAAGTGCACGGTGTGGTCGCCGATGACGTCTCCGCCGCGCAGGGTCTGCAGGCCGATCTGCGTCGGCGGGCGCGGTCCGATCTCGCCGTGACGCTCGTAGCGCGCGTCGGCGCCGAGATCGCGGCCCGTCGCCTCGGCGAGCGCCTCGGCGAGGCGCAGCGCCGTGCCCGAGGGCGCGTCGCGCTTGGCGCGGTGGTGCGTCTCGACGATCTCGAGGTCGTACGTCGGACCGAGCGTCTGCGCGGCATCCGCCACGAGCTTGAGCATGACGTTGACGCCCACCGAGTAGTTGGCGGCGAAGACGACGGGGACCTTCCTGGCGGCGCGATCGATGGCCGCGCGCTCGTCCGCCGACAGGCCGGTCGTCCCGATGACGAGCGACGCCCCCGCCGCGACGGCCGCCTCGCAGTAACCCACGGTGGCGGCGGGGACGGTGAAATCGATCCACACGTCGGCCGCGCCCGCCGCCGGCACGCCCGCCTCGATGTCGACGTCGAGCGGCCGGCCCATCGCGACGACGCCCGCGTCCTGGCCCAGGACGGGGCTGCCGGCGCGCTCCGTCGCCGCCGTCAGCGTCGCCTCCGGGCCCGCCGCGACCACGGCGCGCACGAGCGCGCGTCCCATGCGTCCGTCGGCTCCCAGGATGGCGATGCGCAACGCGGCCCCCGGCGCTAGGCGACCAACCGCAGGTCACGAAGGAGGCCGCGCAGCTTGTCGCGGTGCTGCTCGGCCAGCGGGTAGAGCGGGGGCCGCAGCTCGTCGGCGATGCGTCCCATCATGGCCAGCGCCGCCTTGACGGGCACCGGGTTCGCCTCGACGAACAGGCCCTCGGAGAGGGGCAGCGTCTTGTAGTGGAGCTCGCGCGACTTCTTCCAGTCGCCCGCGGCGGCCGCGTCCCACATCGCCGAGAACTCGCGCGGCGCGACGTTGCTGACGACCGAGATGACGCCGCGGCCGCCGAGCGCGAAGATGGGGAACGCCGTCGCGTCGTCGCCCGAGAGCACGGCGAGGCGGTCGCCCGTCCTGGCGAGGATCTGCGACGCGCGCAGCGCCGAGCCCGTCGCCTCCTTGACGCCCACGACCTCCGGCAGCTCGCAGAGGCGCGCGAGCGTGTCGGGGAGCATGTCGCACGCCGTGCGGCCGGGGACGTTGTACAGCACGGACGGCAGGGGCACGGCCTGGATGACCGCCTTGAAGTGGCGGTAGAGGTGGTCCTGGCTGGGCTTGTTGTAGTAGGGCGTCACGAGCAGGAGCCCGTCCGCGCCGACCTTCTTCGCGGCCAGCGACATGTCGATGGTCTCGCGCGTCGAGTTCGAGCCCGTGCCGGCGATGACGGGCACGCGCTTCTTCGCGGCCTGCACGGTTATCTCGATCACGCGGATGTGCTCCTCGACCGTCAGCGTGGGAGACTCGCCCGTCGTCCCGACGGGCACGAGGCCGTCGACGCCGCCCGCGATCTGCTCGTCGATGAGGCGGCGCAGCGCCTCCTCGTCGACCTTGTCGTCGCGCAGCGGCGTCACGAGCGCCGTGATCACTCCAGTGAACGTCAACATCGCGCTTCGTATATCACAAGAATCAGGCGGCGAGCCGGGCCAGCGGCACGAAACGCGCGCCGTCGAGCCAGCCGACGGCCGCGTGGACGGCGTGGAGGCCGGCCGCCTCGACCGTCGTCGAGCCGCGGGCCCCCTCGAGCCGCAGCGTCCGTGACTCCGTCTCGACGCCCCCGGGGCCGCGGCGGACGAGCAGGAGCTGGAGCGCGGGGTCCCTCGTCTCGGGCGGCAACGTCCAGGCGAAGCGGAGCGCGCTGGCGCGCCGCTCCACGGTGAGCGAAGGCGCGCCCGCGGCGGTCGCCGACGCCGGCCCGCCTCCGCGCGCGCGCACGACGTCCCGAGCCATGCGCTCGAGCTCGGCGAGCCGCGTGGCGCGGCGCTCGCGGGTGGCGCCGTCGCGGGCGCCCTCGACGAGGCGGCGGTAGATCGCGAGCGCCTCGGTGACGAGCCCCTGCTTGACGCACAGCTCGGCCATCGTCTCGGTCTCGAAGACGGTCATGGCGTCGCGGCCAGGAAGGCGCGGGTCTCGGCGATGTCCAGGGCGATCTGCTTCATGAGCGCGGCGACCGACTCGAACCGCCGCTCGTCGCGCAGGCGGTGGAGGACCTCGAGGCGCAGGCGCTTCGTGTAGAGGTCGCCGTCGAACTCGAGGAGGTGGGCCTCGACGGTCACGGGCGCGCCCGCCGAGCCCGCCGCGAACGTCGGGTTGCTCCCGATGGAGAGCGCGGCCCCGTGCGTCGCGACGACGGCGCCGGCGGCGTCCAGCACGCGCGCGCGCGCCGCGTAGATGCCGAGGCGCGGCACGAGCTCGCCCTCGGGCGCGACGTTCGCCGTCGGGACGCCGAGGCCGCGCCCGCGCCCCGCGCCCCGCACCACCGGCCCCTGGAGCTCGACGGGGCGTCCGAGGAGGAGGGCCGCGCCCTCGACGCGGCCCTCGAGGACGAACTCGCGGACCTTGGTCGAGGAGCAGACGAGGCCGTCGACCGTCACGGGCGGCACGACGGTGACGCCGAGCCCGAGGCCGGCGCCCAGCTCGCGGAGCAGCGCGGGCGTGCCGCGGCGCGCCCGCCCGAAGCTGAAGTCGTAGCCGACGACGACCTCGCGCGCGCCGAAGCCGGCGACGAGCACGTCGCGCACGAACGCCTCGGGCTCGACGGCCGCGAGCGCCGGCGTGAAGGCCTCGACGATGGCGAGCGCCGCGCCCGCCTCGCCGAGCAGCTCGAGCCGCCGCGCGAGCGAGACGATGAGCGGCGGCGCGAGGGCGGGCGCGAACACGCGCGCCGGGTGCGGATCGAACGTGAGCACGCCGGCCGTGCCGCCCGTGCGGCGGGCGATCTCCGCCGCGACGCGCACGAGCTCCTGGTGGCCGCGGTGCACGCCGTCGAAGTTGCCGATGGCGAGCGCCAGCGGCGCGGGCGGCGCCTCCGCGAGGCGCGGGGCGTCGCCCGCCATGGCGATCCTCACCGCCGCTCCACCATGGCCCGCACGACCGAGAGCAGCGCCTCGAGCTCGAACGGCTTCTCGAGGATCTGGTCGTCGTCGACGCCGAGCAGCGCGCGCCGCTTGGGGGGCACCCCCGTCATGAGGGTCAGCGGCACGCCCGGGAAGAGGGCCTGGATCTCGCCGCGCAGGTGCTCGGGGCCCGCCGAGCCCGCGATCATGAGATCGCTCAGCATCGCCGCCGGCCGCAGCCCGCGCGCCGCCAGCGTGCGCGCCGCCTCGACGTCGCGCACGACCTCGGGCGAGAACCCCGCCTCCTTGAGCACCTGACCCACGAGCCCACCGATGTGCACGTCGTCTTCGATGATCAAGATGACTTCGGAGGAGATCATTCGCGTTGACTTCGACGACCCGGATGGGAGAATGCTCTCCCGAGTTGAAGACGACATTCTTCTCGGCGTCAATCCATAACGGCGCGCGCGGCGCGCGCCCTGGCAGACGCGGACAGGGGACCCAATGACCGCGGCTGCTGGGGTGACCAGATCATCTGGCAAACAGACGAAGTTCATCTTCGTGACCGGCGGCGTCGTGTCGTCTCTGGGCAAGGGGCTCGCCTCCGCGTCGATCGGCAGCCTGCTCGAGACGCGGGGCCTCAAGCTCACGATCCAGAAGCTCGACCCCTACCTGAACGTCGACCCGGGCACGATGAACCCCACGCAGCACGGCGAGGTGTTCGTCACCGACGACGGCGCCGAGACCGATCTCGACCTCGGGCACTACGAGCGCTTCATCTCGCAGCGGATGACGAGGCTCAACAACACGACGTCGGGCCAGATCTACCAGACCGTCATCCAGAAGGAGCGGCGCGGCGAGTACCTCGGGGGCACCGTGCAGGTCATCCCGCACGTCACCGACGAGATCAAGGCGCGCATCCTCGCGTGCGCGAAGGGTCAGGACGTCCTCATCGTCGAGGTCGGCGGTACCGTCGGCGACATCGAGTCGCTGCCCTTCCTCGAGGCCATCAGGCAGCTGCGGCTCGAGGTCGGCCACACGAACGCCATCTCGGTGCACGTCACGCTCGTGCCCTACATCGGCGCCGCGGGCGAGCTCAAGACCAAGCCCACGCAGCACTCCGTCATGAAGCTCCGGGAGATCGGCATCCAGCCCGAGATCCTCCTGTGCCGCTCGGAGAAGGCCATCGAGGCGCCGCTCAAGAAGAAGATCGCGATGTTCACGAACGTCGCCGCCGACTGCGTGTTCTCGGCCGAGGACGTCTCCTCCATCTACGAGGTGCCGATCCGCTTCCACGCCGAGGGCGTCGACGACAAGATCGGCGAGCTGCTCAACATCTGGACGCGCGCGCCCGAGCTGACGGGCTGGGAGCGCGTCGTGCACCTGCGCAAGAGCCCGACGACGGAGGTCGAGATCGGCCTCGTCGGCAAGTACGTCGACCTCGTCGAGTCCTACAAGAGCCTCAACGAGGCGCTCATCCACGGCGGCATTGGCAACGACTGCCGCGTCAACCTGCATCACCTCGACTCCGAGGAGATCGAGAAGCGCGGCGCCGCGGCCGTGCTCGCGGGCATGGACGGCATCCTCGTCGCGCCGGGCTTCGGCAGCCGCGGCATCGAGGGCAAGATCGAGGCGGTGCGCTACGCGCGGGAGCAGGGCGTGCCGTTCTTCGGCATCTGCCTCGGCCTGCAGATGGCCGTCATCGAGTTCGCGCGCAACGTGGCCGACCTCAAGGGCGCGAACTCGACGGAGATCGACCAGAAGACGCCGTACCCGGTGGTCGACTTCATGCCCGAGCAGCGCAACATCACCGAGAAGGGCGCCACCATGCGCCTCGGCGCCTATCCGTGCGTCCTCGCTCCGGGGACGAAGGCGGCGGCGGCGTACGGGACGACCGAGATCTCGGAGCGGCACCGCCACCGCTACGAGGTCAACAACGACTATCGGGAGGCGCTCACGAGCAAGGGCATGGTCATCTCGGGCCTCTCTCCGGACCGGAGGCTCGTCGAGATGATCGAGCTGCCCAACCACCCCTACTTCGTGGGGTGCCAGTTTCACCCCGAGTTCAAGTCCAGGCCCCAGGCGCCGCATCCGCTCTTCCAGTCTTTCATCGCGGCGGCGCTGCGCGAGCGGGTCGGCGAACGCCGCCGTCCCCACCCCGGCACCGACGCGACCGCGCACCGGGCCTAGAGGCTCGGAGCCCTGTAGTCACAAAGACTTGCAACGTAAGGCTTGCGCACCCGCGCGTCCGTTGCAATACATGTACCACATGGACTTTTGCGCCTTGTTAACGTGGCATCATCAATGCTACAAGCATCCTGAAGCCCGCTCCGACCGGGCTGCCTAAAGCGTCGACCATGGAGATCAAACAGCACCTCAAGCTCCAGCAGCAGCTGGTCATGACGCCGCAGCTGCAGCAGGCGATCAAGCTGCTGCAGCTGTCCCGCATGGAGCTCGTCGACATGGTCCGCGACGAGATGCTCGAGAACCCGATCCTCGAGGACTCGGTCGAGTCGAGCGCCGAGCAGGCCAAGACCCAGGACGCGCCCCTCACCGCCGAGCCCACCGAGGGCGAGGTGGAGCGCGTCGGCGAGACCGAGACGCCCATCCAGGAGATGCCGGTCGAGCGCCAGGACGCCGCCGAGGTGAAGCCCGACAGCCGCTCCGACGAGGCCGTCAGCGACTTCGACTGGGAGGGCTACCTCGACAACCAGGCCGCCGCGGCCCCCATGCCCTCCTACAAGTCGAACAACGACGACCTGCCGTCGCTCGAGTCGACGCTCACCCGGGGCACGTCGCTCTTCGACCACCTCGAGTGGCAGCTCAAGCTCTCGCACTTCTCGCGCGAGGAAGACGGCATCGCCATGCTCATCATCGGGAACCTCACGCCCGACGGCTACCTCGAGGAGCCGCTCGAGGACCTCGCCGAGGAGGCCGGCGTGACGCTCGAGGTCGCCGAGGCCGTGCTGGCGCGCATCCAGGAGTTCGATCCCGTGGGCGTGGCCGCGCGCTCGCTCGAAGAGTGCCTGATGATCCAGGCCAAGCACATCGGCGCCGACGACGAGGTCGTCGTGGGCATCCTGCAGAGGCACCTGCCCAACCTCGAGAAGAAGAACTACCAGGCCATCGCCAAGGACCTGAACCAGCCCCTCGACGAGATCTACGAGGCGGCCAAGGTCGTGATGTCCTTCGACCCGAAGCCGGGTCGGCAGTACACGTCGGAGGAGCCGACGTACATCACGCCCGACGTCTACATCCACAAGGTCGGCGACAAGTACTTCGTGGTCGCGAACGACGACGGCCTGCCCAAGCTCAAGATCTCCGACTTCTACCGCACGGCGCTCGCCGGCGGCTCGAAGGCGCGCGAGTACATCCAGGAGAAGCTGCGCTCGGCGCAGTGGCTCATCCGCTCGATCCAGCAGCGCCAGCGGACGATCGTGAAGGTCACCGAGTCGATCCTGAAGTTCCAGCGCGACTTCTTCGACAAGGGCACGGCGCACCTCAAGCCCCTCATCCTGCGCGACGTCGCCGAGGACATCGGCATGCACGAGTCCACGGTCTCGCGCGTGACGACGAACAAGTACGTCCACACGCCGCAGGGCATCTACGAGCTCAAGTACTTCTTCAACTCGGGCATCGCGCGCACCGACGGCGACGATCTCGCGTCGGAGGCGGTGAAGCTGAAGATCAAGCAGATCATCGGCTCGGAGAGCCCGCAGCACCCGCACTCGGACCAGAAGATCGTCGAGCTGCTGCGCGATCAGAACATCGAGATCGCGCGCCGCACGGTGGCGAAGTACCGCGAACAGCTTCGCATCCTGTCTTCCAGTAAACGCCGCCAGGTCTTCTGAGGGGCGTCTTCGAGCCCGCGCCGGCGGCGTCGCCGGGGTCGCGGGATGGCGCCCCTGGAACCCGGCGGAATCACGCCGCAAGTCCTGTCGCCCGATAGGGAAATGCTGTATTAGTTTTGCCTGGAGCCAAAACCATGCAGCTCTCGTCGACGTTTCGTCACATGGACGCTTCCGCGGCCGTCAGGGAGTACGCGGCCGAGAAGCTGGACAAGATCCGCAAGTACTTCAACAAGGACCCCATCTCGGCGCACGCGGTGTTCGCCGTCGAGCGCGGCTTCAACCACGTGGCCGACATCAACATCACGCTCCCGAACGGGATCGTGATCAACGCCAAGGAGGTCACCGAGGACATGTACTCCTCGATCGATCTCGCGACGGCGCGCATCGAGCGCCAGGTGCGCAAGTGGAAGGAGAAGATCCGCGACCACAAGCCGCACGTGGGTCCGGGCGTCGAGTTCCGCGAGGTCGTCATCCCCGCCGAGGACCTCGAGCCGCGCCCGGCGGGCGCGGATGGTCACGCCAAGGCGGCGGCGAAGGCCGACAAGGCGGCGAAGACCGACAAGGCGGGCAAGGCCGCCAAGGCCGCGGCGCCGGGCTTCCGCGTCGTCAAGGACGAGACCTTCAGCGCGCGCTCGATGAGCGTCGAGGACGCCGTCATGCAGCTCAACCTCCTCGGCGACGACCTCATCGTGTTCACGGACGCCGGCACGAAGAGCATCTCCATTCTTTACAGGCGCAAGGACGGCAACTACGGTCTCATCGAGACGGGCGGCTCGGGCGCGCCGGCCGCCTAGCCGAAGGAACTCGCCTCCCTCTACGTCCGAACTAGAATGGCTTCGCGGACCCGGCCCCATGAAGGTCATCGACTTCCTTAAGCAGGACGCCATCATCGCCGACCTGGAGGCGACGACCAAGGCGGCCGCGCTCGCGGAGCTCGCGAACCACATGGCCCGCCTCAACCCGCGGGTCGAGGGGGCCGAGCTGCGCCGCGTCCTCGAGGAGCGCGAGCTGCTCGCCTCGACGGCCATCGGGGACGGGATCGCGATCCCGCACGGCAAGCTCGACTCGATCGGCGAGCTGTCGGGCGTGCTCGCGCGCTCCGTGCCCGGCATCGAGTTCGAGTCGATCGACGGTCGGCCGACGCACCTCATCTTCATGCTGGTCGCGCCCGTGAGCTCCACGGGCGTGCACCTCAAGGCGCTCGCGCGGCTGTCACGCCTCTTCCGTGACTCGGACTTTCGCCGCCGCCTCCTGGCCGCCCCGACGCGCGAGGACATGTACCGGGTGATCGTCGACGAGGACGCGAAGTACTGAGGCCTCGGCTACAATAGCTCCGAGCCATGACGCCGATGCTCACGGTCCGTTCGTTGCTCGACGAGAGCTCGGGCCTGCGGCTCGTGCTGCTCGCCGGCGAGAAGGGCCTGGGGCGCCGCATCTCCAACCAGCGCATCCAGAAGCCGGGGCTCGCCCTCGCGGGCTACGTCAAGCAGGTCCACCCCGAGCGGGTGCAGATCCTGGGCTCGACGGAGATCTCCTACCTGCAGACCCTCGACGAGGAGAGCGCGCGCCGCTCGGTCGACTCGTTCATGAGCCTCGACCCCGCCTGCATCGTCGTCACGAAGGGCCTCGACGTCCCGCAGCTCCTGCTCGAGAGCGCCGAGCGGATGGGCGTCCCGCTCCTGCGCACGCCCATCGTGTCGTCGACCGCCATCGACGCCATCCAGAAGCACCTCGAGCTGCAGCTCGCGCCCACGGCCAGCATCCACGCCGTGCTCATGGACGTGCTCGGCGTCGGCGTGCTCCTGCTCGGCAAGAGCGGCATCGGCAAGTCGGAGGCGGCGCTCGACCTCATCATGCGCGGCCACCGGCTCGTGGCCGACGACCTCGTCGAGGTGCGCCGCACGTCGGGCGAGACCCTCGTGGGCTGGGCCTCGGAGCTCATCAAGCACCACATGGAGGTGCGCGGCCTCGGCATCATCAACATCAAGGACATGTTCGGCGTCGCCGCCGTGCGCGACGAGAAGCGCATCGAGCTCGTCCTCGAGCTCACGCGCTGGGACGCCAGCGAGACGCACGACCGGCTCGGCCTCGACGAGATGGTCTACCCCATCCTCGAGGTGCCCGTGCCCCTGCTGCGCATCCCCGTGTCGCCGGGCCGCAACGTCAGCTCGCTCATCGAGGTGGCGGCGCGGAACCGGCTGCTCCAGGTGCGCGGCCACCACTCGGCGCGCGAGTTCCAGGAGCGGCTCGACCGCGCGCTCGCGGACGCGCGCGAGCGCCGCTGGCGGGACGACGTCGAATGAAGCTCGTCGTCGTGACGGGCGTCTCGGGCGCGGGGAAGTCGACGGCCCTGCGGGCGCTCGAGGATCTGGGCTTCTACGCCGCCGACAACCTGCCGCTGCCGCTCGTGCCGAAGTTCATCGAGCTCGTCTCGGGCCGCTCGGACATCGACCGCGCCGCGCTCGGCATCGACGCGCGCGGCGGCGAGTTCCTCGCGGGCGCGCTCAAGATCTTCCAGGACATCAAGGCGGAGGGGCACACGGTCGAGATCTTGTTCCTCGACGCGAGCGACGAGATCCTGATCCGTCGCTTCTCCGAGACGCGCCGGCGGCACCCGCTCTCCGACACCGACATCCGGGCGGGCATCCGCGACGAGCGCGAGAAGCTGTCGGCGCTGCGCCAGGCGGCCGACGCCCTCGTCGACACGGGGACGCTCACCGTGCACGTGCTGCGGGCCCTGGTGATGGAGCGCTACGGCCACGTCGACGGCGACCTCTCGGTGACGCTGCTCTCCTTCGGCTTCAAGCACGGCATCCCCGTCGAGGCCGACATCGTGCTCGACGTGCGCTTCTTGCCGAACCCCTTCTTCGTGCCGCAGCTCTCGGCCCTCTCGGGCGAGGACGAGGCGGTGGCGCGCTTCGTCCTCGAGGACGCCGAGACCGGCCCCTTCGTGGCCAAGGCCGAGGAGCTCATCGCGCTGTCCGTGAAGGGCTTCCAGCGCGAGGGCAAGTCTTACGCGACGGTGGCGATCGGCTGCACGGGCGGGCGTCACCGTTCGGTGGCGATCGCCAAGGAGCTGGGGCGCCGCCTCGGCGGGGCCTTCTCGGTCTCGATCCGCCACCGCGACATCCAGCGGGGAGGTGGACAGTGACCCGCATGATCTCGGTCGCCGGCGCGATGTAAGCTGTTAGACTGACCCATCACCATGGCGCGCGCACAAGGAGCGGGAGGGGACGCACTCGTCGGCCTCGTGATCGTCACCCACGGCGGCAGCGGGGCGTGCCTGCTGTCCGCGGCCGCCGAGATCGTCGGCGTCCTCGAGCAGGCGGCCTCGATCGCCGTCGTCGTGGGAGAGGACTTCGGCGACACGGTGCGCCGCGTGGCCCACGCGTGCGACGGCGTCGACACGGGCGCCGGTATCCTCATCCTCGTGGACGTCCACGGGTCGTCGGAGTTCCAGGCCTGCCTCGCCATGGTCGACGGCACGCGCCCCGTGGAGATCGTCTGCGGCGTGAACCTGCCCATGCTCATCAAGCTCGCCACGGTCGATCGCCGCAGGCTCGCGCCCGCCGAGATCGCCGACGTCCTCAAGGAGGTCGGACGCCGGTCCATTCGGCTCGGGTCCGAGCTCACCGGGAAGATCCTCACCCACGCCGGAGAGACACGCTGATGGCCGAACGCGAGGTCCGCATCCGCAACCAGCTCGGGCTGCACGCGCGCGCCGCCGTGCGCTTCGTCCAGCTCGCGAACCAGTACCCCTGCGAGGTCAAGGTGTCGAAGGACGGCAACGACGCCAACGGCAAGAGCATCATGGGGCTGCTGACGCTCGTCGCGGCCGTCGGCTCGACGATGACCATCTCCTGCGAAGGCGAGGACGCCGACAAGGCGGTCGCGGCGCTGGCGGCGCTCGTCGACGACGGCTTCGGGGAGGGCGTCGAGGCGTGAGCGCGGGGCGTTCCTTCGATCGGGGTGAGGTAGGCGTGAGGGGCCGTCCGTGGAGCGGCTGACGGGCGTCGCCGCCTCGCCGGGCATCGCCATCGGCCTCGCGCACGTGCTCGGCAGCCGCGTCGAGGTCCACGAGCGCCGCATCGCCGCCGAGGCCGTCGAGGCCGAGCTGCGCCGCTTCGAGGTCGCGCTCAAGCAGACCGACGACCAGCTCGCCCGCATCCAGCAGCAGATCGCCGTGCGCGAGAACGACGAGCACCAGTACCGCGTGCTCGAGGCGCACCGCCTCATGCTGACGGACGTCCACCTCGTCGAGCAGACGAAGCGCCACATCACCATCGATCATACCGCCGCCGAGTGGGCCGTCCGGAAGACCCTCGACCAGATCCAGGCCGTCTTCGAGCGCATCGAGGACCCCTACTTCCGCGACCGACGCAGCGACTTCGCCTACGTCGGCGAGAACCTGCTGCGCAACCTCATGGGCCACGACACGTCGGCGGAGCCCGAAGAGGCGCCGAAGGGCAGCGTCGCCGTGGCGCACGAGCTGTCGCCCGCCGACGCCGCCCAGCTCGGACGCGCCGAGGTCGCCGGCTTCACCACCGAGGGCGGCGGCCGCACCTCGCACACCTCGATCATCGCGCGCGCCATGGGCCTGCCCTATGTCTGCGGCGTCGAGGCGCTCGACCGCAAGGTCTGGTCGGGCATGACCCTCATCATCGACGGGTCGCGCGGCGAGGTCATCCTGGATCCCGACGAGGAGGCGCTGGGGCGCTACCGCGCGCGGGCCGACCTCGCGCGCGAGCGCGCGCGCCACCTCGAGGCGACGCGCGACGCCCCCGCCGTCACCAAGGACGGCGCGCGCATCCACCTCGCGGCCAACGTCGAGATGCTCGAGGAGATCCCCATCGCCGTCGATCTCGGCGCGGCTTCGGTGGGCCTCTTCCGCACCGAGTTCCTCTACCTCGAGCGGCCCGACCTGCCGACGGAGGACGAGCAGCACCTCCACGCCGTCGCGGCGCTCAAGAGCATGCAGGGGCGCACGATCACCTTCCGCACCCTCGACCTCGGGGGCGACAAGCTCCCCGCCTCGGTGCGCATCCCGAGCGGCACCAACCCGGCCATGGGCCTGCGCTCGATCCGCTACTCGCTCCACCGCGTCGATCTCTTCCGCACGCAGCTGCGCGCGCTCTACCGCGCGGCCGCCATCGGCCCCATGCAGATCCTCTTCCCCCTCATCTCGGGCGTCGCCGAGCTGCGCGCCGCGAAGCAGCTCTGCGCCGAGGTCTGCAACGAGCTGGCGCGCGAGGGCGTGCCCCACGATCCGAAGGTGCCCGTCGGCGTCATGGTCGAGACGCCCAGCGCGGCGCTCATCGCCGACCTCCTGGCCGCCGAGTGCGACTTCCTGAGCATCGGCACGAACGATCTCATCCAGTACGCGCTGGCCGCCGACCGCGACGACGAGCACGTCGGCTACCTCTACCACCCGCTGCACCCCGCGATCCTGCGCGCCCTCAAGCAGATCGTCCTCGGCGCGAACAAGGTGGGCAAGCCCGTGGCGATGTGCGGGGACATGGCGGGCGATCCCATGCTGGCGTGGGTCCTGCTCGGCCTCGGGCTGCGCAACTTCTCCATGGCGCCACGCCAGATCCCCGTGCTGCGGTCGATCGTCCGCGCGACGGACCTCTTCGACGCCGAGCGGATGCTCGCGCAGGCCATGGCCATGAGCACCGAGACCGAGATCGAGGCCATGGTCTACCGCGCGATGCGGGAGCGGTTCCCCATGGAAGTGAGCGAGGGCGAGGGGTAGGGCGGAGCAGGAGAGCCGGGGCGACGACATGATCCGTCGGGCGCGGGAGGACGACTGGGAGGGCGCGCGCGCCCTCTGGGGCGAGGTGGACGACCTGCACGCGGGCCTCGCGCCCGCCTACTTCCGCAAGGCCGCGCGCGCCGAGGCCGAGTGGCGCGAGCTCCTCACGGCGTCCGACGTGGCCGTCTTCGTTGCCGAGGAGGCGGGCCGTCCCGTGGGCGTCGTCAGCGTGCGGGTCTACGAGACGCCGCCCGATCCCGCCATGGTGCCGCTGCGCCGGGGGCACGTCGAGATGCTGGTCGTGAGCGCCGCCCACCGCCGCCGCGGCGTGGGTAAGGCGCTCATGGACGAGGTCGCCTCGTGGGCGCGCCGGCAGGGCGCCGCCGAGCTGGTCCTCACGGTGTGGGCCGGCAACGCCGCCGCCGAGGCCTTCTACGACCGCCTCGGCTACCGCGCGCTGTCACGCGTGCTGCACGTGCGGCTGTGACGCTCGGCGCGCGCCGCCGGCCCGCGCGGATTCGCTAGGTCGGCGCGGGCGGCCGAGCCGCCTGCGCCCGCCGCGCCCAGAAGACGTAGAGCAGCGGCGCCGCGAGCAGCGAGTACGAGAGGAGGTGTCCCACGCGCCCGTCGGGGCCGAGGACCTCGGTGGCGTCGTGGAAGGCCTGGCTCCCCTGGATGACGCCGCTCTCGGCCAGCTCGTGCACGCCGTAGATGAGGAGCTGCAACAGGAAGACGCCGAGGAAGATCGAGGTCACCCTGAGGACGACGCCCAGGTTCACGCGCTTCGCGAACCGCGTCCAGGCCCAGGCGATGACGCCCGCGAGCACGAGGCCCAGCGCCGCGCCCACGATGACGTCCGCGCGCTTGATGGCGAACGCCTGGATGCCCAGGTAGAAGACCGCCTCGAGGCCCTCGCGCGTCACGAGGAGCGTCGTCACGAGCGCGACGCCCGCCAGGGCGCGCGCCGAGGGGGCGCCCTCCGCGCCCGCGACGCGGCCGAGGCGCGCCTCGATCTCGCCCTTGATGCGCCGGCCCGCGCGCACCGTCTGCCAGAGCAGCGCGCCCACGAACCCGGCCCCCACTAGCGCGGCGACGCCCTCGTAGAGGGGCTGGTTCGGCACCTGCAGCCACAGCCAGGCGCCCAGGACGCACGTGACGGCGGAGAGCGCGAGGCCGACGTGGATCCCGCGCAGCAGGCCGGCGCGGTTCGTCTTGCGGAGGTACGCGCTGATGATGCCCACGATCAGGAAGGCCTCGATGCCTTCCCGGAACGTGACGAGCAGGGCCTGGAGCATGGAAGGGCGGGAATATAGCGGGGATTCGTGCACGGGGCCAAAGACGGGCCTCGGCGGTCGGTGGTAGTCTCGCCGGATGCTGCGCCCCTCCGTCCGCGTCTTCGGTCTCCTCGGCCTCCTGACGGCCTTCGGGCTCGCGGCGACGCCCGCGCGCGCCGACGAGGCGGCCGATCACTACAACCTGGCGCTCCAGTACAAGCGCACGGGGAAGACGGTCGAGGCCATGGCCGAGTGCCAGAAGGCCATCCAGCTCCGGCCCGACTACGCCGCGGCCCACATGACCCTCGGCAACCTCTACCGGAGCCAGGCCGACTACCTGCACGCCGCCGGCGAGTTCGAGAAGGCCGTCAAGCTCCAGCCGAAGGACGCCGGCCTGCACAGCAACCTCGGCTCGGCCTACGTGCGCCTCAAGCGCGTCGACGAGGGCATCAAGGAGCTCGAGACCGCGCTCGAGCTCAAGCCCGACGACTACGAGACGCGCGTCTCGCTCGGCTTCGCGTACAAGCAGAAGGGCGACTACAAGCACGCCATCGAGCACCTGCAGAAGGCCACCGAGATCAAGCCGGACGCCGCCGAGGCCTGGACGAACCTGGGCGTCGCCAAGTCGAAGACCGACGACCACGACGGCGCCATCACGGCCCTGCGCAAGGCCATCTCGCTGCGCCCCGACGACGCCGATCTGCACTTCGACCTGGCCGTCGTGTTCCGGCGCGAGCGCAAGACCGACGAGGCCATCGCCGAGTACCTGCTCTGCCTCGACAAGGACCCACGCCACGCGCCCGCGTACTACGACCTCGGCATCCTCTACTCCCAGGAGCGGAAGACGGCCCAGGCCAAGGAGGCCTTCGAGAACTACCTCAAGTACGGCGTGCACGAGGACGCCGCCTCGCGCAAGGACGCCGAGGAGAGGTTGAAGACCTTCAGCACCTCGAAGTAGCGCAGGGGACCGCGGGAGCCGCCCAGGCGGTCAGAACCGCACGCCCATGAAGATGCGGAGGATCTGCGCCGAGGTCGCGTTGGCGCTGTTGTCCTCGTAGAGGGAGAAGGGCCGCGAGAGCGCCGCGAGCGGGAAGAAGAGCCCCCACGTCACGCCGCCGTAGATGCCGTCGCCCGTGTTCCGGTAGGAGGCGCCCACGTCGGCCTCGACGCCGTAGTTGATGGCGTTGCCCGGCGTCGAGACGGGGACCTGCGCCGCGCTGTAGATGACGCTGCCGTTGAGCCCGATGGCGCGGTTCTGCCCGAGGTCGAACCAGTACGCCGTCTGGGGCTTGACGTAGATGGCGTTCGTCACCGTGCCCATGATGTGGCGGAAGAAGATCTCGTCGACGTGGTAGTCCGGCGAGAAGTGGAAGTCGTTGATGGCGTGGTCGCCGGGCGGCTGCTGCACGAAGCGCCAGCGGTAGTTGAGGTACTGGCTCGGGTCCTCGGCCTGGTCGCCCGTCGCCCCGCCCGTCTCGAGCCCGACGAAGAAGGCGTCGCGGTAGAGCCGGAGCTCGCCCGCGATCACCCACCCGAGCTGACGCATCGTCACCTGCTGGTTGTCCGCGGCGAGGACGCCGGGGTGATCGATCTTCCCGAACACGCCGATGCCCTCGAACTCGAGCGTGAGCGCCTTGTAGTAGAACTTGGCCCACACGTCGGGCGTCACGGACAGGCCGCCGAAGAGGGTCGCCTGGTTCAGCTGCTCGGGCGTGAGCGGCATGGGGCCGGTGGTCGAGTTCAGGACCGTCGCCGAGGTGTCCATCGGCGTCACCGTGTTGCCCTGGTTGCGGTACACCACCTGAAGGCCGTAGTTGAGCACCGGCTCGCCGCGGTCGATGCGCTCGCGCAGCTGCACCGGGTTGTCCTTGCGGACGATCGAGGCCATGAGCTCGAGCACGTCGTCGTTCTGCGAGAGGTCGTACGGGTAGCCGCTCGGCGACTGCTGACCGAGGCTCAGCTGCTGCGTCGTGTAGCCCTGGGGGCCGAGATCCCAGGCCACGGCGATCTGGTGCCCGTAGAGCGTCGTCAGAGCCATCACCCGATCGACGGTCGTGCCGACGTCGCAGTCGGGGCAGCCGCCGTCGTTGTAGGCGATGCCGCGCCCCCAGTGCCAGGGCATGCGGCCGAAGCGCACGGAGCCGAACTCGCTGTCGATCTCGGCCCAGGCCCGCTTGGCGACGATGCTCGACGAGAAGCCGTTCTGGCCGACCTCGGGCGGGTCCTGCGTCGTGTACTGGAAGCCGGTGGGCGCCGCGCCGTTCATCGACGTCGGCGAGACCATGCCGCCGCTCGTCGGCGTGGAGGAGGGCCGGTTGTAGCCGGGGATGCCCGTGAGCGAGTCGGGCGTGTTGCCGAGGATCGTGTTGTCGAGGACGTCGAACTGGGCGTGCACGCGCACCATGTCGGTGACGTTCAAGGTCGGCTCGAGGCGCAGGCGCAGGTTCGCGGCGCCGATGTTCTTGTGCGAGCAGGCCGTGCCCGGGTTGTTGGCGCCCACGTTGGTGATCGTCGTGCCGTTCATCGGACGGTTGCACTCGAGCGGGAGCGGGAAGAGCGGGAGGCCGTAGTTCTGGGGCGTGCCGCCGGGGAGCGTCGAGGTGATGTGCGTGTACCCCTCGCCGAGGAAGAAGTTGTGCATGTAGTCGGCGCGCAGGCGCAGGTAGCCGTCGACCTCGAAGATCTGCAGCTTGCGCTTGTTCTGCTCCGGGTAGCCGGGGAGCGGCTCGAGGTCGGCGGGCTTCTGATCTTCCTCGGGCGCCTCCTCGGCCGGGCCTTCTTCCTTCGGCTCCTGGGGGCCGCCGCCCATGCCCGGCTGCGCGCCGGGGCCCATGCCGGGCATGCCGCCCGGGCCCATCTGCGCGCGCGCGGCGCGGGTCGCGGGCAGGCCGAGGAGGATGGCGAGGGCCGCCGCCGTGGCGAGGCGAGTGGTGCGCGTCATGTCGGGTCTCCTCCGTGGCCGGCCGCGCACAGCTCGAAGAGGACACCGCCCGTCGCGGCCGGATGAAGGAACGCGACCCAGTGGCCGCGCGCGCCCAGGCGGGGCGTCTCGTCGATGAGGCGCACGCCGGCGGACTTGAGGCTGGCGAGCGCCGCCGGCAGGTCGTCGACCTCGAAGCAGACGTGGTGCAGGCCGGGCCCGCGCTTGTCGAGGAAGCGCCGCAGGCTCTCGTTGCCGTCCACGCTCGCCGGCGCGCAGAGCTCGAGCGACGCGGCGTCGTCGCCGCCGGCGTTCAGAAAGGTCACGTCGGTCTTCTGTCCGGCGACGTGCTCGCGGCTGCCCGCGGCGAGGCCGAAGAGGTCCCCGAGGTGCTTCGCCGCGGCGTCGCGATCGGCGACGGCGATGGCGACGTGGTCGATGCGCTTGACCTTGATCATGGACGGCAGTGTAGGCACTGAGGCGGGGAAGGGGCGGGGGCTGGCTAAAAAGGTCCGCAACTTATATCAGCAGGCTGACCATTTGAAAGTGGAATGCGGGCCGTTCGCCCCTATGATCTGCCGCATCGGAGCCGGCATGGTTGGGCGATGGCCACGACTTTGACCCCGTCGCGTCGGCGGCGGTTGCCCGGGGGGCGGGTCGCGTGAGCACCTTGTCGCGCCTGTGCGGACAGCTGCTGTCCGTCGGGTTCGACGGCCCGACCGTCCCCGCCGAGCTGCGGGCGCGCATCGCCGCGTCCGCCGTCGGCGGCGTCATGCTGTTCCGCCCGAACATCGTGAGCGCGGGGCAGGTGGCCGCGCTCGTCGGCGCGCTGCGCGGGGCGGCGCCCGACGACCTGCCGCTGCTCGTGTCGATCGATCAGGAGGGCGGGCTCGTCATGCGGCTCCGCGGGCTCGCCACCGACTGGCCGGCGATGCTCGCGGTGGGCGGCGCCGGCGACCCGGCGCGGACGCAGCAGGTGGGCCGGGCGCTCGGCGATGAGCTGGCGGCGCTCGGCATCGGCTGGGACTTCGCCCCCGTGCTCGACGTCCACACGAACCCGGCCAACCCGGTCATCGGCACCCGCGCCTTCGGCACGACGCCCGAGGCGGTGGCGGCGCACGCGCTGGCGTTCTGGCGCGGCCTGCGCGGCGCGGGCGTCGTCGGCTGCGGCAAGCACTTCCCCGGCCACGGCGACACGCGCACCGACTCGCACCTCGAGCTGCCGGTCGTGGACCACGACGTCGCGCGGCTGCGGGCCGTCGAGCTCGCGCCCTTCGCCCTGGCGGCCAAGGCGGGGATGGAGGCCTTCATGACGGCCCACGTCCTCTTCCCCGCGCTCGACCCCGACTGGCCCGCGACGCTGTCGCGCAAGCTCCTGACCGGCGTGCTGCGCGGCGAGCTCGGGTTCGAGGGCGTGATCGTCTCCGACGACCTCGGCATGAAGGCGGTCGCCGATCGCTACCCGATCGAGGAGCTCGCCGTCGCCTCCATCGAGGCCGGCGCGGACCACCTCCTCGTGCGCGAGCCCGCCGCGCGCCAGGTCGCGGCCCACGAGGCCCTCGTGCGCGCCGCCGAGTCGCGCCCCGACTTCCGCGCGCGCGTCGAGGAGAGCGCCGCCCGCGTCGCCGCCCTCAAGGCCGCCTGCCGCGTCGGCCCTCCGGCGCCCTCGGCGATGCTCCCGTCGCTGCTCGCCACGGCCGCGCACCGCGCGCTCGCCGGCTCGTTCAAGCCCGTCGCCGCCGACTCGCCCGCGAAGAGCTCGCCCGTCGCGGACCCCTAATCCCCCTAGATCCTGACGCCGACGGCGAGGCCCTCACCGGTCGGCAGGACGGTGGCGCGGAAGCGGCCGCTGTTGGCGAGGATCTGGTGGAAGGCCTGCATGGCGGCGATGGTCGTCGCGCGGGCGCCCGTCGGCTTGTCGGCGAGCTCGCCGAAGAGGAAGGCGTTGTCGGCGAGGACGAGGCCGCCCGGCTTGAGGTGCTCGGCGGCCCAGTGGAGGTAGTCGGGGTAGCCTTCCTTGTCGGCGTCGATGAAGACGAGATCGAACGGCCCCTGCGGCGAGAGCTTGGGCAGGATCGTCGCGGCGGGGCCGAGGTGGATGCGCGCCTGCGTCGTGTAGCCGGCGCGGCGGAAGCTCTCGCGCGCGACCTCGGCGTGGCGCGGCTCGATCTCGATGGTGTCGAGGACGCCGCCGATGCCCATGCCGCGCAGGAGCGAGACGCCCGAGTAGCCGCCGAGCGTGCCGATCTCGACGGCCTTGCGGGCGCCCGCGACGGCGGCGAGCACCTCCAGGTGACGGGCGTCGAGCGCGCCGATCTGGATGTCGGGCAGGCCCTCGCGCGCGCAGCGCTCGCGGATCTCGCGCAGCACGTCGTCCTCCGGCATGTACGTCTTCGCGACGTAGGCCGCGAGCCGGCTGTCGTCGTTCCCGAATTGCTTGTTCACGCCTTGACCCTGCCGCGTCGCCGCCGCAGGGTCAACAGGGACTCTCCGAGCACGGCAAAGAGCACGGCGGCGGAGAGGGCGTGCCAGAGCTCGAGCCGGCGCTTCGGGGTCGCCGCCTCGGTCGAGGCGCCAATCGCGCGGTCGGGGCGCTTGTCGTCGGGGAGCAGCGCCGGGTCCGACTCGGCGGGGTCGAGGTTGACGACGAAGCTCTCGGAGGCGCGATCGACGATGGTCCCGTCGGCGCGCGCCGCGCGGACGCGGTAGAGGCCGGGCTCGTCGGTGTCGGCGAACGTGACGGTGCGGCGGCCGCGGCCCTCGGCGCGCGGGTCGACGGAGCGGGCGTCGTGCCCCTCCGGCGTGAGCCAGCGCGAGGCCCCCGCGGGCGTGACGATCTCGATGCGCGAGTCCTCGGGGCCGACCGTGACCTCGCGGCGCTGTCCGACGGTGAGCGCGGAGATCGAGTCCGAGCCGGGCGCGCCCGCCAAAAAGCGAGCGGCCTCTTGCACGAGCGGCAGGAAGCCGGGGCGGATGGGCAGGTCCGTCCACTCGCGATCGACGGTCGTCGTGAGGAGCAGGACCCGGCCTCGGCCGACGTCGGAGGCGACGAGGGCGGGGGCGCCGTTCTCGTAGCGCAGCACGACCGCCCGGCCCGGCGCGTCGGGCACCGGCTCGAGGAGCATGAACTGGAAGAAGCGCGCCGAGGCCAGGCCGTCGCCCTTGGCCGGGAAGCTCGCCAGCAGCGGGTGCCGGCGGTCGATGGGCGCCAGGCGCTCGGCGGGGCGCAGGTCGACGGTCTCCCCCTCGGGCGCGCCGCCCGGCGCGGCCGCCGCCGTGCGCTTGAGGCCGAGCGGCTGCGGCAGGAGGGACTTCATGCGCTGGTTCCAGGCGTCGACGTCGACCCGGTCGCCCACCGAGACGAAGAGCCCGCCGCCGCCCTCGACGTAGCGCCGCAGCGCCTCGGCGAGCTCCTCGGAGGGCTTGGCGACGTTCGCCAGGAAGACCGCGGCGTAGCCCGCGAGCGCCGTGGCCCCGAGCTCGTCGGGGAGCGCCGTCGTGATCGAGAAGCCGGCGCCGCCGGCGCGCAGGGCGGCCTCGAGGAAGAAGGTCTCGTCCTCGGTGCGGACCGTGCGGGGGTCGCCGTCGACGACCAGCACGCGCAGGCCGCGCGACACCTCGACGCGCGCGCGCCGGCGGTCGTCGAGCGGGAAGAGGTCGTGGTCGAGCTCCACCTCGGCGTCGTGCGCCGTGCCGCCTCCGGCCAGCGTCTGCAACGTGGACAGGAACCGCTTGTGCACGCGCCCGTGCGCCGGCACGTCGACGAAGCCGCGCGCGACGTCTGCGCCGTCGAGGCGCAGCGTGAGGCCGAGCTTGCGCGCCGGCTCGGCCGAGAAGTTCGCGATCTCAGCCACGACGGCCACGCCCCGCGCGCCCTCCTCGGGCGCCGGCTCGGCCGTGAGCGAGACGACGGCGCGGTTCTCCCAGGGGCCGCCGACGTCCAGGAGGATGACGGCCGGTCCGCCGGCGGTCCGGTCCGGTCCGGCGACGCCCTGCCAGCCGGCCGCTTGCAGATCGGTCACGACGTAGACGACCTTCTCGGCGTGCGGCGAGGCCGAGAGGATCTGCCCCGCTCGCCGCAGCGCCGCGCCGAAGTCGGCGGCGCGCGCCGAGCAGACCGCGGCGTCGAGGGCCGCGAGCACGCGCCCGCGGTCGTTCGACGGCTCGGCGACGGGGGCGGGCGTGCCCTCCGACGCGAGGACGAGCGCGAGATCGGAGTCCGGCGAGAGGCTGAGCGCGAGCGCGCGCGCGCGCGCCCGCGCGCTCTGGAAGACGGTGTCGCCGCCGGCGCCGGCGAGGCGCCGCAGGCTGGCCGAGTCGTCGAGGACGATGACGGCGCCCTGCGTGCGCGTCGTCGCCGCGGGCAGATCGGAGCGGACCTCGGCGAACGGACGCGCGAACGCGAGCGGCAAGGCGGCGGCGACGGCCGTCCGGAGAATGAGCAGCAGGATCTCGCGCAGCCGCCGCCGCGCCGAGACCTCGCGCTCGGCGCGCAGGAGCAGCTCCATGGCGGCGAAGGGGTGGGGCCGCGCGCGCCGCTTGCCGATGCGGTGGATGAGCCAGGGCAGCGCGGCGGCGACGAGGCCGAGCAGCACGGAGGGCGCGATGAAGTGCAGGGGCACCTAGCGCCTCGCCCGCCGCCTGTCGAACAGAAAGGTGCGCAGCACGTCCGAAGGGGGCGTCGCCGTCGTCGCGAACAGGTACTCGACGCGCGCCTCGAGGCAGGCCAGCCGCCAGCGCTCGCGCAGCGCGAGCGATTCGCGCGCGAACGACGCCGCGAGGTCTCCCGGGTCGGCGAGCAGGTGGCGGCCGTCGTCGGGCTCGACGCCCACGAACTCGGTGAGGTCCAGCTCGTCGACCGGCAGCTCGACCTCGTCGGGGTCGAGGAGGTGGAAGAGCGCGACGTCGTGCCCCCGCGAGCGCAGCTGGCGCAGCCGCTCGGTCAGATCGCCGGGGGCGTCGAGGAGATCGGTCATGAGCACGACGAGGCTGCGGCGGTCGGCGAGCTCGCCGACGTGCGCGAGGGCGCGCCCCGGCTCCGTGCGCCCCGCGGCGTACGTCGCCTCGAGCGCGAGGAGGAGGTCGCGGATGTGCCCGCCCCGCGTGCGCGGCGGCAGGTACTGCCGCGTGCGCTCGTCGAACACGAGGAGCCCCGCGGGGTCGCCCTGCTGGGCGAGCAGGTAGCCGAGCGCCGCCGCGAGGTAGCTCGCGTACTCGAGCTTCGAGACGCCGGCGCGCTTGTAGCCCATCGACGCCGACCCGTCGACGAGCAGGAAGGTGCGCATCTCGGTCTCGTCCTCGAAGCGCTTGATGTAGTAGCGCTCGACGCGCGCGACCGCCTTCCAGTCCATGTGGCGCAGGTCGTCCCCCGGCGCGTACTCCTTGTGCTCGGCGAACTCGATCGACGTGCCGGCGTGGGGGTTGTGGTGCATGCCCGCGAACGCCCCCTCGACGATGACGCGCGCGCGCAGCGACATCGAGGAGAGGCGCGCCAGATCCGCGGGGTCGAGCGCGAGGGCCCGCCCGCCGGCCGACGAGGCCGCGCCGATGCCGCCCGCGCTGCCGGCGTCCTCGGCCATGCTCAGGCCGGCTTGACGGCGTCGAGCAGGCGGGCGACGAGCGCGGCCGCCTTGAGTCCGTCGGCCTCGGCGTGGAAGTTCGGGAGCACGCGGTGCACGAGCACCGGCGTCGCCAGCGCCCGTACGTCCTCGATGGACGCGGCGAAGCGGCCCGCGAGGATGGCGCGCGCCTTGGCCGCGAGCACGAGGTACTGCGAGGCGCGCGGCCCCGCGCCCCACGCGACGTACTTCTTGACGAGCTCGGGGCTCCCCGCGTCGGCGGGCCGGCTCGCGCGGCAGAGCGCGACGGCGTGCGCGACGACGTGGGGCGCCGCCGGCACGCGCAGCACGAGCTCCTGGAGCTGGAGGATCCGCTCGGGGGCGAGCACGCGCCTCAGCGTCGGCCGGTAGGCCGTCGTCTGCTGGTTGACGATGCGCACCTCCTCCTCGGCCGAGGGGTAGCCGACGTCGATCTGGAACATGAAGCGGTCGAGCTGCGCCTCGGGCAGGGGATAGGTCCCCTCCTGCTCGATCGGGTTCTGCGTCGCGAACACGAGGAACGGCGGGGGCAGATCGTACGTCTGTCCGCCCGCCGAGACCCGATGCTCCTGCATCGACTGCAGCAGCGCCGCCTGCGTCTTGGGCGGCGTGCGGTTGATCTCGTCGGCGAGGATGACGTTCGCGAAGACGGGCCCGCGCACGAAGCGGAACACGCGGCGGCCCGTGGCGCGGTCCTCCTCGAGGACCTCGGTGCCCGTGATGTCCGAGGGCATGAGGTCGGGCGTGAACTGGATGCGCCCGAACGAGAGCGCGAGCACCTCCGACAGCGTCTGGATGAGCAGCGTCTTCGCCAGGCCCGGCACGCCGACGAACAGGCAGTGCCCCCGCGCGAACAGCGCGATGAGCAGGTGGTCGATGACGTCCTCCTGCCCGACGATGCGCTTGCCGATCTCGGCGACGATCGCGCGCCGGGCCTCGGCCATCTCGCGCACGGCCGCGAGGTCGCGATCCGGATCCGACACGGGACTGACGGTCGCGTCGGTCACGGGGACGGCGGGGAAGGGGCCACTCGGCACCCCGCCAGAATGCCACGCGCGGCCGCCGCTTGCCACGGGCCCCGGCGCCCGCCCGCGCATTTTCCGGGATCTCGAGGGGCCCCGTGGCGCAGGCGCTCGGCGTCGTGCCGGCGAAAGCGCTTCCGAAAGTTCGGCCTCGGCCGCAGGATGAGACCATGACGGCACGGACCTCGACTCGGCCCCCGCGGCGGGCCTGGCGACGCGCCTCCTCGGCGGCAGGGACAAGGTCTACGCCTGCGCGACGATCACGCTGAGGTGAGCGCCACGGGGATGACCGCGCGCGCGGCGGCGGGGCTGGCGGCGCTGGCGCTCGCGGGCTGCGCTCGGGCCCGGCCCGCGGAGGACGTCGCCCGGCCGTCGTTCGGCGTCGCGCGTCCGAGGTTTCTCGACCCCGGGGAGCTCCGGTCGGCGCGTGTCGACGATCTCGTCTCGCGCCTGACGCGCGCCGAGAAGCTCGGGCAGCTCGTCTCGGACGCGCCCGCGATCCCGCGCCTCGGCGTGCCCGCCTACCACTGGTGGAGCGAGGCGCTGCACGGCGTGGCCCGCGCCGGGCGGGCGACGGTCTTCCCCCAGGTCATCGGCCTGGCCGCGACCTTCGACCCGGCGCTCGTGGGGCGCGTCGCCGAGGCGATCTCCGACGAGGCGCGGGCCAAGTACGACGAGGCCCAGCGCCGCGGGGAGCACGGCCGCTACCAGGGCCTCACGTTCTTCTCGCCGAACCTCAACCTCTTCCGCGATCCGCGCTGGGGGCGCGGCCAGGAGACGTGGGGCGAGGATCCAGCCCTGACGTCGCGGCTGGGCGTGGCCTTCGTGCGCGGCATGCAGGGCGAAGACGGTCGCTACCTCAAGACGATCGCCACGGCGAAGCACTTCGCGGCGCACAGCGGTCCGGAGGCCGCGCGCCACTGGTTCGACGCGCGCCCGAGCGCGCACGACCTGGCGGACAGCTACCTGCCGCAGTTCGAGGCCGCCGTGCGCGCGGGCCCCGTCGCGTCGGTCATGCCCGCGTACAACCGCCTGGACGGCGTGCCCTGCGCCGCCGACGCGCCGCTGCTCTCGGACCGGCTGCGCGGGACGTGGGGCTTCCGCGGCTACGTCGTGAGCGACTGCGGCGCCATCGGAGACATCGTGAGCGGCCACCACGCCGCGCGCACGCTCGAGGAGGCGGCGGCCATGGCCCTCAACGCCGGCACGGACCTGTCGTGCGGCGGCGAGTACGGCGCCCTCGCCCGCGCGCTCGAGCGCGGCCTCGTGAGCGACGCCGCGATCGATCGGGCCGTCAAGCGCCTCTTCGCGGCGCGGTTCGAGCTCGGCATGTTCGATCCGCCCGACGAGGTCCCCTGGTCCCGGCTGCCGATATCCGTCGTCGAGTCGCCCGAGCACCGCGCGCTGGCGCGGGCCGCGGCGCGCGCGTCGATCGTGCTCCTCGAGAACCGCGGTGGCGCGCTGCCGCTCGGGGCCGGCGTGCGCCGCCTCGCCGTCGTCGGTCCGGTCGCGGACGATCGCGACGTGCTCCTCGGCAACTACCACGGCGAGCCGACCCGTCCCATCACGCTCCTCGACGGCCTGCGCGCCGAGGCGGGCGCGCGCGGCGTCGAGATCGCCTACGGGCGCGGCGCGCCGCTCGCGGGCGGCGGCGGCTCGAGCGCGCAGCTCGCGGACGCCCTCCGCGTCGCGCGTCGGGCCGACGTCGTCGTGGCGACGCTCGGCCTGTCACCGCGCTACGAGGGCGAAGAGGGAGAGAACCCCGAGAACCCCGGCGGCGATCGGGCCGCGCTCGGCCTGCCCGCGGGACAGCAGCGCCTGCTCGAGGCCCTCGTCGCCACGGGCAAGCCCGTCGTCCTCGTCCTCACGTCTGGCAGCGCCCTGTCCGTGCCCTGGGCCGCCGCCCACGTCCGCGCCATCCTCGAGGCCTGGTACCCGGGCGAGGAGGGCGGCGCCGCCCTCGCCGAGGTGCTCTTCGGCGCCTACAGCCCGGCGGGGCGCTTGCCCGTGACCGTCGTTCGCTCCATCGAGGACCTGCCGCCGTTCGAGGACTACTCGATGCAGGGCCGCACGTACCGCTACGCGGACAAGGAGCCGCTCTGGGCCTTCGGGCACGGGCTCGGCTACGCGACGTTCCGCTACGGCCCCCTCGCCGTCGCGCCGCCCGCCGACGCCGGCGGGCGCGTCGAGATCAGCGTCGGCGTCGAGAACACGGCGGCGCGTGCCGCCGACGAGGTCGTCGAGGTCTATCTCTCGAAGCCGGGCGCGCCCGCGTACGCGCCCCGGCGGTGGCTCGCGGGCTTCGAGCGGGTGCCGCTCGCGCCGCACGAGCGCAAGACCGTCCGCTTCGAGATCTCTGGCGCGGCGACGATCGTCGACGAGCACGGCCGGCGGCGGAGGCTGGACGGCGACATCGACGTCGCGGTGGGCGGGCGTCAGCCGGACCGTTCCTGGCGCTTCGCGCGGTCGACCGACGGCGTGACGGCGCGGGTCCACCTGCGTCCACCGCCGCCGCCCGACGACATCGCGCCCTGACCGCTCGACGGCCGCGCACGCGCTCGGCCGCGGGCGCGCGATCGCTCACGGCTCACGGCGCGGCCGCGCCCAGCTCCTTGCAGAACTGGCGCTCGCGCGCGATCACCTCGGCCGGAGGCCTCACGCTCGACGCGGCGTCCGATGGCGGCGCCTTCTCGTACGCGTCGGCGAGCGAGCAGTGGACCTCCGGGTCGAAGGGGTTCGTGGCCAGCGCCGCCCGCAGCTCCACGACGGCGTCGGCGGCCGCGCCCTTGGCGAGCAGGGCCTCGCCGGCGATGACGTGAGGCCAGGGGAGGTCCGGGTAGATGGGCGCGATGGGCTCGAGCGCCTTGAGCGCGCGGTCGGGCTCGCCGAGCACGAGGTACGTGCGCCCGAGCTTGACGGGGAAGAGCCACGCCGCCGCTCCCTCGGCGCCGCCGTGGCCGGCCGAGGTGACCGCCCTCTCGCCCTTCTCGTACTCGATGACGGCCGCGCGCGGCCGGTCGCGCCGCAGGAGCATGTTGCCGAGGCGCAGGAAGCGGAACGCGGCCGCCGTCGTGGTCTTGTTGCCGGCGGGGGCGAGCGCCTCGTCCTCGCTCGGCTTGCGCTGGGACGCGATGGCGCCCGCCTTGCGGATGTGCGTCGTCGGGATGTCGATGGCCGGGAACGTCTTGTACTTCTGCGCGGCCATGAAGGCCTTCCAGCCGCGCTCGAACTCGGGCCATGTCACGCCGTCCGCGGCTGCCACGGCCTGGCGGGCGTCCTCCCCTTCGTCGACGCGCTTGATGGCGTCGCGCAGGCCGGCCGCGCCCTTGTCGGCGTAGAGGTGGGCGACGGCGTTGGCGACCTCGGCGAAGGCGAGCGTGGCGTCCTCCGCCGACGGGAGCTTCGCCATCGAGGGGTGCATGGCCTCGAACGAGATGAGCTTGCCCGAGCGCAGCGCCTTGGCGAGCATCGTCTCCATGGCCGGCGGGATGCGGCCGCCCGCTGGCTCGCGCCAGCGGCGCTCGAGGAACTTCGCGAGCCCCTCCTGCAACCAGACCGGCGCGCGGTCGTGCGTGAGCGAGGAGACGGCGTAGTGGACGAGCTCGTGGTTGATCGTGTCGAGCCACGGATAGCCGGTGGCGAGCGCGCGCGGCGAGGTCACCATGAGGCGCGCCCACTTGCAGAGCGCGATCGTCCCCGTGCGCGCCACCTCGGCGACCGTGAGCGACGAGACGGCGGCGAGATCCGACGGGCTGCGGTAGAGCTCGATGCGGATGGGGAGCTCCGCCTCGAACCCCAGGTCCTCGTGCAGCGCGCGGTACGCCGCCTCGAGCGCGTCGCGCGCGTAGGGCACGAGCACGGCGTCGACGGCCGGGTAGCGCACGAGGAAGTGCCCGAAGCGCTCCTCCTTGTGGTCCTTGACGGCGGCGCGCGCCTCGGAGGCGAGCGCGCGCAGCTCGCGCGCGTTGACGGCGCTCGCGTCCTTGGGCCCCGCGGCGAGCGAGGCCTCGAGCTTCTTGACGGCGCCGTCGTAGTCGCCCTCGAGGAAGCGCAGGTAGCCCTCGAGGTAGAGGGTCTGCGGCGCGTCGGGCGCGACGCGCTCGAGGTCGGCCACGCCGGCGCGGCCCTCGGCGAAGCGCCACTCGTCGAGCCGCTTCTCGGCGACGCGCGCGATGCCGGCCGCCTCGTCCGGAGTGGCCCGGTCCGCGGGCGGGCCGGCGCGACCGACGCGCGCCACGCCGACGGCGACGGCCGCCGCCGCGGCGATGACGGTCGCGGCGCGGCGCGCGCGGCTCGTCACTTGACGAGCTCCTCGTAGTAGCGGCGCACGTCGTCGCGGAAGCGCTCGGGCGCCTTCTCCTTCATGGCGTCGAGCAGCTCCTGGCGCCAGGCGCGCGGCGCCGCCGACTCGTCGGCGCCGGGGATGCGCACCGGATCGTGCTTGGCGCGGCCGCTCCCCATCGAACGCTCCTGCATCGAGTCTCGCAGCTTGGCGAGCCGCTCGGCGGCGTCGCGCTCCGCCGTGGCGGCCCCCTTGGACTCGCTGCGCTTGAGCATCTCCGCGGCCTGTCGCATGCGCCCCGCGGCCTGCTTGAGCTCGCCCTCGGCCTTCTCGAGCCCCGGCATCTTGCCGAGCCGCCGCGCCGCCTCGTCGGCCGTCTCGTCGGTGCGCTGGCCGATCGCGCCCTGCTTGTCCGACTGCTGGCGCGCCTGCTCGCGGTCGGCGGGCGACATCGTGTCCTGCGGGCGCGGCAGGAGCTTCTCCAGGTCGTCGGCGATCTCCTGCGCGAGCCCCCGGGCCTCGCCCACCGCCTCGGCGCTCTTCTCGCGCTCGGCGTCGGCGCTCTTGCGCTTGGCGCGCCGGCCCTCGCCGTCGGCCGCCTCCTGCAGGTGGTCGGCCGCCCGATCGAGGTTGTTGGCCGCGCGCTCCGCCTCGCCCTTGGCCTCGGCCAGATCGCGCTCGCCGAGCAGGCGCATCATCTGCTTGGCGCTGTCGCGCGCGCGCTCGATGTCCTCGGCGAGCGCGCTCTCCGGGTCGCCCGTCGGAACGCTCGCGAGCCGCTGCTTGAGCTTGTCGATCTTCTCTCCCTCGCGCTTGAGGAAGTCCTCGAGCTGCCCCGCGAGGCGCTTGCCCACCTCGGCCTCCTGCCGCTCGGCCAGCCCCTGCGTCTCCTTCTCGAGCGAGCGCTCGTCCCCCTCGATCTCGCCGACCTTCTTCATGAGGTCGGCGACCACGCGGTTCTCCTGCGGGAAGCGCTCGGCCCCGAAGCCGTCGAGGTTCTGGTCGAGCATCTGGCGCAGGCCGCGGAGGTCGTCGCCCAGCTGGGCGAGCGCGTGCTCGAGGTCGCCCGCGTCGCCCTTCTCGAGCAGCTCGTCGAACTTCTTGGCCTGGGCCGCGACCTCCTTGAGGTCAGGCGAGTTCCGCCACTCCTCGGGCACGTCGTTGCGCTCCTTGAGCGCCTCCATCTTCTGCGCGAGCTCCCCGATGCGCGCGCGCAGCTCGCGCGCCTCCCGCTCGAGCTGGCGCCGCAGCCCCTCGTCCTTCGTCGCCTTGTAGCGGGCGAGGAGGTCCTGCAGCCGCTGGTGCGCGTCCGTGAGCTCCTTGCCGAGCGTCGCGAGGTCCTCGAGCCGCTGGCGCCCCACGAGGTCGTCGAGCAGCAGGACGTCGCGCTCGAGCTCGGCGACGTGGCGCGAGAGCGCCCCCTCGAGCGGCGCGCCGAGCCCCGGCGCCTTGCCGGCGGCCTTCCCGCGCGCGGCCGCGAGCGCGGGCGCCTCCTCGCGCAGCAGCTTGGCGAGCCGGTCGGCCACGCCCGCGAGCGCGGCGCGCAGGGCCTTCCCGAGCGTCCCCTCGCGCCGGTCGTCGTCGAGCAGGCGCCCCAGCAAGGTGAGGTGACCCTCCTCGGCCTCGTGCACGACCCCCAGCGCCGCGAGGCGCGAGGCGGGCTCGGCGGCGTCTCCGCGCGCGCCCGCCTCGCCCGGGCCGTGCTCCAGGCGATCGCCGAGATCGACGAGCAGCTTCTCCAGCACCTCGCGCTGGCGGTCGAGCCGATCCTCGAGCGACTCGTGGGCGTTCTGGATGACGACGTAGAGCGTGCGCGACGAGCCGACCTTCGCGCCCGAGACCTCGTCGCGGTCGCGCGCCTCGATGTGGTAGGCGATGCGCTCGCCGCCGAGCAGGGCCGTCGCCGCCGGATCCCAGAGCGTCCGGCCCTGCGCCGTCTTCGCGCCGCGCGCGTCGCGGAGCAGCGTGCGCTGCTCGGGGCGATCGCCCACGCGGTACACGAGCTCGACGGCGCCGAGCCCGTAGTCGTCGGAGGCCGTGTAGCCCACCTCGATGGGCCGCGGGGTCGCGAGCTCGAGCCGGTCGGCCGGCCCCTGGATCTCGACGCGCGGCGCGGCGTCGGCCTCGGCCTCGATCCGGTGCGAGGCGCTCTCGCGCACCGAGCGCCCCAGCGTCGGTTGCAGCCAGAAGCGGTAGGCGCCGCTCGTGGCGAGCGAGAGCTCGGCGCGCAGCGTCCCGTCGGCGAGCGTGGCCGGCAGCTCGCCGCCCTCGCCCTGCTCGCCGAGGAGCAGCAGGGCCTTGCGCGCGGAGCGCAGCGGCCGCGCCTCGATGCGCACGCGCGTCCCCTTGACGGCCACGAGGTCGCCCGACGAGCCCTCGACCGTCCGGGGAGGCAGCCCCGTATAAGAAGGGTAGGTGTAGATGACGCGGACGTCGCCCACGAGCGGCCCCTGCGACACCGCCGCGCCCTCGAAGAGGGACGGCTGGTGCACGAGCGTGCGCAGCCCGGACGCGAGCGCGGGCGAGAGGGCGGCGGCGCCCCAAAAGAGGGCGAGCGCCGCGAGCCCCGCGCCCACGGCGGCCGCGGCAGGGCGCAGGGGGACGAGCGCGCGCGGGTTGACCGGCTCGAGGGCCCGCGCGACGTCGGCGTGGAAGGCGTGCACGAGCGCGGGCGACCCGAGCGCCGCCGCGTCGCCCGCGTCTCCGAGCTCGACGGCCGACAGGAGATCGCTGGCGAGCGGCGGGACGAGGACGCCCGCGCGGCGCGCGGCCGCCCGCTCATCACGGAGCTGGCGCGCGGGCCGCAGCACGCCCGCCGCGACGGAGGCCACGACGAGCGCGAGCAGCGCCGCGGCCGTGACCGTGGGCCAGAACCCCGCGGGGCCGACCGCCGCGGCCGCGGCGGCGAGCCCGAGCAAGACCACGATGACGGCCGCCGCGCCGTACCCGGCCGTCTCGAGGGCCGCGCGGAAGAGGAGCCTCCGGCGCAACGCATCAAGAAAGCTCCGAATCCGCTGCAGCTCCGACATCGGCGTGACCGCGCGGCCCATCCTAGCCGATAAAGCCGGGGCGGGCCGCCCGGGTGGGACAACGTGAGTGTGCCTGCGACGCGACGGCCGCTCGCCGGAGGCCGTGATTTTCGCCACCGTTTCTCGGTATCGCGGTTGCACAGAGACCGGTGCAGCCATGAAAAACCTCGACAGCACGGAAGGTGGTCTCTTCGCCGGTACCAAAGCGCCCCAGGTCGACGGGGCGGATGCGCCGCGCGCGCTCCGCGACCTCGACGAGCTCATCGACGCGGCCTGCGGCGGCGACCGCGCGGCGCTCAACCGCCTGCTCGCTCACGCGCGGCCGCGCCTCATCGCGGTCGCGATGCGCATCGTGCGCGATCGCGACGAGGCCGAGGATGTGGTGCAGGAGGCACTCCTCAAGGTGTGCCGCTCGCTCACGCGCTTCGAGGGGCGCTCGGCGTTCTCGACGTGGCTGCACCGGATCGTCGTCAACGCGGGGCTCGATCGCCTGCGCCGTCACCAGACCCGTCGCGAGCGCTACGCCTCGGACGACGACGATCGGGACTTCTCGCCGGTCGACGGCGTCGAGGAGGAGACGCCCGAGCGGGTCGTCAGCCAGCGGGAGACTGGCGCCGTCGTGCGCGGCGCGCTCGCCCGCCTGTCGCCCGCGCACCGCGAGGTGCTCGAGCGCCGCGAGTTCGACGGCGAGTCGTACCGCGATCTCGCCCGCCTCGTGCACTGCCCCGTGGGGACCGTGATGTCGCGACTGCACCACGCGCGTCACCGGCTGGCGGCCGAGCTCGCGCCCGCGATGGAGGCCGAGGCGGCCTGATTCCAGGAACCGCGGGCCGCTCAGTGAAGCCCGCTCCGGCGCACCGGCCGGGGCGGGCTTCGTGTTGTAGTATCCGGGGCCCGTGCCGCCGTTCTCCGCCCCGTCCGGCCCCGATGCGTCCGCGAAGGCCGTCGCGTGGCTGCGGGCCCACCGCGGCGCCGTCGGGATCGGCGTGGCCATGGTCCTGGGCGCGATCTATCCGTGGGCGGTCGGGACGGTCGCGGCGCACGTGGCGGCGTCGAAGCTCAGCGCGCGGCTCGGGAGGCCCGTGACGATCGCGCAAGGGCGGGCCGGCTTCGGCGACGTGACCCTCTCGGACGTGCGGATCGCGGGCACGGCGGGGACGGAGCTCGCGACGGTCGCGCGGGTCGTCGCCCCGTTCGGCGTGGCGCTCGGCGGCAGCGGGCCCGTGCGGCTCGTGGGCTTGCACGCCTCGGTCGTGCGCGGCGGCGCCGACGACAACATCACGTCGATCCTCGAGAAGCTCAAGGGGCATGGCGGCGGCGGGGGCGGCGGCTCGGCGCCTCCGGGCGTGGTCATCGAGGCCGCGTCGATCGAGGCGCGCGATCGGGGCAGCGGCCTGGCCGTCGCCGTCGAGGGCCTCGACGGGGAGGTGATCCCCAACGGGCGGCTGGCCTTGCACGCGCGTGGCGTCCGCGGCGTGCTCGCCCTCGCGGGCGACGACCAGGGCCCGCGCTTCGGCGCCGACGAGGTGCACGTCGAGGGGCCGCTCGAAGGCCGGCACCTCAAGGGCCTGCCCGCGCTGCGCGTGAAGGGCGGCTTCGCGACGCCGCTGCCGACGCTGTCGCTCACGGGCATCTCGGGCGTCGTCGCGCCGCCGCCGAGCGAGCCGAACAAGCCCGCGTCGGCCGCGCACGCCGTCACGATCGATCTGCACGGCAGCTACGGCGGAGCGCGCCACGACCTGTGGACGGCGAAGGGCCACGCCGACTTCGACCGCGTCGAGGGCGCGCTCGCGCTGCGCGCCGAGCAGTTCTCGCTCGACAAGATGGGCGACGTCCTGCCGAAGTCGGTGCTCACGCCCGCGAACACCAAGGTCGACGCCGCCTTCGACCTCGGCTGGAGCGCGGGCGTCGTGCGGTTCGGCGGCGATCTGTCGGCCGTGGGCGTGTCGCTGCAGAACGACGCACTGGCGAGCGATCCCGTCGAGAACGTGTCGCTGACGCTCGCGCTGCGCGGGAACGTCGTGCCGGCGGCGCGCCGCATCGAGCTCGAGCGCTTCGAGGCGCGCGTCCGCGACCTCACGGCGCGCCTGGCCGGGACGGTCGAGCTGCCGAGCGGCGCCTACCGGTTCGGGAACGGCCGGCGGCTCCCGTTCGTGCCGAAGATCGACCTCGCGTTCTCGGTGCCGCGCCTGCCGTGCGCGAAGCTGCTCGCGAGCGTGCCGGCGGCGCTCACGCCCAAGCTCGAGGGCTTCGTGCTCAAGGGCTTCTTCGAGGCCCAGGTGGGGGCGAAGATCGACTTCGCCAACCTCGACGCGCTCGACCTGCGCGGCAAGGTGGGCATCGACGGCTGCCAGGTCGTCAAGGCGCCCGACAGCGTCATCAAGCTCGCCAGCGGAGAGGGTGAGGAGCCGCTCGTCGTCGACGTCGAGGTGCCGCCGCCCCCGGGCCCCGGGCACCTGCAGGGGGAGACCGAGACGATGTCCGTCGTCATCGGCCCGGAGAACCCGGACTTCGCGCCCTACGAGCAGATCTCGCCGTACCTCGTGAACTCGATCATGACCACCGAGGACAACGGGTTCTTCAAGCACCGCGGGTGGGTGACCTCGGAGTTCAAGAGCGCGCTCAAGCGCGACCTGGCGCACGGCGGCTTCCGGCTCGGCGCCAGCTCCATCACGATGCAGATGGTGAAGAACGTCCTCCTCAGCCAGGAGAAGACGCTCTCCCGCAAGCTGCAGGAGCTCTTCCTCGTATGGTACCTGGAGCAGAACCTGCCCAAGGAGCGGATCCTCGAGCTCTACTTCAACGCCATCGAGTTCGGCCCTCGCATCTACGGCATCGGGCGGGCGTCGCGCCACTACTTCGGCAAGCGGCCGGCCGATCTCAACCCCGTCGAGGCGGCGTTCTTCTCGTCGATCCTTCCCAGCCCCAAGCGGCGGTACGTGCAGTATTGCCACGGGTCGCTCAGCAGCCAGTGGGACAAGTACGTGCACCGCATCGTCGCGAAGGTGCACGAGCGCGGGCGCCTCACCGACGAGGAGGCCGCGCAGTGGGCCGTGACGCCGCTCGTGTTCGACCGCAAGGAGGCGACCTTCACCGAGAAGCAGTGCCTCGACTGGGTCAAGTCGATGGTGCCGGCGCGGCCCGAGGCCGACGCGCCGCCCGAGCTCGACGACGGCGACGACGAGGGCGGCGACTCGCTCTCGGCGACGCGCAAGAACCTGCGGCGGCTCTTCGCGCACGGCGGACGGCAGCGCCCGCCGGCGTCGCCGCCGCGCGCCGTCGCGCGCTGACGCCGGGGGTCCCGAGGCGGCGCCTACGGCGCGTCGAACCGGATGGCCGAGGCCGTGAGGACCTTGCGGCGGTCCTTTTTGGACTTGTTCTTCGAGACGACGCCCGTGACCGTCGCCGGTGACGACGGGCCGCACACCTTCTCGTGGTTGGCGCGGCTCACCTCGTTGTCGGCGAGGACGTAGGTCTCGACCTTCGCGCCGTCGTCGACCTTGAGGACGTTCTGGCAGGCCTTCGCCTCGTGGAACGAGCACTTGGCGCAGCCCAGCGTGCCCTTCAACGTGACCTCCGTGTCGCCCGGCGCGGGCGCCGCCGCCTTCGACGGGGGCTCGCCGGCCCGCGCCCGCGCGGGGCCGGCGGACACCGCCAGGGAGACGAGGAGGGCGAGCGTCAGGGTCCGCGGCGTCGGCATCGCCGTCGATTTTACCGAAAGGGACCGGACGGTGACGGGCTTTTCCGCCTAAGATGGTCGTGCCCGCCGCGTCCATGCCCGACGAGCTCTCCTCGATCGATCCCGCCATCGTCTGCGCCGCGCTCGCGCCGCTGCTGTACGAGGAGCGGCGCGCGCGCATCGACGCGGCCGTGGCCTCGCGGCTCGGCGGGCTGCGCGTCGTCATCGAGAACCTGCACGACCCGCACAACGGCGCGGCCGTCCTCCGCAGCGCCGAGGCCTTCGGCATCCAGCGCGTCGAGGTCATCGAGTCGGCCGAGCCGTTCCGTTACTCGTCGACGGTCACGCAAGGCTGCGAGAAGTGGCTGGACGTCGTGCGCCACAAGACGCTCGACGCCGCCGTGGAGGCCCTCCGGCAGGGCGGGTTCGTCATCTATGCGGCCGTGCCGGGGGCGGACGCGTCGGTCGAGGACCTGAACTTCTCGCGCCCGGCGGCGGTGATGGTCGGCAACGAGCACGAGGGGCTCACGGGCGCCGCGATCGACGCCGCCGACCGCGTCTTCGGGATCCCCATGCCAGGGATGACGGCGAGCCTCAACCTGTCGGTGGCCACGGCGCTCATCGCCGAGCGGGCGGCGGCGCTGCGCCGGCGCGCGCTGCGCGCCGAAGGCGACCTCGATCCGGCGGAGCGGCTGGCGCTGCGGGCGCGTTTCTACGCGGCGTCCGTGCGCGGGGCCGAGGCGGTGGTGGCGCGCTACCGCGCGCGCTGAGCCTCGGCGCGGAGAGGACCGGCCTCGCCCGCCGGACGGACCACCGCTCTGTCGAGCACCGCTTTCTTGAACGCCGCGACGACCCGGATAGACTCCAGTGATGGCGGCAGGACCCTCGATGGACGACCGCGACCCGCGGCGCCCGAAGAAGGCTCCCAAGGCCGCCAGGGGGACGTCGAAGAGCGCGCGGGCGCCGGGCGGCGGCTCGGGAGGCCTGCGGGCGCTCAAGGTCGCGCTGTGGATCGGCGTCCTCGCCGCCTTCGCGGGCGTCGCGGGCCTCGTGGGCCTCTTCACCTATTACGGCAGCGATCCGAAGTTGCCCAAGATCAGCAAGCTCGACGACTTCCACCCCAAGCAGGTGACGCGCATCCTCGACCGCGCCGGCACGCCCATCGGCGAGCTCGGCCTCGAGAAGCGCACCGTCATCCCCTACGCGGCCATCCCCAAGCTGCTCGTCGAGGCGGTCGTCTCGGCCGAGGACGCCGATTACTTCAACCACGAGGGCATCGACTACCGCGGCATGCTGCGCGCGTTCATCGAGAACGTCCTGCGGGGCCGCACGGCGCAGGGCGGCTCGACGATCACCCAGCAGGTCGTCAAGACGATGCTGCTCACGCCCGAGCGCACGATGCGCCGCAAGGTGCAGGAGATCATCCTCGCGCGGCAGCTGTCGCAGAAGCTGTCGAAGGAGGAGGTGCTCGCGCTCTACCTCAACCAGATCTATTACGGCCACGGGCGCTACGGGTGCGAGGAGGCCGCGCGCTACTACTTCGGCAAGTCGGTCCGCGACGTGAACCTCGCCGAGGCGGCGCTGCTCGCGGGCCTGCCGCAGAGCCCGGAGCGCCTCTCGCCGCGCAAGCACCCCGACGCGGCCAAGACGCGCCAGCGCTACGTGCTCGGGCAGATGGCCGAGCGCGGCTTCATCGACCGCAAGACCGCCGACAAGGTCGCCGCCGAGCCCATCCGCCTCGCGCCCGAGCCGCTCGCGGCCCGGGGCATGGCCACCGAGGTCGTCGACGCCGTCGGCAAGGTGCTGGGCGAGCGCGGCGACGGCGGAGAGTCGGGCCTCACGGTGCAGACCACCATCGACGCGCGCCTGCAGGCGCTCGCGCGCGCCAGCCTCGAGCACGGGCTCGAGGACTTCGACGCGCGGCAGGGCTTCCGCGGGCCGCTCGGGCACCTCACGGGCAAGGCGCTCGACAAGCACCACGACGAGCTCATCCGCCTCGAGGGCGGCCGGCCCGAGACGCGCGTCCCCGCGCCCGCCCCCGCCGGGAAGCGCCGGGCCGGGATCGCGCCCGCGCCCGCGAAGGTCCTGCCGGCCGTCCCCGGCGTGCTCAAGTCGTGGCAGATCGTCGAGGGCATCGTCACGCGCGTCGCGAAGGACGCCGCCGATCCGAAGGCGGGCAAGCTCTTCGTCGACGTCGGCTCGGGCGAGGGCGTCGTCGACCTGCGGGCCGAGGCGCGCTACGCGAAGGGGCCGAAGCCGCTCGCCGAGCGCTTCACGGCGGGCGATCTGGTGCGCGTCCGCCTGGCGGCCGATCGTGGGCCCGCCGAGGCGCCGGAGAGCGGAGACAAGGGCGACAGGCCCGACAAGCTGCTCCCGCTCGAGCTCGAGCAGGGTCCGCAGGCGGCGATGGTCGTCATGGACCCGCGCACGCGCGAGCTTTTGGCCGTCGTGGGCGGCTATGGCTTCCGGCCGGGCGCCTTCAACCGCGCCGAGCGCGCCGAGCGCCAGCCCGGCTCGTCCTTCAAGTCGATCGTCTACGCGGCGGCGCTCGAGTCGGGCAAGCTCACGCCCGCGACCATCGTCGACGACTCGCCCATGCCCATCGGCGACTGGAAGTTCGACAACTACGAGAAGGAGAGCTTCGCGGGGCCCATCCGCGCGCGCCTCGCGCTCGCCGAGTCGAAGAACACGGTCGCCGTGAAGGTGCTCAACATGGTGGGCATCCCGGCCGCGCAGGAGGCGGCCAGGCGCTTCGGGATCACGACGCCGCTGCCGAGCGACGCGGGGCTCGCCCTCGCGCTCGGCGTCTCGTCGGTCAAGCCCATCGACCTGGCGAACGTCTATGCGACGTTCGCGAGCGGCGGCCTCGAGGGGCCGCCCGTCCTCATCAAGAAGATCGGCAACCAGGCCATCGAGCCGGCGCCCCTGCAGCAGGTGCTCAAGCCGGAGGTGGCGTTCGTCCTGACGTCGATGCTCCGCAGCGTCATCGAGGAGGGCACGGCGCGCGCCGCCGCGGGCCGCCTGCGCCGCCCCGCCGCCGGCAAGACGGGCACGACCAACCGCAAGCTCGTCGTGCCGGGACGACCGCCGATCTCCGAGACGATCGACGCCTGGTTCGTCGGCTACACGCCCGATCTCCTCGCGGCCGTGTGGGTGGGCTTCGACGAGCCGCACGGCCTCGGCCGCGGCGCGACGGGCGCGACCGCCGCGCTGCCGATCTGGATCGACTTCATGACCCACGCCCTCGTGGGCCGCCCCACCAAGGATTTCACGCCGCCGCCCGGCGTCGTCATCCAGCGCATCGACAAGGCCACCGGCCTCCTCGCGCGCCCCGGCGTCGAGGACAACACGATGGACGAGGTCTTCGTCGAGGGCACCGCGCCCACCGAGGTCGCGCCCGCCGCCGGCGAGGAGTCGTCGGCGGACAAGCTGCTCATGGAGTGAGCGGCGCCTAGAAGCAGCCGGCGGGGACGACCGACGCGCAGTCGGCGGAGGACTCGGCGTCCTGGACCGAGCTGTCGGTGCACGCCGTCTGGGCGTGGACGACGGCGACGACGCAGGCCTCGAAGTCCGAGAAGGTGACGTCGCACGCGGGGAAGGTCTCGAGGCAGCGCGCCTGGTCCTCGGGCGCGTTCAGGACCGCGCTGCCGCACGCCGAGGTGGTGCCGTAGCCGCCGGCGAGCGTCGCGAACCAGTCGCAGGTCGCGGTCTTGTCGGCGTCGCTCGCGTCGGTGAGCGTCTTCGTGCCGTCGACGCCCGCGGGCGGCGCGACGTGCCCGCCCGTGCCGGTGGCGCTCGCGCCCGCGCTGCCCGCGCTTCCCGCCGCGCCGCTGCCGGCACCGCCGTTCGTGCCGGCGCCGCTCGAGCCCGCCGCGCCCGGGCCTCCTCCGCTGCCACCTCCACAACCGACGACGAGGAACAGGGTCGCTACCGAGGCGGCGAGGCGTGCGCGCATTCCGATCGTTCTCCTTGGTCGAGAGGGGCGTTTCGTGGCTTGCGGAGGGTTAGTGCCACGGCGGTCTCGCCGTCTTCGATCGAAATGCACGCGCGCGACGAATTCCAATCGTGCGTGCCTCTGCGCCGCGGTGGGGAAAGCGCGCACGCGCTCCGACGCCGGCGTCGTCAGGAGCCGATCACGGCAGCGGCCGCGTCTCGCCGACGTCGAGGATCCACAGGCGCGCGGGGTCGAGGCCGCGCGCGGCGAAGCGGGCGCGCAGGCGCGCGGGCGGCTCGCCGAGCGGCTCGTCGGTGAGCTTGAGGGTGCCCCAGTGCATGGCCACGAAGGTGCGCGCGCCGAGGCGCTCGAAGGCCTCGACGGCGTCCTCGGGGTTCATGTGCTGCGGCTCCATGAACCAGCGGGGCTCGTAGGCGCCGATGGGCAGCATGGCCCAGTCGATGGGGCCGGCGCGCCGCCCGATCTCGACGAACTCGTCGCAGAGCGCGGTGTCGCCCGAGTGGTACGCGGCGCCCTCGGGCCCGCGGTAGACGAACCCGCCCCACAGCATGTCGTTGCGGTTCCACGGCGCGCGCATCGACCAGTGGCGCGCGGGCACCGCCGTGAGCTCGAGGTCGCCCACGCGGTGCGACTGCCACCAGTCGAGCTCGACGACCTTGTCGAGGCCGAGTCGCCGCAGGAGCTTGCCGTTGCCCGGCAGGGTCACGTAGACGGCGCCGTTGCCGATGCGCCGCAAGGTGGGCGCGTCGAGGTGATCGTAGTGGTTGTGGCTCACCGTCACGACGTCGAGCGGCGGCAGGCTCTCGAGCGCGACGCCCGGCGGCGCGCGGCGCCGGATGCCGCCGAAGATGCGCTCCGACCAGACGGGATCGGTCGCCACGAGGCGCCCGCCGAGGCGCAGCACGAAGGTCGCGTGGCCGACCCAGGTGAGCGAGGCCGGCGTCGCCGTCACGGGCGCGCCGTCGTTGGCGCGCGCGGGCGTCGTGAACCCGCCCGGATCGCGCACGCGCCGGCCGGCCAGCGTGTCGAGCACGTACCAGCGGAAGACGTCCGCCGGGCCGCGCGCCGGGCGCGTCGCTCGGTCGTCGAATCGTCCCATGGGCGCCTCGCCTCGCTCTAGTTGACGCGCGTCGCGATCGGGACGCCGGCCTTGAGCATCCTCGTGACGGGCGTCTTGTCGGCGATCTCGAGGAGCCGCGTCACCTGCTCGGCGGCGAGCGCGGCGCCGAAGTGGATCGTGCGCTCGATGCGCTCGGCGCCGCCCGCGCGCAGGAGCTTGACGCCGACGCGCACCCCTCCCAGGTCCCACGTCTTGCGGTCGGCGTACATGCGGAGCGTGATGGACGTGCAGGCCGCGAGGGCGGCGAGCATCATCCCCGTGGGCGACGGCCCCGTGTCGCCCCCGCCGTTCGTGGTCGGCTCGTCCGCCGTGACGACGTGGTGCCCCACCTTGATCCGCTGGGCGTGCGGTGCCTCGCCGCTCTCGAGGTGAGCGGTCGCGACGAGCACCTCGGGCGCGGGCGGCTCCTGCTCCTGTCTCTCCGGCGGGGTCACCCCTCGACGCTCCATTCCAATGCGCCGCAACAATACCGCATCCTGGTCCAGAAAAGGCCCGTGCATGAGCCGGGGGGCCGGCGCAACGGTCCTTCCCCTCGGACGATCTAGCCTCGGCGGGTCACCTGGTCGTTCCCCCCGCACCGGCTCTTTGCGTAGGAGGAGTCATGTCGCCCTCTCGGTTCCGTCTCCTGGCCGCCAGCGCGGCTCTCTCGCTCCTCGGGGCCTGCTCCGGCAGCTCGGGGCCGGCCCACGTGTCCGGCGGCGCCGGCACGAGCGGGTCGGGCGCCGCCGGCAG
>DASZWW010000057.1:0-2081 GCA_035546175.1 Polyangia bacterium
CCGATCCCTACCTCGTGAGCCAGGGCCGCGTGTTCGACGCCAACCAGATCACGCGCTCGAGCTTCGACGAGGAGGACGTCAGCGAGTACAGCGTCGTCCCCGACCGAGAGGTCACGCGCTCGAGCTTCGACGACACGGACAGGCTCGACGAGCACCCCACGGGCCCGTGAGCCCGCCCGCCGGGACGCCGGTCAGAGGATCGTGACGACGTCGCCGCCCGAGGTGGTGCAGGTGGTGCCGGTCGGATTGCCGCTCGTGCGGATGATGTCGGCCGGCGCGGGCGGGCTGTCGGTGCCCGTGAGCTCCATGTCGATCATGCGCTTCATCGCCTTGTCGAGCGTCGTCACGACGTAGCAGGGGATCGACGGCTCCTTGTGGCTGTTGCCGATGCCGGAGTCGTTCGTGAGGAAGAGGTAGCGCCCGCCCGTGACCTCGGCCGCCGTGCGCATCGTGTACTCGAGCAGGTCGTCGGTGCCGCTCGCGGCGATGGGATAGAACCGGATGCCCTTGGCGTGCGCGGCGACGAAGTCCTGCACCATCACCTGCGCGTCCTTCGCGTGGTGGGGCGCGTCGGCGACCCAGAAGGCCATGCGCGCCACGGCGTCGGGCCGCCACGACAGCGTCGGCAGCTTGGCGAGCGCCTGGTCGGGCGCCTCGGGGATGTCGCCGCCGCCGGCCGCCGACTGGGCCGAGAGCTCGGACTCGAGCGTCGCGAGATCGGTCGTGAAGTCGAAGGCCCGCACGACGTACTCGTCCACCGTGTCGCGGTAGAAGACGGCGGCCCAGCGCTGCGACACGCCCGGGTAGTCGGACTTCACGCGCGCGATGATGTCGCCGATCTCGTTCTTCAGGTACTCGAGCTCGTCGCCCATGCTGCCCGTCGTGTCGATGACCAGCGCGAGGTCGAGCGCGGCGACGGGGGCCGCCGTCGCGCCCGCGACCGTGACCTTCACCGCCGCGTCGCCCACGTGGGCCGCGGCCGTGCCCGTGCCCTGGCCGAACGAGGCGCCGACCGTCAGCGCGGCGCCCGGCTGCGCGCCCACGACCACCGGGAACACGAAGAGCTTGCCGTCGCCCCGGGTGGTCGCCTCGAAGAGCTTGCCCGAGGCGTCGCTCACCGAGATCGTCGCGCCCGCGAGCGGGGCCCCCGTGCCGTCGACCGCCGTGATCTCGAGGCGGCTCGTGCGGTCGATGAGCGGCAGGCCCGGGAGCTCCGAGGCGTTCATCGTCGTGAGGTACTTCGTATAGAAGTCGAAGTTCAGGTTGTCGTCCCACGTGCCCGCGGTGAGCAGGCCCGAGGGGCCGTTGGCGTTCGGGGGCGGCGTCGTCACGACGGCGCCCGCGGCGCCAGAGGCGCCGGCCGAGCCCGGCCCGGCGCCGCCGGCGCCCGTCGTGATCGGGCCGGACGCCGAACCGCCCGCGCCCGTGCCCAGGGTACCGTCGGACGTCCCGGTGCCAATCTCCGTCTCGCCGGTGGCGGGGACGCCGGCGCCCGGGGCCGTGCCCGTCCCGCCGCTGGCCGGGGCGAGGGGCGGAACGGGCCCCGTGCCCCCGCCCGTGGTCGTGGCGCTCCCGGTGCCGCCGCCTTCCGGCGGCGCGGCGACTCCGCCCTTCGTCCCAGAGCTGGCTGCGCTGCAGCCCACGACCGCGAAGAAGCCCATCGAGAGGAGCGCGAAGCGCCGGAGGTTTTTCATGGCGCCACCAAGAGCAAGGTCGGGGCCAGCGCGCGCGCCTCTGAAAAACCGCGAAATCACGGGCGTCGATGCGGTGCGGCCCTCAGTTCCCTGACAAGGACGCCCGGGTTCGGTCGGCGCGTCGCGCGCCGCGGCCTCGCAGAGCGCACGTCTCCGTGAGCCGCCCGCTCCGGGTGCCGACTCTTAAGGACCATGCGGAGATCCTCGTCCCTCGTCCTGCTCGTGATGGCCGGTCTCGGTCCCCTCGCCGCGTGCTCGGGGAGCGGCTCCTCGGGCTCGACCGGCGGCGGGCAGACCGGCGCCGCCGGCTCGACGCAGACCGCGGGCGCCACCGGCGCCGCGGGCGCCGCCACGGGCGCGGCCGGGAGCAGCGATCAGACCGGCGCC
>DASZWW010000058.1:0-20454 GCA_035546175.1 Polyangia bacterium
GGCGCCCGACCTCGGCGACGACCAGGTGGTGCGGACGGTTGCGGGCATCCGGCCGTACCGCCGCGGCGGGCCGCGCCTCGAGCGCGAGGACGTGGGCGGCAAGACCGTCGTCCACAACTATGGCCACGGCGGCGCCGGCTACACGCTGTCGTGGGGCAGCGCGGCCATCGTCGCGGAGCTCCTGCGCGGCCACGCGCGCGGCACCGAGGTGGCCGTGCTGGGCGCGGGCGTGGTGGGGCTCACGAGCGCGCGCGTGCTGCAAGAGCGCGGGTTCCGCGTGCGCGTCTACGCGCGCGAGTTCCCGCCGCGCACCACCTCCGACGTCGCCGGCGCCGAGTGGTCGCCCGACATCGTCGAGCGCGGCGAGACGCCCGCGCTGCGGGCGCGCTTCGACCGGATGCTGACGGGCTCGTGGCGGCGGTTCCAGTCGCTCGTGGGGCCGCGGTGGGGCGTGCGCCCGCGGCCGATCTACGAGGCCGCGGGCGTCCCCAGCGGGCTCGACGAGCTGCCCGCGGGCCTGCTGCCCGCGGCGCGCCGCCTGCGCTCGCTCCCGTTCGCGCCCGCGCGGTCGGCGCGCGTGTACGAGACGCTGCTCATCGAGGCGCCGATCTTCCTGGCGGCGCTCGTCGAGGAGGTGAGGCGCGCGGGGGCCGTCCTCGAGCCGCGCGCCTTCGCGGGCGCGGCCGAGCTCCGCGCGCTGCGCGAGCCCGCGATCGTGAACTGCCTGGGGCTCGGCGCGGGCGCCGTCCTGGGCGACGGGGCGCTCGTCCCCATCCGCGGACAGCTCGTCCACCTGCGGCCGCAGGCGCTGTCCTACCTGCTCGACCACCCCGACGGGTACATGGTGCCGCGCGCCGACGCGCTCGTGCTGGGCGGCTCCTTCGAGGAGGGCGTCGCCGAGGCGCGCACCGACGCCGCGACGTGCGCGCGCATCCTCGACGACAATCGGCGCTTCTTCCGCCCGGGGTGAGGCTCGGGTCCGCTACCGAGGAGATCCGCCGCAACCTCGCGCCCGCTCAAAATTTTCCCCGACCGGACGATTGATCCCGGGACATGAAGCGTGTCCTCGCTTTGGTGCTGGCGTCGATCGGAGCGCTCGGAGCCTGCTCGTCCGGCGGCAAGCCGACCCCGACGCCGCTCGCGACGAAGGTCATCGGCGCCGAGGGCGGAACGCTGCAGGCCACCGGCGGAGGTGCCACCGTGACGATCCCCGCGGGCGCGCTGACGGCGCCCGTGAAGGTCACGCTCGAGCCGGCGCCCACCGCGCCCGACGGCGTCGTCGGCGCGGCCTGGCAGCTCGGCCCCGAGGGCACGATCTTCGCGGCGCCCGTGAAGCTCGAGCTCGACGTCGACATGGGCGCGATGCCGGCGGGCGTCGATCCGAGCTGGCTGACCGTGGCGCGCCTGGAGAACGGCGCCTGGAACCCGCTCGTCGCCAGCTTCGTGCCGTCCGGGTCGATGAAGGCGGTCGCCCTCACGCGTCACTTCTCGGTGTACGCCGTCGTCTACAAGCGCTGCGTGCACGACGCCGAGTGCGCCGCGCCCGCGCAGTGCTGGAACCAGCAGACCTGCGTCGTCCCCTGCCGTGACGCCACCGACTGCCCCGCGCCCATGGCGTGCCTCGGCGGCCGCTGCGCGCTCCAGCAGTGCAACGGCGACGCCGACTGCCCGGCGCCGAACCGCTGCGCCGGCTTCTCGGAGGGCGTCGGGTTCTGCATGGATCCCTGCGCCGACGCCACGACCTGCGGCGGCGACCAGAGCTGCGCGGCGCCGCCCCAGGGGGGCGCCAGCGTCTGTCAGTTCGACGCGTGCGGCACCTGCGGCGCCGGGCGCGTGTGCTCGGGCGACGTCTGCTGGCCGGCGACCGCCGGCTGCAAGTGCGGCACGCCCGGGTGCCTCTGCGGCGCCCCCGCTCACGACGCGGGCGCCGCCGTCGACGCCTCCCCGGCCGACGGCGCGGCCGACGATGGCGGGGCGAGCGACGGCGGGCCCATGGGGACTCCGAGCTGCGACGATCCGACGCCGCCCAAGCCGCTCCTGCAGAACCCCGGCCTCGAGGGCGGCACCTTCGAGGCGCTCGTCGTGCGGCGGACCTCGAGCGCGCCCGTCGTCGACACCGTGCTGGCGGCCTCGACGGGCGGCGGCCTCTGGCGCTCGGTCGACTCGGGCGCGACCTGGGCGCGCGTCACGGGCGTCTCCCAGCGGAGCGTCGGCGCGCTCGCCGACGACGGCACGACGTTCTACGCCGGCGCCGGCGACCAGAACGAGCCCGGCGCCGTCTACGCCTCGAACGACGGCGCGACGTGGTCGAAGGTCGGCCTCGACGGGGACGCCGTGAACGCGCTCGTCGCTCACAAGGGCACGCTGTGGGCCGCCACCGATCAGGGTCTCTTCGCCTCGTCGGACCAGGGGAAGACCTTCGCGAGCCGCAACGGCCTGCCGGCGGGCGCCCGGATCCTCTCGGTCGAGGCCGACGACGAGTTCGTCTGGGCCGGCACGGACGCGGCCGGCGCCTTCCGCGCCCCCGCGGCGGCGGGCGACTTCACGCCCCTGTCGACGGGCCTGCCGACGGGCGCCTACGTCCGCGCGCTCAAGGCCGTGAAGCTCAACGGGGTCACGACGTCGATCCTCGCCGGCATCGACAACGGCGGTCCCATGGGGCGGGGCGAGGTCTTCGAGCAGACCGACGGCGCCACCTGGGTGGCCGCCTCGCAGGGCTTCTGGGACGATCCCATGGCCTACAAGCGCGTCGACGAGTTCCTTCAGCTCGGCGACACGGTCTACGCGGGCTGCGACTGGGGGGCCGGCGTGCTCGCGCGGCCGGCGGCGGCCGGATCGACCTGGTCGGACATGACCGGCGCCGTCGAGAACCGCAACATCCTCGCGCTGGCGGCGTCCTCCGACGGCGCGCGCCTCTTCCTCGGCAACTTCGGCGAGGGCGTGCTCACGGGGCCCGCGGGCGGCACCAGCTGGTCCCGCACCAACGGCGGCCTGCTCGCGATGCGCGTGCTCGCGCTCGCCGCCGGCAAGTCGGGCGCGGCCGACGCGCTCTTCGCCGGCACGGAGGGTGACAGCGTCTACCGCTCGCTCGACGGCGGCAACAACTGGGCGCGCAGCTCGAACGGCCTGCCGGCGGGCTTCGTCTGGAGCCTCGACGCCGTCGGACAGGACGTGTTCGCGGGGAACTACGGCGCCGGCCTCTACGCCTCGAACGACGGCGCCACGACCTGGCGGCTCGCCAACGGCAGCGGGACGAGCGCGCTCGGCAACCTGCTCGTCACGGCGCTCGCGCACGACGCCGGCGGCGTCGAGTATGTCGGCACCCAGGGCGGCGGCGTGTTCGAGTCGATCGGCACGGATCAGTGGGCGCCGGTCAACGTCGGTCTCACCGACCTCGCCGTCGACTCTTTGCTCCTGGCGCCGGACGGGAAGCTCTACGCCGGGACCTCGAGCGGCTCCGTGTGGGTGTTCGCGGGCGCGAGCTGGACCGAGGTCGGCGGCGGGCTGCCGGCCCAGGCGCAGATCATGGACCTGGCCTGGACGCCCTCCGGCGCGCTCTGCGCGGCGTTCGGACCGCTCGTCTGCATGGCCTCGCCGTCGCCCGGCGGCGCCTGGCTCAACCTGGGCGGCGGCCGCGCCGGCAGCCGAGCGCTGACCGTCGCCGACGGGCTCGTCTACATGGGCGGCTACGGCGACGTGCTCGAGCGCCTCGATCTCGCGGGCAAGTGCTGGCGGCCCGAGCTCCCGCAGAGCACGCCGGTGCTGCGCATGCTCACGACGCCCACGTCCGTCGTCATCGGGACCAACAACGGCCTGCTCGTGCAGGCGCGCTGATCGCTGCGCCGAAGGGCCCGCGCCCTCCCGCAGCGCTCAGGCGCCCTTGGGGCACACCAACATCGTTCCCGTGTCGATGCCCAGCGTGCACATCGGCGCGCTGCAGTGCGGTCCTCCGCCGATCCCGGCGACGCCGTTGCAGATCTGGCAGCACAGATGGCCGGCGCCGGCGCACCGATCGTTCTGAAGATCGCAGGCCGCGCCCAGCGGGAGGTCGCCGGCGTCCTTCCCCGACATCATGTCCGTCCCGCCGTCGGCGACGCACTCGCCGGTGTGAGCCACGGTGACCTCGGCACAGCTCGCGTCGCAGGCGCTGGGGTACGTCTTCCCGTCGGCGCCGCAGACGGGCGCGTAGACCGCGGCGCAGGCGCAGGCGCCGCCTCCCCCCGCCGTCCCTCCGCCGACGCCGCCCGCGCCGGCGGCCCCGTGCACGCCGGCCGCGCCGGCGGCCCCATGCACGCCGCCCGCGCCGGCGGTCGCTTGATTTCCGCCAGCGCCGGCGGTCGCCTGGTGTCCGCCCGCGCCGGACGATCCCGTGACGGAGCCGTCGGGCGCGTGGCCCGCGGCGCCCCCCCCGTCGACGAGGGCGACCGAGCCTCCACAGCCGAGCGCGAGGGCCGCGAGCGCGAGAACGATGAGCGATGGACGGTGGCGGTTCATCTGGTTCTTCTCTCCTCGTCGACGGTCTCGGGGCTCCGCCCGCCTCACCAGCTTAGAGCGGAGCCCCGAGCCCGCAACGATTAGTTCAATCCCACCGAGCAGGTCAGCAGGTTCGACGCGACGTTGACGCCGGTCATGAAGCCGAACCGCGTGTCGTTGCACACGTGCATGAAGCCGTCGTTGCTGTTCGTGTCGGTGTCCTCCCGCGTGATGGCGTTCGCGGGGAGGGCCTGGCAGGCGTAGCGATTGAGGTCGGCGTGGAACCCGACCATGACCGAGCCGAGCGGGCAGGCGTGCATGCCGTTGCGCTGCGTCCCCGTGTCGAGCGTGGGCGCCCAGGTGATGGCGGGCACGATCGGCGCGCACTTGAAGATGTTCTGATCGGCGCGGATGCCGGTCATGGCCGTCCCCGTCGGGCAGCAGTGCATCGTCGTGCCGCCCACCGTGCAGGCCGTGGGGATGGCGTCGTTCTTCTCGAGGCCCACGTCCACGATGCGGTCGAGCGGCGGGGTCGTCGTCGGCGCGGCGCCCGGGCTGCTGGCGAGCGCGTAGAACGGCGCGGCCTGCGTCCCGCCGATGTTGACGCCCTTGAAGGTGCCGTCGCCGTTGGAGAACGCGACCGGGATCGAGCCCCACCCGATGCCGCCCGTGACGGCGATGTCGTCGTAGCCGTCGCCGTCGAAGTCGCCGGCGGCGAGCCGCGCGCCCTCGAGCGTCGCGTAGAAGGGGAAGTTCGGGTCCGTCGACGACGCGGAGAACGGCGCCAGCGTGCAGAAGAAGCTCTTGCCGTCGGCGTTCGCCGTGCAGAGGCCGAGCTCCTGCGGCGTCGACAGGCCGATCGCCAGCGCGATGTCCGCGCGGCCGTCGCCGTTGAAGTCGCCCGCGACGGCCTTCGCGCCCTCGATGTTGCAGAGGTCGCTGAAGCCCGACTCTCCTTGCGAGAGCGTGCTGCCGTTCGACACCGTGAAGTTCCCGTTGCCCTGGGAGTGCGCGATGGGGATGTTGTTGAGGCCGAGGCCCACGAGCGCGACGTCGGTCAGCCCGTCGCCGTCGAAGTCACCGGCGACCGCCTGGACGTTGCCCGCCGCGAGGGTCGCGAAGGACACGCCGCCGGGGAGCGCGGCCGCCCCCGCCTGCAGCGTCGCCGTACCGTTCGCCCCCGAGAACAGGCCGTCGAACGGGCTGCCCTCGGTCGTCCGGGAGAGCCGATCGTTGTCCGACATCTGCGAGAAGGCGACCGGGATGCCCGTGAACGACGAGCCGCCCGTGAGCGCGAGATCGACGGAGCCGTTTCCGTCGAAGTCGCCCGCCAGCACCTGAACGCCGGGCAGCATGGCCTTCGCCGGGAAGGTGGTGTCCCCGCTGACGGCCGTGTTGGTCCCGTGGAACGAGCCGAGGGGCAGGAAGTTGCCCGACGAGTCCAGCTGGCCGGTCTGCGCGAACGCGACGGGGATCGTCGTGGCGCTGACGCCCAGCAGGGCGGTGTCGGCGAAGCCGTCGTTGTCGAAGTCGCCGTCGATGGCCTTGGCGCCCTTGAGCTCGGACGAGGCGGGGAACGTCGAGTCGCCCGTCGTCTCGCCCAGCTGCGTGAGGAACGTGAACGAGCCGTCGCCGACCGAAAGCACGACCGGAATGCCCGAGAAGTTGTTCCCCCCGGTGAGCGGGATGTCCGAGATGGCATCACCGTTGATGTCATTGCGGGCGTGGACGCGGAGCGGGTAGCTCTTCGAGGAGCCGGACATCGAGGCCGTGATGGACCCCGAGGTCGCCGGGAGGATCGGCCGCATCGCGGAGGGGCCCGGGTGGAAGCGCGAGACCCTGAAGGTCGCCTTGCGCTGGCCCGCGGGGACCGTGACCGTCGACGGGACCGAGACCGACCCCATGTTGGTCGTCAGCCTCACCGCCATGCCGCCCGTCGGGGCGGGGTTCGAGATCGTCACGGTCCAGGTCTGGGCCGAGGGGATGGGCGACGCGCCGAGGGTCTCGATGTTGAGGTCGCCACCCGGCCGGCGGCGCACCGACTGCACGAGGGCGCCGAAGACGCCCGTGACCGGCTGGAACTGCGCGTTCGGCGTCGAGAGCGCCGCCGTGACGTGGCCGAGGCCGGCGCCACGCCCCGTGACGGTGAACGTGGCCGACGTCTGCCCGGCCGGGATGGTCACGGTCGACTGGTTCGACGTCACGACGTTCGCGTTGTCGCTCGTGATCGAGACCGTCTGACTGGAGGCCGAGGCGGCCTGCAGCGCGACGGTCCAGGTCGCGGTGGCGCCCGGCCCGACGGTGGGCCCGGAGACCGAGGCCAGGTGGACGCCCGAGACGGTGAGGGACGTGGCCGTGGTCGACGCGACGCCGCTCGCCGACACGTGCACGGTGTACGTGCCGTTCGGGATCGACGGCGGCAGCGTGAAGTTGCACGTGTGCGTCGTGGGCGCGGGCGCGGGCGTCATCGAGCTGAAGTTGAACGTGCGCGCGTAGAAGATCCTGTTCGACGCGTCCTGCAGGTAGACGAGCGGGTAGTTGCTCGCCATGTTGCGGTCGTCGCCGAACGAGGCGCCGTTGGTCAGGCCGTTGATCTGCGTGCCCGTGAGCGTGAAGACGCCCGACGAGGGCGCGCTGATCGACGTGATGGCCGGCCGGTACTGCGGGGAGACGTTGGTCTGCGGCTGGTAAGCCGTCAGGTTGTTCGGCATGTAGAAGTGGAGGTTGGTGTCGCCGCCGCCTTCGATGTAGAGCGTCTGTCCCGTCGGCAGCTGGAGGAAGATCGGGGCCGCCATCCCCGGGAACGTCGCGGCCGCCGGGAGCCCGTCGCTGGCCGAGCGGGCGGCGATCTTCGTGTACGCGCTGTCGAGCGGCTGGGTGGGATCGTAGTCCCAGATGGCCGGGGTGGCCCCGACGCCCGTGTTGCCCGTGGCCGGGGCGCTGAGCACGTGCCCGTTGATCATGACGGACGCCGACGTGTCACCCCACTGGTTCGAGTCGGGCGCCGACGCACCGGCCACGACGTTCATGCCCTTGGGATCGAAGATCGCCACGCTGCCCTTCCCGCCGTTGGTCGCGCCGAACTGCAGGAGGCGGCCGTCGTAGAGGAGCGACGCCGGACCGATCTCCCAGCTGCACTGAGAGACGACGGTCACGCCGCTCGACGTCGGCGTCGACCACTTGAGGGTCGAGGGGTCGAAGAGCGACCAGCTGTCGAAGATGTCGAGGAGCTTCCCGTTCTGCAGGAGCGTCCAGCCGCGCTCGTCGCCGTTCTGGAACGAGCCGCACCCAGGCGTGATGGCGCCCGTCGTGGCGCTCGAGGAGTCGATCGCAGGGCCCTGCTGCCACAGGAGCGTCTGGGGGTTGAAGATGAACGTGTTCGAGTCCCGGAAGCTGCTGACGTACCAGCGGCCGTCGGGGAGGATCGAGGACGCGGTGTCGCCGATCCCCAGCGGATCGGGATGGCTCTGCTGGAGGTTCCAGCTGTCGGCGACCGGATCGTAGATCTCGAGGCTGCTGTGGTTGAAGTCGCCCACGGTGTCCTCGCCGCCGGCGATGAGGTACTTGCCGGACGCGGTCATCGACGAGGGCGCCAGGTCGCGCGGAATGTTGTTGCTGGCCACGTGGGTCCAGGTGCCGCTCTCGTACTTGCCGTTGATGTCGGGCGTCAGCTTGTACCAGCCGCTGCCGTCCGCGCCGGACATGTCGCCGAGCAGGATCGACCCGTCGGTGAGCAGCTCCGGCTGGACGGCCCAGCCGCCGAAGGTCACCGTGTTGCCGTCGTAGTTGAGCGGCATCGCCTTGGTCGTCCAGGTGCCGATCGTCGTGGGATCGGGGAAGACCTCGATGCCGTTGATCGTCGCGGCGTCCTTGTTCGGGATCTGCGTGAACTTGACGGCGATCTGGCCGTTGGCGTCCGCGTTCGGCTTGAAGTTCTCGACGACCGCCTTGTTGAGCACCTTGCCGGCCGTCGCGAAGATGTCGAAGCTCGACAGCACGGTCGTGCCGTTGATGGCCACGTTGAAGAGGCGCTTGCCGACGGCGTTGTTCGCCGGGTTTGTCTCCGCGAAGTGGAGGCGGACGTTGATCGGCATCGACGGCGGCAGGCCCGTGAACGTGTACGTCATCGTCCCGTTCGTCGCGTTCTGGTACCGCTGGAACTCGTAGACGGCCGCCGGCGCCGCGCCGGGGGCGCTGACGTCGACCGTGGCGTCGCGCTCCTTGGTCGCGCCCTGCCCGTCGGAGTTCGTGTCGGGGAGGAAGTTCCCGATGCCATAGGGTGAGCCGCAGGCGACGCGGGCGCCGCCGATGACGTTCGGGACGCCGGTGAGCGCCTGGCTCACCTCCTCGACGCCCTGCGTTTCCCCTTCCGTCCCTGGCCCCTGGCAGCCGGCGAGGACGACGGATGCGAGAGCGATGGCCCTCGTCGTGGCTCGGATTCCTGCGCGCATGTCACGGTCCTTTCGCACGTTTTCGCGTTTCACGCGCGCGGGGCCGTGCAACCCCCGGGCCGTCCGTCGCGCGCCGCGATCCGCGGAGCTCGCGCGCGCACCCGGGTTGAAAAGTCAGAGGTCACATATGACAGTCAGAGTCTCCCGTCGAGCGCCGGCCGCTGGTGTCCGGAGGGAAACGGCGTCAAAGTGGGCGCATGCGAATGCCGGTGGTGTTCTTGCCGCACGGTGGCGGCCCGTGGCCGTTCGTCGACCTGCCCATCGGCAGCCGCGCCGAGCTGGACGCGCTCGCGGGCTACCTGCGCTCGATCGCCGCCGTGCCGCCGGCGCCGCCCGTGGCCCTGCTGGTGGTCTCCGCGCACTGGGAGGCCGCCGACCCGACGGTCATGACGAGCGAGCACCCGCCGCTGCTCTACGACTACCACGGGTTCCCGCCGGCGGCCTACGAGATCACCTGGCCCGCGCCCGGCGATCCGGCGCTGGCCGCGCGCGTGCGCGCGCTCCTCGAGGCGGCCGGCTTCCGCACCGGGGCCGACGCCGAGCGCGGGTTCGATCACGGCACCTTCGTGCCGCTCAAGCTCGCCTACCCCGACGCCGGCGTGCCCGTCGTGCAGCTCTCGCTCAAGCGCGGCCTCGACCCGGCGGAGCACCTGGCCATGGGCCGGGCGCTCGCCCCGCTGCGCGACCAGGGCGTGTTCATCGTCGGCAGCGGCATGACGTACCACGACCTGCGCAACTTCGGCCCCAGCGCCGGCCCCGTCTCGGAGGCCTTCGACGCCTGGCTGTGCGAGACCGTCGCGCTGCCCGCGCCCGAGCGCGACCGCCGCCTCGCCGCGTGGTCGACCGCGCCCGCCGCGCGCCGCGCCCACCCGCGCGAGGAGCACCTGCTGCCCCTGATGGTCGTCGCGGGCGCCGCCGGCGCCGACGTCGGCTCGACGCCCTACCACGGGACGATCGCGGGGCTGCGGATCTCGGCGCACCACTTCGGATAACGGCTCGGTTTCGCCTCGCGCTCGGGGCCAGGCGTGCCTACGCTGATCGCATGATCGCCCTCGCCGAGCTCCTCGGGATCCGTTTGCCCATCGTGCAGGCGCCGATGGCGGGCGTCTCCACGCCCGCGCTCGCGGCGGCGGTCTCGAACGCGGGCGGGCTCGGGTCGATCGCCGTGGGCGCCGCCGACGTGGCGGCCACGCGGCGGATGGTCCGGCAGGTGCGCGCGCTGACGGGGCGTCCCTTCAACCTGAACCTCTTCTGCCACCAGCCCCCGCGCCGCGACGCCGCGCGCGAGGCGCGCTGGCTCGAGGCGCTCGCGCCCCGCTTCCGGTCGTTCGGCGCGGCGGCGCCCACGCGCCTCGACGAGGTGTATCGGTCGTTCCTCGGCCACGACGAGATGCTCGCGCTCCTGCTCGAGGAGCGGCCGCCGGTCGTGAGCTTCCACTTCGGCGCCCCGCCGCGGGCCACGATCGACGCCCTCCACGCCGCCGGCGCGCGCGTCCTCGGCAGCGCGACCAACCTCGACGAGGCGCGGGCCCTCGAGGCCGCGGGCCTGGACGCCATCGTGGCGCAAGGCTACGAGGCGGGCGGCCACCGCGGCGTCACCGATCCCGACGCGCCCGACGACCGGCTCGGCACGCTGGCGCTCACGCGCCTCCTCGCGGCGCGCTGCCGCGTTCCCGTCGTCGCCGCCGGCGGGATCATGGACGGGGCCGGGATCGCCGCCGCGCTGGCGCTCGGGGCGGCGGCGGCGCAGCTCGGGACCGCCTTCATCGGCTGCCCGGAGTCCGGCGCCGACGACGCCTACCGGGCGGCGCTCGCGGGCCCCGCCAGCGCGCACACGGTGATGACCCGCGTCGTCTCCGGCCGCCCGGCGCGCTGCCTGCCGAACCGCTTCACCGAGCTCGCCGCCACGGTCGACGAGCGCGACGTGCCCCCCTACCCGCTCGCGTACGCCGCGGGGAAGGCGCTCGCCGCCGCCGCGCGCGGCGCGGGCGAGACGGGCTACGGCGCGCAGTGGGCGGGACAGGGCGCGCCGCTCGCCCGCTCGTTGCCCGCCGCCGAGCTCGTCGCGGCCCTCGAGGACGAGCGCCTTCAGGCCGCGGGCGCGGCCGCGATCTCGATCTGAACGCGCCCGCCGACCGTCCGCTTCTTCAGGGTGAAGTCGACCTCGGTCTCCGTCCCGGCGTCGTGGCTCGGCAGCGCCGCGCGCACGACGCCCTCGGTGCGGTTCAGGTGGAACCGCCTGATGCCGGCGGCCTCGAGCAGCAGGTTGACCACCTTCTCCGACGATTGCGCCGCGAGGTCGAGGCCGATCGACGCGAACCATTCGAGGTCGCCCGCGTCGCGCGTGAGCGTCGCCGGATCGGGGAGCGGCTCCCCGGCGGTCACGGCGATCGACGGCGCGTGCCCGCGCGCGAGCGCCGTGAGCACCATCTGCACGTACAGGCGCTCGTTGCGCGCGGCGCTCATGCTCGGTCTCAGTCGGTCGCCGCGTCGGCGGCGTCGGGTGACGCGTCGGCGCCCGAGTCCGTCGCCGCGTCGGCGCTGGGCTCCGGCCGCGGGGCGCCCGTGCTCGTCACGATCAGCTTGAGCGCCTGCGCCGGCGCGTACGCCGCGCCGCTCTTCGGATCGGGCGTGGGAGTGACGTAGACCTCGCTGCCCCGGGAGACGGGCGCGGCGGTCAGCAGGCGCGCGGCCGTCGTGCTCGCGGGCAGGTCGGCGGCGAGCGGCACCTGGAACGGAGAGATGCCGCCCGTCGACGTGTCGACGCCGAGCCCTTCCAGCCCGCCGCCGGCGCGCAAGCCGGCCACGAGCACGATGGGCCCCTGGCCGAGGTCCGCCGCGGTCACGCCCGCCGGCTTGAAGGCCGCCGGCAGCGTGAACTCCCCTTGCATGAGGCCCTCGACGACGCCGGGGCTCACGGCGAGCAGCGCCGCGCCCCCGCCGCCGAGGAGCACGACGCCCGACACGGCCGGATCGAGCTTGCCGGGCGTCGCGAAGACGTGCGTGGGCACTCCGCTCGGCGCGTCGAGCGTCACGACCAGGCCCTCCGCTTGGCTGTCGTTGCCGAGGATGAAGAGCTGCTGCGTCGGGCCGTCGACGGCCGCCACCGGCATGCCCACGGGCGCGAGCAGCGGCTGCCGCAGGCTGGTCAGCGTCGCCGTGGGACCGTCGAGCACGAAGAGCTCGGTCCCGCCCACGCCCGTCGTGACGACGTAGGTCTTGTCGTGCGACTCGTCGACGGCGAGACCGGCGATGATCGAGCCGTCCGGGATCGTCACCGTCTTCGCGACCACGTCCCTCGCGCTGTCGATCACCTCGATGGCCGCGCCCTCGGCCGCGTAGACGACCTTCGTCGTCGCGTCGGCGGCGAGGCTCGAGACGGCGGCGGCCGGCGTGATCGTCGCGACGACCTCGTCCTGGACATCGTCGACCACCGCCACGCCCGCGCTCGCCCCCGCGGGCGTCACGCAGGCGAAGTACGCCTTCTTCGTGCCGGCGTTGTACGCGGCCCCGACGGGGATGCCCGGCAGGTCGATCGCCTTGACGAACGCGGCGGTGAGCGTGGGCGGCGCGGGTCCGTCGCCCGGCGCGTCGGCGCCGTCGCCGCCGTCGGCCTCGGGCCCCACGTCGGCGCGGTCCGACGGGCCGTCGTGCGAGACGGGCGCGTCGATGTTGGGCGCATTGCTGCTCGAGCTGCACGCGCCGCAGGCCAGGGCGGCGGCGGCGCTGAGGACGAAGGCTCGGGTCGGGGTCATGCGCGTCGCGCGATGGTGCCACGCGCGCGCCCCCGAAGCTATGCCCGAACGTTCCGGCCGATCAGCGCGCGCGGCCGGCGGGGAACGACTCCCCGAACTTCCCCAGGCACTCCTTCCAGCCGTCGTCGTGCAGGCGGCCCTCCTCGCTGTCCGGCAGGTCGGCGTGGGTCAGCGTCAGCAGCGTGTCGCCGCCCTTCTTCTCGAAGGTGACGGTCACGACCGACTCCCGACCGTCCGTGAAGGGCGACATCCAGCCGCACTGCACGGACCGGTCGCGCTCGATCGAGATGAAGCGCCCGTAGTGCGGCAGCGGCACGCCGTCGTCCGTCACGTGCAGGAAGTAGAACAGCCCGTCGACGCGGCCGTCGAAGAGCAGCTTCTTCGCGCCGATCCACGGGTGCCCCGGGTGCTTCGGATCCATCCAGGCCGCGAAGACCTCCGCCGGCGGCGCCGGGATCGTGCGGGTGAAGGTCAGCTCCATCGTCTTGGTCGTGCTCACCAGCTTGCCTTTGCTCATGGCTTCTTCTTCCCTTTCTCTCTGAAGTACTCCTCGAATCGATCGAGGTGCTGCGTCCAGAACCGTTCGTACTCGTGCACCCACCGCGAGACGAGGCGCAGGGGCTCGCCCCGAAAGCGGATGAGGTGGTCGCGGCCCTGCCTCTCCCGCGCGACGAGCCCGGCGCCCTCGAGCACCTTGAGGTGCTTCGAGACGGCGTTCAGCGACAGGTCGAACGGCGCGGCGATGTCCGTCACGCGCGCCGGGCCCTCCGCGAGGCGCCGCAGGATCGCGCGCCGCGAGGGATGCGAGATCGCGCCGAAGACCGTGCTCAGGTCGTCCATGGGCGATATTCAACCAAACGGTTGAATGTTTGTCCAGCCCTTTTCGTCCGCGCGTCGTCGAGCACCGCGGACCGAGGGCGTCCCGCCTTCAGGCCGCGCCGAGACGATTTCGCGCGGCGGTGTCGATTTCACGCGGGCTCGCTCGTCGCCCGTGAGAGGAGACAGACATGACGACCACCCCGGCCCTCCTGAACGACGACGGCAGCGCCTCGATCGCCACGGCGCTGCTCATGTCCCACCACGCCTTCCGCCGCGATCTCGCGCGCTTCGCGTCCGCCGTCGGGCGCGTCGTCGCGGGAGAGGGGGCGCGCGCCCCGGACCTCGCGGCCGAGTGGGCGCAGTACCGCGGCGCGCTCCACGGCCACCACGAGGTCGAGGACGGGCAGATGTTCCCGGGCATGCGCGGCGCGCACCCCGAGCTCGCGCCCGTCTTCGACGAGCTGTCGGCCCAGCACGCCCGCATCGATCCGCTGCTCGCGCGCGGCGACGCGGCCTTCGCCGAGCTGCCGGCGGGCGCGGCGGCGGCCGCGGCGGTCATCGCCGAGCTGTCGGCCCTGATCGACCAGCACCTCGCGCTCGAGGAGGCGCACGTGCCGCCCTTCCTGCGCGCGGCGAGCGCCTTCCCGCCGCCCGCCACCGACGCCGAGGCGGAGATGTACGCGCAGGGCTTCGCCTGGAGCTCGGAGGGCGTCGCGCCCGAGGTCCTCGAGCGCGTCTACGCGATGCTGCCGGCGAACGTCACGACGCGGCTGCCCGCGGCGCGCGCGGCGTTCGCCGAGCGGTGCGCGCGCGTGTGGGGGCCCGTGGCCGCGGGCGCCTCGCGCACCTCCGTCCCCGACTGGCTCGCGCGCGGCTGATGCGCAACCATTCCCGCCGCCGGCCGATGAGCCGGCATGAGCGGGATCTCCCGGAAGCAGTTCGCTGACGCGTTCTCCAACGCCGCGATCGACCTCGACGACGCCGACCTGAAGGCGGCCCTCGCGGGCGCCGGCCTCGACGCCGGCCGGCTCGACGACCTCGACGGAAAGCCCGACGGCCGGGTGAGCGGTCCGCGGGCGCTCGACGACCTCTACGACGAGATCGATCGCCTCGACCGCCAGACCGCCGGCCTCGCCTCGAAGGAGGAGCGCGGCCTCTGGGGCGCCATGCGGAGCGCGGCGGTGGCGCCGGAGCCGATCTCGGCGAGCCAGGGCGAGCGCCTCGCCTCGGCGGCGCGGCGGCTCGTCGCCGAGGACCGCCCCGCGCCCGGGCAGCTCTCCGAGTGGGCCCTCGAAGGAAAGGCGCGCTGCCAGAACCCGGACCTCTCGTCGCCGTCGTACGCTGGGAAGGGGGCCTGGAAGTGCAACGTCTTCGTCGGCGAGTCTTTCGAGCGGACCGGGCTCCCGTTCCCGTTGAACGCGCAGAGCCACTACGCCACCGCCAACACGCTGCCGTCGCAGTCCAGGTTCTTCCAACCCGTGGGGACGCTCGACGACGTCAGGCCCGGGGATCTCCTCTCGATCCAGCGCGGGACCACCAGCGGCCACGTCGAGGTCGTGACCGACGTCGTCCGGGACCCCGCTGGGCGCGTGGTCTCGATCGCGTCCGCCGGCGCGCACGAGGACGGCTCCCGCGAGGGCGTCGCCACCGCCGCGCCGCTGGTGGCGGCCGCGGCGGGCGATGCTCGGGCCTCGCGGGTGACGATCGGGGACGAGACCTTTCGCCTCCTGCGACCCATGGCGCCGCCCGCCGGCGCGAACGAAGGAGCCGACCGATGATCGATCCGCGTCGAACGCTGGGGGCCTTGATCGTGCTCGTCTCCGTCGCCCGGGCGTGCGCGGCGCGCGCGCTGGACTGTCCGTGCACGTGGGAGGCCGTCATCTGCGAGGCCGACGCCGTGGCGGAGGTCGAGATGCGCTTCGCCACGAAGACGACGCCGGACCACATGGAGGTGCGCCGGGTGCTCTGGAATCGCACCAAGCACCGGGTGCGGCCTCCGTACGGCTTGCCGTACATCCCTCACGTGACGAGGACGCGAGAGGACCTGCTCCACTACGCCCTGCTCGAGCGGCGGGCCAGGCCCAAGGGCGCTCCGGTGCCCGCATGGGCGGCGCGCTTTCACCGGGCGCTGGCGCGCGGCGGCTATCGCAGCATCGTCTTCCTGAACGACTCGCCGACCGGCTGGTTCGGCGGGGGCCTCGCCTACCTCGAGGAGGAGAACTGGCTCGATCACCCGCGGCACGCCGAGTGGTGGGCGAAGGTCGAGCCCTACCTGCGCGAGCGCATCGAAGCGGAACGTCGCGGCGAGAAGCCCGCGTTTTGCTCGCGGACCCGTCGAGAGGAGAGCCAATTGCGCCCGTGACCGCCGCGCCATTCGCCGAGCGGGAGGCAGTTCCTCGCGGCCGCGGCGTTTGTTACGATTGAGCGCGTGTTGACGGCGCCGCGCTCGAGGGGCCTCGCGGCCCTGGTCATGTTCGCCGCGCTGGCGGCGGCGGCCTGCACTTCGGGGCCCCAGTGCATCATCAACGGCAGCGAGGAGCCCGTCGGCAAGCCGTTCACGTTGCTCGGGTGCGGCGCCTGCACCTGCGATGCCTCCGGCGACGTGCAGTGCGAGAACCCGGCCTGCTCGAGCCTGGGACGCCCGCAGGACGGCGCCGCCGGGAGCGGCGGCTCGGACGCGGAGGCGGGCGCCGACGAGGGCTCGGGCGACGGCAGCGACGGCGCGACCTCCGACTGAGGACGTCCCTCGCGACGCGCCGGGGCCGAGGCGGCGCGCGCCGCTGCGGCCCCGTCCATCGCGCGGCGGTCAGCGCGAGGCGGTGCGGTCCCGCTTCGCGGCGGCCGCGGCGCCCTTGACGATGCGCTCGATGTCCTTGCGGAACTGCGTCTCGTCGACCTGCAGGCCGTTGAGCAGCGTCGACAGGTCGCGCGTGAGCGAGGCCATCGCGATCGCCTCGGTGATCTCGGCGTCGGTCGCGCCGTTGAGCCTGGCGAACTCGGTGTGCGCGATGATGCAGAAGCGGCACGGGATCTGGGACGCGACCGCCAGGCCCATGAGCTCCTTGTTCTTGCCCGCGATGGCCGTCGCCGGGCTGAGCTGGACGTCGCGGAACTGCCGCCAGGCGCCGGCCCGGGCGGTGGCCGGGAAGCGGGTGAGGAACTCGGGCGCGTAGCCGAGCATCTGCGTCGCCTCTGCCAGCGCCGTCTGGCCGTCGACGACGGCGATGGGCTTCCCCGCCGGCGCGTGGCTCGCCGCCGCCTGCTTGACGTTGGCGACGATCCTGGCGATCTCGCCGCGGAACTTCGCCTCGTCGGTCTGGATGCCGTTCAGGAACGTGCTCCAGTGCCGGGTCATGGCGGCCATGGCGACCGCCTCGCCGATCTCCGTCTCGCTCGCGCCGTCAAGCCTCGCGAGCTCGGTGTGCGCGAAGATGCAGTAGCGGCAGGGGATCTGGGCCGCGACCGCCAGGCCCGCCAGCTCCTTGACCCGGCCCGGCAGCGCCGTGCCCGGGTTGAGCTGGAACGACTTCATCTCGTCCCAGACGCCGGGGAGCGCCTCGTCGGGGAACTTCAGGAAGAACTGGGGCACGAAGCCCAGCGTCTTCTGGATGTCGGCGCGCGCGGCCGAGGCGGCGCCGCCCTCGGCGCGGGCGCTCGCCGAACCGCCGAGCACGAGCAGGAGGGCGAGGGAGGTCTTCGCGAGCTTCGTCTTGAGGTTCATGGCGTGTCCTTTCGTGGTGGTTTCGAACACCACGAACTTGCCGCCGGCGCGTTGAACCGAGCGTTGGAGCGAGCGTGGGAAAAGCCGCCCTTGCCCGAGCCCCCCCTCCCGCGCGGGGGCGGCTACTTGTACGCCGCCGCGAACGCCTCCCCGCGCGCCCGGGCGGCCGCGTGAAGCGCGCTCCGGCGCGCCTTGTTCTCGCTCGTGAGCGCGTCGTTCGGCGTGCGGCTGTCGCGCACGAGCTGCCGCGTCTGGCCGTCGACGAAGACGCGGAGGCTGGCGCCCGTCGCCGGGCCCAGGTTCCGGAGCGCCGGCTTCGCGCCGATCCACAGGATCTGCTCCATCTCGTGCTTCTGCGTGTCCACGAAGGAGATGTACCCGCCCGGGAGGATCTGCCGCGGCTTCTTGACGTTGCCGCCGAAGCTGTAGCGCGTCCCCGGCGTGACGACCGGATCGTAGAAGTGCGGCGTGATGAAGTCGGACACCGCGATGCCGTGAATCGAGTACGCGTACTGGTTGCCCTCGCAGGGATCGCACGCCTCGACGAGGTAGTTGAACTCTCCGGTCGCGTCCTGGACGCCGGCGCCGACGATCCCGATGGCGCGAGAGGTCTGGAAGCGGTTGCCCCACGGGTCGCAGAGCATCTCGATCGTCTCGTGGCTCGCGTCGATCGTCCAGTCCTCGCTCCCCGGCGTGCCGATCACGAGCGAGTACGGCTGGTGGTTCCTGTCCAGGTGGACACCCCCCTCGTCGGGCGGCAGCTTGTCGACGAGCAGCACGGGCCACACGCCCGCGGGGACGTGCTTCGGATCGGGGAGGTGCCGGACCGTCGCCTTGATCTCCCAGAACTGCGGCAGGTCGCGCATGACCTGGATGTTGAGGGCGGCTGCCGTGGCGTCGACGAGCGCGGCGTCGAGCTTCCCCGTTGTATCGACCAGACCTACCTGGATCACCGACATGGTTGCCTCCTGTTCGCCGACGTTGCCCGGTCGCCCCGCCCCTTCGGAGACACCGCGCCGCTCGCGCGATGTTCCTCGTGAATGGGGCAACGAGTCAAATGACGTGTCGGCGCAAAGCCCTCGGCCCTTGAGGGCCCGTCAGATCGCTGACGCGCGAGCCGCCTTCGAGGCCCGCCGCGCTCACGGGCTGCGCGCGCAGCGAAACCCGTTCCAGCCGTACGAGTCGTCGCCGCGCACCGAGGTCAGCAGGTGCGGCGGCGCGGCCGCCCCCACGTGGGAGTAGCCGCGCACGGCGCGCGAGACCACCGCGCCGGCGGGGCGGCGCAGCGTCGCGCAGTCGACGCAGGGGTCGAGGTAGTCCGCCAGCCAGTCGAGCGTCCACTCGGCGCGCAGGCCCGCGAGATCGGCCTGCCCCCACCGCCCATCGCCCGCCGGTGACTTCGCGCCCACGAAGAAGGCCGTGCTCGCGACGCAGGCGTCGGGGTCGAGCATGCCCGTGTAGGCGGCGTGGGCGCAGTCGACCGTGGTGTCCTGCGGCGGCGACGACCACGGGTACACGCGCTGCTCCTCGCCGCCCGAGGCCGCGTAGTTCCACTCGGCCTCCGACGGAAGGAAGCCGCCGTCCCAGATGCAGAACGCGTACGCCTGCGCCCACGTGATGCCGTTGATCGACATCTCCGGTACGGTGTTGTCGTTGTCACCGGGGTCGAGGGCGAGCGTGTCGTCGTTCCACGCGGCGCTCCAGCCCGCCTCGGTCTCGCCCGTGTCCGGCTCGACGAGGCCGCGGCCGCCGTTGAGGTGAACGTGCCGCCCGTCGCCCTCCGCCGGCCGCCACCCGCTCGCGCGGATCGACGCCAGGAAGGCCTTGAAGCGCGCCACCGTCACCAGGTACTTGTCGAGGCGAAACGCGCTCACCGACGCCCAGTGATCGGTGCTGAGGTAGCAGCCGAGCGCGGGCGGCGGCGCCGGCGACGGGCCGCCCGGGCAGCTCACGCCGTCATACGAGCGGATGAACTTCCCCGCCGGCACGGGAAGCGACGTGCAGCAGCTCTCCTTGCTCGGGCCGCAGTCGTCGATGCCGGGCCCGGGGACGTCACAGCTCTGGAACGCGCGGGCCCGCGGCGCGGGCGGACCCGCATCGACGGAGGCCGGCGCCGATCCGGCGTCGGCGGGCGCGCTCTCGGCCGCGAGATCGAGGTAGGAGCGGCCGCATCCAAGGACGAGCGCCGAGACGGCGACGCAGGCGCCGGCGCCGTACGGCCGAGCGGCTCTCATGGCCAGAGCGTACCCGACCTCGGGGCCGAGCGGCGAGAGGCGCGTCGCGGGCCCCGCCGATGCAACGGGGGCTATCCCTCGGCGCGCCGACGTGCCAACCTCGCACTCCACGCTGGCCGCAGGCAGCCTCGCGGCCTCGCAGCCTTTGGAGGACGCGACGCATGAGACGCCCCCGGACCGCCACCCTCTCGACGCTCGCCGGCGCGCTGCTCGCGCTCGGCGCGGGCACGGCGCGCGCGCAGACGGTCGTGCAGATCCCGCTGCCCGGCATCCTCGACACGCGCAGCGTCTTCACGCTGACGAACGGCACGATCGTCCCCTTCACGCTCGCCATCGACGGGGGCAACGGCGACGTCGGCACGGGCGCGCAGAACGGGTTCGCGACCAAGGCCGTGGCGATGATGAAGTCGCCCGGCAACGTGGCGAACTCCCTGCCCGACGACGGTCACTTCCCGGCCGCCAACGGTCGGCCCGAGATCGTGCTGAACGTCTCGAACGACGCCCCCGCGACGTCGCCCCAGAACCACCTCGTCAAGCCGCAGATCACGATGGGCGCGACCAAGATACCGCCCGAGACGTTCACCTTCCCGGTGCCGACGGCGACGTACTCGAAGCTCTTCCTCTTCTTCCACGGCGCCAACAGCGGCACGACCGTGACGATCACGCTCACCTACTCGGACGCGACGACGGACGCCACGATGGCGACGATCCCCGACTTCTTCAATGCCCCCACCGATCCGAAGGTCTTCGTGCTCGCGGGCGACCTCGCGAAGTGGACGAAGACGACGACGATCGCCGAGGCGAACCACCACAACATCTTCGGCGTCGAGCTGGCTCCCATGGCGAAGACGCTCATGTCCGTGAAGGTCGAGCGCGGCAACACGGGCTACCTCGTCTTCTGGGGCGCGACGGGCGTCGCCACCGGCCCGGTCACGGGCCTGCCCGACGCGGGCACCGACGGCGGCGCGACGCCCCCCGTCGACGCGGGAGCGGCCGGCGCG
>DASZWW010000059.1:0-1756 GCA_035546175.1 Polyangia bacterium
CACGCCGGCGCGCCGAGGAGGGCGGCCGCGAGCACCCACATGCCGTGCTTCATGCGCGCCTCCTGTGGAGGCGAGGCGCCCTTTCGGATCACGATCCTGACGCAGCGCGCGCGCGCCCGGCGCCGCGGACCGGGCTCAGTACGTGATCTTGTAGAGGTGCACGCCGTAGCCCGAGAAGTCGTCGCTGAAGGTCACGCCCCCCGCGACGGCCGTCGCCGGCGGCGCGCGCCCCTCGCCGATCGCCTCGATCGAGGCCGTCGCGGGCAGGGCGCGCAGCGTGAACGTCGCCGTCGTCGCGCCCGCGCGCATCTCCACGGCGAAGAGGTACGTCGCCCCGCCCTGCCGCTTGAGCATCACGTCGACGGGGATGCTCGCCGTCGACGAGGACACGGTGACGCCGTTGGCGACGCTCGGCGTGTTGAGCACGGGCGCGAGCGCGCGGATGCGCCCGTTGATCTCGGCGAGGGCCGCCTTCGTGGGGGCGTCGTCGAGGCAGTCGGTCTCGCTGAAGGTCGGCAGGAAGCGGTGGCAGAAGTACTGCACGCCCGCGGCGCCGTGCACGAGCGACATCCAGACCTCCGCGGCGAGCTCGGCGGGCGTGGGGCGGCCGTGGTCGTTGATGTCCGAGGCCTCGATGGTGGCCGAGATCGGCTTCTTCGCCTCCGACCAGCCGAGGAGGTTGTCGACGCCCTGGGCGACGGTCTCGATGGGCACGCCGTCCTCGTGCGGGTAGATGTGGAACGCGAGCAGGTCGCCGGCCTTCGCGTACTCGAGGTAGGACCCGGTGTCGCCCGTGCAGGTGCCGCGGCCGTTCCACTGCGTGTCGGCGACGCCGCGCCCGAGGCCGAGGTAGACGGGCCGGCGCGGATCGGACGCCACGAAGGCCGCGTAGGCCGCCTGGACCGTCGCGGGAGCGACGCAGGGATCATAGCCCCCGCTCGCGTTCATCTGCGCGTCGTCGGGACCGTCGGGCTGCATCCACGCCTCGATCGTCGGATCGTCGAGGTGCGTGCTCCACGCGCCCGACTGATCGCAGTAGGTCGCCATGTGCGCGTCGGCGAGCCCCGCGAGCTGATCGTCGGTGGGGCCCATCCAGAGGCCCGTGAACGTGTTGACGCCCACGGCGGCGTACTTGGCGGCGTTGGGCGGGCTCTGCAGCCAGACGGCGACGGGGAAGAACGACGGATCCGACGAGGGCCCGAGCGTCCAGCGCCGGTAGTACGCGGGGCCGCCCGCCCACGGCAGGAACGTGTCGCCCGGCAGGCTGCTGTCGTTCGGCCCCGGCGCGAACGTCCAGCCGAGCGACTGAACGCCGCCGTCGCAGGCCGCGAGCGCGAGCGGCAGGAGCACGAGCCGGCCGAGGGCGCGCGCGCTCATGGGAAGGCGAGCCCCAGCGCGGCCGCGGGCCGCACGATCCAGGGCTTGAGGACCAGCTCCTCGCCGCCGCCGCCGCGGCCGAAGGCGTAGCCCTGGCCCGTGACGTCGACGTCGGCCGCGAGGGCCGCGACGAGCCAGGTGCGGCGCGAGAGGCGCAGATCGAGCGCCACGGCGGCGCGCCCCACGGCGAACGCCCGCGTGAACGCCGGCGCGAGCACGGCGGCGTCGCTCATCGCCGCCTCGGGCCGCGCGCGCACGACGTCGACGCCCACGCCCAGGCCGGCGCGGGTCGTGGCCCGCTCCGACCAGGCGCGCTCGAGCGCGAGCAGCCCGCGCAGCGCGCCCGCCTCGAGCTCGACGCCGGCGCCGGTCGCGTCCG
>DASZWW010000060.1:0-4339 GCA_035546175.1 Polyangia bacterium
CCGCCCTCCTCGCCGGCCCCGGCCCCCACGCCGCGGACCTCGGTCCCGGCGCCGAGCGCGCCCGACGCCGGCGCGGGCGCCGGCGTCGGCGTTCAATGGTCGTTCCCGGCGCTCATCCCGGACGCGGCGCGCGGGCTCGTCTTCCCGACGTACATGGCGCACCTGCTCGGGCACCCCCTCGATCATCCCTTCCCGACCGACCTCGCCTGCGTCGACGTCGACAACCCGGGCTCGCCCTTCTCGGCGACGCTCACGGTCGAGATGGCGATCTACGGAGAGGACGCGGCGCAAGACCTGGCCGTCCCCTCCGGCCACTCGCGCCACTGCCTCACGCCCGCGTTCGACCTCGCGAAGCTCTACGCGCTGCGCGCCGCGACGCCCGGCCGCCTCGAGGCGAGCCTCTCCTCGGGCGGCGCCGTCCTCGGCGCGACGATGCAGCCGCTCTCGATCTCGCCGGTGGACGAGATCGCCTGGCAGGACGGGGCCATCGCCTTCGACGACATGCGGGCCCTCGCGACCGTCTTCGTGACGCCGGGCGACCCGAAGATCGATCAGCTCCAGCGCCTGGCCGCCTCGCAGAGCGTCTTCGGGCGCTTCGGCAACGGCGCCGACCCGTACGAGCGCGATCCCTGGCTCCGCTCCTCCGACCTCGACGCGCAGACCTGGGCGTCCGAGCTCGTCGTCGTCGAGGCCGGCGAGCCGATCGCCTGGTCGCTCGCCTCCGTCTCGGGAGGCGACGACGTCGTCGACGTGTACCTCTTCACCCCCGATCAGTTCGACGCGTGGCGCGAGGGCGACGCGCGCGACGCCGCGGAGGTCTGGGCCGATCAGACGTCCGGCGCGTCGGCCCAGGTCAGCGAGACCCCCGGCGCCTACGTCCTCGTCGTGTTCAACACGCAGACGTACCCCACGGTGTCGGTGAGCTGGTCGCGCAACGTCACGCGCGAGGACGTCGCGCAGGACGCGCTCGGGTCGATCTACACGGCGCTCCGCTCGCTCCACACCCAGTACAGCGACGTCTCGAGCTCGTTCTTCGACGGCTTCCAGCACGTGCGCCGGCCCTCGGAGGCCCTCGACGCGCTCTCGGCGAACTGCCTCGAGGGCTCGCTGCTCTTCGCCTCGGTGCTCGAGCTCGTCGGCATGCGTCCGGTCCTCGTGTTCAAGACGGGGCACGCCTACGTGGGCGTCGCCTCGGCGCCGGGCTCGAGCGTCCTGTGGCCGGTCGAGACGACGATGATCGGCACGAACGAGTTCCCGGACGCCTTCGGGAAGGGCCTCGACGAGCTCGACGCCGACAGCCAGGACGACCCCGGGTTCGAGCTCGTCGACGTCGCCGCGGCGCGCGCGCACGGCATCCTGCCGCTCGCCGAGTAGTCCTTCGCGCGCTACGCCAGCGCGCGCTCGAGCATCTCCTCGCGCTCGGCGCGCGTCGCAACGAAGGCGCCGTGCAGCGACCACTGGCCGCGCGCGCGCACGAGGTTGTGCTCGCCGCGGCCGGCGTAGCGGCGAGGGTCCCAGCCGAAGTAGCTCTCGAGGACGGCGTCGGCCGCGAAGCGGGCCGCGAGCTCGAGGCTGACCCACTCGACGCCGAGGACCAGCGCGCGCCGCGTCTCGGCGTCGATGCCGGTGCCCATACCCTCGCGGTAACCCTCGAGCGACGCGCGCATGACGTCGAGGTCGAGGCGCGGCGCGGGCGTGTCCTCGCCCGCGCGGTTGCACCACGAGCGCCACGCGTCGCCCAGCTCGTAGGCGAGCGAGAGCGGGCCCACCGTGTCGAGGTCGATGAGACACACGGCCCGCTCCGACGCGGGCGGCTCGTGATCGGCGAAGAGGAGGTTGCTGAACTTGAGGTCGCCGTGGCACACGCGCGGCGCGAGCGCGGGCAGCGCCGGCAGCCTCTCGGCCGCCGTCGCGATCTCCTCGGCGAGCGCGCGCACCTCGGTGCCGAGGCGGTGCTGGGCGCCCGTGGCCGCGACCTCGGCGAGGCGCCGCAGGTGCGCCGGCGTGTCGTGCACGTTGGCTCGCATGCCCACGAACTCGTGCTCGAGACCGTCGAGCGCGCGGTGAAAGCGCGCGATGAGCAGGCCGGCGGACCGCGCCTGCCGCCCGGTCGTCACGGCGTCGAAGCCGACGCCCTCGACGTGGGTGAGCATCCGCCACACGCCCGCCCCGAGCTCGGGCCCCGAGACGTACGCCGCGCCCGCGCGCGTCTCCACGAGCCGCGGCGTCGTCACGCCCGCCTCGGCGAGGCGCGCCGTCACGGCGGCGATGTTCTCGTGGATGCGCGGCGAGAACACCGGGCTGACGCGCTGGAGGATGGCGCGCGCGTCCTCGACCTCGAGCAGCAACGTGCGGTTGATGAGCCCGCCCGGCAGCGGCGAGATCACCGCCTCGCTCCACCCCGGGTACTGCGGCAGCACCCGCTCGCGGATCATCGCCTCGTCCTCCAGACCCTGCACGCCCCTAGCCTTCCTCGCGAAGCGCCCGAGAGCAAGCTACTATCGCTGCACATGGGCGAGACGGGCGCGAGCGTCGGAGGACGGAGGTTCGAGGGCCCGGGCGGCACGCCGGGCGGCCTCGGCGAGGCGCTCGCCGGCCTGGCCATGATCGCCGGGGGCGTCTACATCGTCTTCAGCCACGTCACGGTCCACACCTCGTTCTGGCGCTTCTTCGGGACGCCCGGCCAGAGCTTCGGCATGACGCTGCTCCCGCTGCTCATCGGCATCGGCGTGCTCTTCTTCAACGGCGGCTCGCCGTGGGGGTGGATCCTCCTCGTGGGCGGCGTGCTCCTCATCCTCACGGGCATCCTCATGAACCTGGACATCTACTTCCAGCCCACGAGCCTCTGGAACACGATCTTCATGTTCGGCCTCATCGGCGGCGGCGTCGGCCTCTTTGCCAAGGGCCTGCGTCCGGCCAAGCCGAAGGGCTGACGTCGGAGGGCAGCGGCCCGCCAAGTGCTTGTAGGATGCGTGGAGGTTTTCGATGCGGACACTCACGGCCCCGACGCTCGCGCTCCTCGCGCTCCACGCCGCCCCAGCCGTGGGCGCGCCTGCCGTCGCCGTCGACGTCGCCGGAGGCTGGGCGATCACGAGCTATCGCCACGACCACGACTCGACGCTCTCCGGGCCCGCGCTGAACGTGGCGCTCGGCGCGGAGTGGCAGACCGGCCGCGTCACGGTCGGCGCCGTCGCGGGCCTCCTCGCCGCGCCGAGCATCGACCAGAGCTTCGGCCTCGGCGCGGGGTCGGTGCGCGATCGGTTGCTCGTTCCCCACGCGGGCGCCTTCCTGTCGCTCCCGTTGGCCCGCGCGCCGGTGACCCTCGGCGCCCGGCTCGAGCTCGCCTGCGGCTGGCTCACGGGCCCCATCCTCGTCCAGGACGCACGCCCGATCACGGACACGCTCAGCGCCGTCTTCGGCGGCCTGGCGAGCGTCACGGGCTCCTACGATCTCGCGCTCGCCACCGCGCAACGCCTCTCGATCGGGCTCGACGCCACGGCCGGCTGGCTGGGACGTCCGAGCGCCCACATGACGCCGCTCGCGCTCCTCGCCTTCGTCGGTGTCCGCTGGGACTGAGCCCGCGCCCGGTCACTCCGGGACGAAGTACAGCGCCGACAGCGGCGGCAAGGTGAGCCGCACCGACGCGCCGCGCGCGTGGCAGGGGAAGCGCTCGGCCTCGACGCCGCCCAGGTTGCCGAGGCCGCTGCCGCCGAAGATCTCCGAGTCGCTGTTGAGCAGCTCCTTCCAGCGGCCCACGAAGCCTCCGGCGTCGGGCACCCCGATGCGGTACTCGTAGCGCGGGATGGGCGTGCAGTTGAAGACGGCGACGAGGACGTCGCGCGGCCCCTTGCCGCGGCGGAAGAACGAGTAGACGCTGTTCTCGGCGTCGTTGGCGTCGATCCACTCGAAGCCCTCGACGCCCACGTCGTGCGCGTACAGCGCGGGGTGCGAGCGGTACAGGCGGTTGAGCTCGGCGACGTAGGTCATGAGCTGCGCGTGGAACGCGGTCTCGCCGAGCAGGTTCCAGTCGAGGCTCGAGTCGTGCGCCCACTCCTTGTACTGCCCGAACTCGCCGCCCTGGAAGAGCAGCTTCTTGCCGGGCTGCGCCCACATCATGCCGTAGAGCGCGCGCAGGTTCGCGAAGCGCTGCCACAGGTCGCCGGGCATGCGCTCGATGAGCGAGCGCTTGCCGTGCACCACCTCGTCGTGCGACAGCGGCAGCACGAAGTTCTCGCTCCAGAAGTACATGCTGCGGAACGTGAGCTTGTGGTGGTGGTAGCGCCGCCCGATGGGGTCCTGCTTGAAGTACTCGAGCGTGTCGTGCATCCACCCCATGTCC
>DASZWW010000061.1:0-3064 GCA_035546175.1 Polyangia bacterium
CGAGCGGCGGCGGCGCGGGGACGCCGGGCGCCGCGGGCACCGGCGCCGCCGGCGTGTTCGGGGCGCCCTACGAGGTGGGCGCGGTCGACCTCTCGCGCGCGGACCCCACGTTCTCGATGACGAGCTGCGACGGCGGCATCGGCACGCTCACCTTCGTGAACCCGTGCCTCGTCGGGAACAACCTCACGGGCGCGACCGACCCCAGCGCGCCGGGACCGCACGTGGTCGAGTGCACGACGACGATGGACCTCGGCGCGGTCTCGTGGTCGTTCATCGTGTCTCTTCCGCCCACGCTCAACCCGCAGACCGTCTTCCTTCTCGCCCCCGGGAACCCGACCATCGACCTGCCGAACGGCCAGCAGGCCCGCGCCACGATGGTCGAGGGCCAGCTCACGTTCCTCGTCGTCGACCCCGGCAACCAGGCCTTCGAGGGCCGCTTCGTGGGCGACGTCCGCTGGACGGAGTCATCGGGCTATCCTGCCCTGTGCACCCTCGACGCGGTGATCTGGGGCGCGCCCGCCCCCTTCAACTGACGCGACGTCGCGAACGAACCTCCACGGTCTACGGCTTGCCGCCGCGGTAGAAGTAGTAGTCGGCGGTGTACGGCACGGGCTGCTCGGCGCCGACGTTGTCCGCGCCGCAGCCGTCGGCGGGCGCCTTGCCGCCGCTCGTGGCGACGCGCTGGACGAAGGTGACGTCCGCGAAGACGCCGGCGCCCGAGGTCGAGACGGCGCCCACGAGCAGCCAGGGCACGTCCGTCGCCTGCGGCGCGTCGGCCTGGGCGACCTTCTTGCCGACGACGGCGCTGCCGTCGTTCGACGTCCAGGTCGGTCCGGCGGTGTGCGTGCCGACAGGCTGGCCGTCGTCACCCGAGAGCGTCGCGTCCGGCCGCTTGAGCGTCCACGCGAAGGCCGCGCCGCCCGCCGGGCCCGGGCCGCAGGCGTAGACCTGCGAGCCGCGCGCGTGGAAGTGGGCCGTGACGACCGCGCCCGCCGGCACGGCGATCGCGTCGGGGACGGTGGGGCGCGCCAGCGTCGCCGAGGGCGCGGCGGCGGGCGTGGCGGGCGTCGTCGCGCAACCGGCGACGAGGAGGAGCGGGGCCAGGAGGGTCGTCGGGGCTCTCATGCGCGCAGGATAGCTCGACTTCGCGCCGCGCCGATCGCAACGATCTGATGACGCGGCTCGCGCGTACACCCCACATGACCCTTGTCGCCGTCGCGCCGCCGCTGCTACGGTCGGGGCCGATGTTGGGGGGGCAGCCGAGGACCGTGGCCGCGCGCGCCGGGGCGCCGGAGCGCGAGGCGGAGGTGGGGCTCGTCGCGGCGATCGCGCGCGGCGAGCGCGCGGCCCTGGGCGCCCTCTACGACCTGCACGCGCCGATCGTCATGGGGCTCGCCAAGAGGATGCTTCGCGACCAGGCCGCGGCCGAGGACCTGGTCCACGACGTCTTCCTCGAGGTCTGGCAGCACGCCGCCGAGTTCGACGCCGCGCGCGGATCTGTGCGCGCGTGGCTCGTCGTGCGCGCGCGGTCGCGCGCCCTCGACCGCCTCGGCCGCGCCGCGCGCGACGCCAGGGCCACGGGCCGCCTCGGGCTCGACGTCGAGGGGGCCGCCACGACCCCGGGCGCGCAGGCGGCGGTCGACGGGGCCCGCGTGCGCGGCCACCTCGCCGCGCTGCCCGCGGACCTGCGCGCCGTGCTCGATCTCGCTTACTTCGAGGGTCTGTCGGCGACCGAATCGGCGGAGCGCCTCGGCGTGCCCGCCGGCACGGTGAAGTCGCGCCTCGCGCGCGCCCTGGAGCAGCTGCGCCGAGCCCTCGACGGCCCTCGCGAGGGTGACGCATGAGTGACGACTCCGAGCTCTTCTCCGCGTGGGTCGACGCCACGGTCGAGGCCGAGGCGCCCCCGCCGGCGCTGCGGGCGCGCCTGCTCGCGAGCCTCGCGGGCCCGGCACGCTTCGCGGCGCTCGCCGCCGCGCTCGGCCGCGTCACCGATCTCGGCGCCGAGGCGATCGCCGCGCTGCTCGCCAAGGTCGACGACCCCGCCGCCTGGAGCGACGCGCCCTTCCCGGGCGTCCGCTACTTCCACTTCACGCCCGGCGCGGGCGCCGCCGTCGTCGAGGCCGGCTTCGTGCGCCTCGCGCCGGGCGCGCGCTTCCCCCACCACAGGCACCTCGGCCACGAGGTCACCTTCGTGCTCGACGGCCTCCTCGAGGATCGCGGGCAGGTCTACGGGCCGGGCAGCGTCGTCGAGTCGGCCGCCGGGACCGAGCACGACTACTCGGCCGGCGCAGGGCGCGACCTCGTGATCGTGTCGCTGCACGACGGCGTCGAGTATCGCGCCTGAAGGCCTCAGGGCTTGAAGTACGGCTCGAGCGCCGCGAGCCAGCGCTTGGCGACCTCGATCGATCCCGTCTGGTTGAAGTGGACGCCGTCCGACTGATCGGCCGCCGTGATGCCCGTGTAGAGGTCGACGACGCCGACGGGCGACTCTGCCGTGCTGACCGTCGGCGCCCACGCCGCGATGTCGGCGTTGAGCGTGACGATGTCCGGCTTGCCCTCGGGGCTGTGCTGGGCGATGAGCAGCACGACGTTGGGGTTCACCATGCGCGCCGCCATGAGCGCCGTGGCGTACGCCTTCATGACGCCGTCGACGGGCATGCCGGCCAGGATGTCGGCGCCGCCGAAGTGCATGAGGATGATGTCGGGCGGGTTGGCCTTGAACCAGCCGAGGTAGGTCGCGAGCGGGATGTTCGTGATGATGATGCCGCTCATCGCCTGGACCTGGGTGTCGTTCCAGCCCATGACGGTGCAGCTCGGCCCGCCCGACTGCTGGCCCACGAAGTCGAAGTTCGTGATGCCGTCCATGTGCAGGTCCTGCCAGAGGTAGGCGCGCCAGCAGGTGCCGATCTCGTTCGACGAGCCGACCACCATGATCTTCACGGTCTGCGTCGTCGGGAACGCGTGCGTGCTCGCGTGCGCGTCTCCAGAGCCGCCGTCGACGCCGCCGCCCGCGGCGCCCGCCGCCCCGCCGGCCGCGCCGCTCGCGCCGCTCGCGCCTGCCGGG
>DASZWW010000062.1:0-2242 GCA_035546175.1 Polyangia bacterium
CGCGATGCGCGTCATCCACTTGACCTTGCAGGAGCGCGTGCGCGCGCGCACGGCGACGCCTCAGGTCTTCTTCTTGATGAGCTGGCCGGGCGGGATCGTCTTGCTCTTCGGCACGGGGCCGGGCGTGCGGCCCGAGGCCAGCTCGAGGACGTAGCGCTTGATCTCCTCGCGCGTCGAGGGCGACATCTCGTCGAAGCGCACGCCGATGTCGCCGTCGCCGGCGGGCCCGAGGTGCGCCACCTTGCCCGGCAGGTGGAGCCGCTGGCCGTTCGGCAGCGTGAGGATGATGTCGATCGCCGTGCCGAGCGGCGCGCGCGAGCCGAGGGAGATGCGCATGCCGCCCATCGAGAGGTTGACCGTGTAGACGCTCTGGAGCGCGCTCCAGGAGGGCAGCCGCACCTCGACGAGGGAGCGCGACGGGACCCGCTCGAAGCGCCGCCGCTCGGCGCTGACGCCGGAGTCGTCGTGGCTGTCGTCGTGGTCCGTCATGCGCGCGCCCGGTCCTGGCCATTATTGCACGAACCACCAGCAGGCTTAGAATTCGTGCGTTTCGCCCGCCTCCGCCGAACAGCAGTCCAACGCCCGCCACGGAGATCGCTCATGAAAACCCTCCTCTGCACGCTCGCGGCGACGACGCTTCTCGGCGTCGCCGGTCCCGTCCTCGCCGCCAAGCCCGTCAAGGTCCCGCTCAACTTCGTCACGGCCGAAGGCGTGGGGAAGCCCGCCGGCACGATCACGATCAAGGAGACGAAGGACGGCGTCACCCTCGAGACGAACCTCAAGGACCTCCCGCCGGGCGAGCACGGCTTCCACATGCACGAGAAGGGGAGCTGCGAGGCCGCGGACAAGGACGGCAAGAAGACCGCCGCGCAGTCCGCCGGCGGTCACTTCGATCCCGACGCGACGAAGGCCCACAAGGGCCCGGCCGGCGGCGGGCACAAGGGCGATCTGCCGAGGATCGAGGCCGACGCCAAGGGCGTCTCGAAGCAGAAGCTCGAGGTCAAGGGCCTCAAGCTCGCCGACTTCGCGGGTCACGCGCTCATGGTCCACGAGGGCGGCGACAACTACTCCGACACGCCCAAGCCCCTGGGCGGCGGCGGCGCGCGCATCGCGTGCGGCGTCGTGCCGTGACGCGCTTCAGGGCCCGCAGAGCGCGGCCATCGTCCCCAGCATGACCGCCTGACAGGCGCCGGCGACGCAGCTCGTGCCGGGGACGCAGAGCGTTCCCGGCGCGCCGCACGCCTCGCCTTCCTGGAGGCGGCGGACGCAGGTGCAGCCCGTGCCGGCTATCGGGCACGAGCAGTAGAGCCCGGACGCGCACGAGCCCTGCTCGAGCTCGCCGCCCGGGGAGGGCGTGCACGCGACGCCCATCCCGGGGCGCACGACGCACGTCGGCCCGCCGGCGGCTGCCTCGTCGCAGACGTCCGCGGTCGCGCACGTGTACCGGTCGAAGGCCGCGTCGCGCTTGCAGGGCTGCCCGTCGGCCGGCGCCGCCTCGCACTTCCCCGCGGCGGTGCACAGGCTCCCGTCGCCGCAGAAGATGAGCCCCGAGCACGCGTCGCCGAGCTTGGGCTGCGGCTGGCAAGTCGTCGCGATGCCCGACCCCGTGCGGACGCAGAGGTTGGGCAACGCGCAGACGTGCGTGTCGTCGCAGGGCTGGCCGAGCGCGACGCCGGTGACGAGCTTCATGCACGCATCGTTGATGCACTCCTCGTCGTACTGGCAGGCGCCGCCGTCGCCGCAGCCGCCGCCCGAGACGACGCGCGTCGCGCACGCGCCGCAGCTCGGGTGCTGCATGTCGCTGCCCTTGCCGCACGCGCGCCCCGCGCACTGCACCGCCGTCGAGCACGGCGCGCCGTCGGGCAGCGACCCGGCGATGCCCGCGCAGGGCGGGAACTGCCCGCTCGCGAACATGTCGCAGGGCAGGGTCCGCCACGCCTCGGCGCACGCGAGCAGGCTCTCGGGCGTGCGCAGGCTGCCCGGGGCGAACTCGGAGTCGGGGCAGCGATCGGTGATGGTGGGGCAGGGGTCGGCCACCTCGCCGCCGCCCTCGCAGACGTCCTCGCGATTGCACTCGGCGCGGAAGTAGGCGACGCAGGCCCGGTACTGCGCCGTCACGAGGCTCACGCCCGCGTCGGCCGCGAGCGCGTCGGCGGCGCCGCCCGAGCCTCCGCCCGTCCCGCCGGCGCCCGAGGCGCCCGACGACGAGTCTCGCGGGGACGCGTCGGCGCCGGGGCCGCCC
>DASZWW010000063.1:0-9988 GCA_035546175.1 Polyangia bacterium
ACGGACGCCCGCGCCGGCCGCGTCCAGGAGGGCGTCGCGGAACGCCGCCATCGTCTCGAAGCGCGCGGCGCGCTCCTTGGCGAGCGCGCGCGCGATGGCCTCGTCGAGCGCCGCGGAGAGGGTGGGCACGAGCGCGCGCGCCGACGGGGCCCGCGTCCGGACCTGCTTGAGCAGGACCTCGTTCGAGGCGCCGCCCGCGAACGGCAGCGCGCCCGTGAGCATCTGGAAGAGCACGACGCCGAGGGCGTAGACGTCGGCGCGCGCGTCGATGTCGCGCTCGCCGCGGCACTGCTCGGGCGACATGTAGTGCGGCGTGCCCATGACGATGCCGGGGCGCGAGCCCGGGAGGGCGGCGTCGTCGCGCGCCAGCTTCGCGAGCCCGAAGTCGAGGACCTTGACGTAGCTCGCGTCCTCGCCGCGGCGGACGAGGAAGACGTTGTCGGGCTTGACGTCGCGGTGGACGACGCCCCGCTCGTGCGACGCGGCGAGCGCGTCGGCGATCTGCGCGGCGATGGCCAGGGCGCGCGCGGGCGGCAGCGGCGCGTCCGTCGCGAGCAGCGCCGCGAGCGTGCGCCCCTCGAGGTACTCCATGACGAAGTACAGGTCGCCGGCGCTCGTGCGCCCGAAGTCGGTCACCTCGACGATGTGCTCGTGCCCGATGCGGGCGATGGCCGTCGCCTCGTTGACGAAGCGGGCGACGACCTCGGCGTTGCGCGCGTGCCGCGGGTGGATGACCTTGAGGGCCGCCTTGCGGCCGATCACCGGGTGCTCGGCGAGGTACACGGCGCCCATGCCGCCCTCGCCGAGCTTGGCCGTCACGCGGTAGTTCCCGACGGTCTCGCCGAGCTCGATCATGCGCCGCCGCGGGTTTTCGCAAGCCGCGTGCCACGCGCCGGCGCGCGGCGCGACCTGCCCGAACGGGCCGGGCGGACACCGGCGGGTGACGTGGCGTCACCTCGAGAGGGCCGCGGCGCGCCGCCGCATGCCGAGCCGCGCCGCGCCGAGGACGAGGGAGGCGAAGACCGGCGTGAGCGCGGCCAGGCCCACCGCCAGGAGGCGGGCCGGCAGGACGCGCGACAGGGCGAGGCACGCCACGATCGCCAGCGCGTTCATGGCGATGGCGGCGATCGCGAGGCCGGTCGCGCCCCGGACGTCGGCGGCCAGCTCCAGGCGCAGCTCGCCGTGCCGGCGCTCGATCTCCGAGGTCGCGGCGCGCCCGACGTCGCGCGAGATCCGCTCCGTCATCTCGGCCACCGTGAGCGCCCCCGGCGGTCGGCCCAGCGGCGGCCGCTTGAGCGTCGCGCGCTGCGATCGCGAGGTCGGCGGCGGGAGCGGCAGCGGGATCACCGAGGACGGCTCGTCGTCCCGGGCGCTCATGACGGCTCCTTCGGGGCGCCGGGGCGGTGTGCGCGCGGCTCGGAGACGGCGGCGAGCGTCGTCGTGATCTCGGCGTCGAGCGCCTCGCCGTGCTTGCACCGCTTCTGATGGATCGCCTCGCGCGCGAGGTCGGCCAGCGAGAGGATCCCCACGAGCCGCCCGCGCGCGTCGATGACGGGCGTGCGGCGGATGCGGTCGAGCCGCATGAGCTCCTCGGCCTTGGCCACGCTCTCGTCGGGCCCGCAGGCGTGGAGGCCGCGCGACATGACGCTCGCGACCTCGACGTCGGCGAGCCGCTCGCCGCGCACATAGGCGGCCATGCAGATGTCGCGGTCGGTGATCATGCCGACCACCTCCTCGTCCTCTCCCACGACGGGCAGGCTGCCGACGTCGTGCTCCCACATGAGGGACGCCGCCGTGGCGAGCGTGTCATGAGGCCGACAAGAGAACACCCTGCGGGTCATGACCTCGAAGACGTGCATTGCTGGACCTCCGGCTTGCCTGTTCTCAGGTTAGTCACGCCGTGGCCGCCGTGACAGGTGGGGCGCGCCGTCATGCGTGAACGAACAGGGCCGCCGAGCGTCCCAGGAGCTCGTAGGTCGAGCCGGGGACGTGCGGCGCGGCCTCGGGCGGCGCCGCTCGCCGCGTGTCGACGCGCGGGACCCAGACGCCCGGCGCGGGCGGGAGCGTGAAGACGGCCGGCTCGGCGTCGGCGTTGAGGAGCACGAGCACGCTCGGGCCGCCCGCGCCGGGGAGGACGCCCTGCAGGGCGCGCCGCTTCCAGTCCTCCGGGCCGAGCCTCGTCCCGTCCGCCGCGTACCAGCCGGCGGCGCCCGCCCCCTCGCCCGGGGCGGCGAAGACGTCGGCGCGCAGGGCCGGCAGCTGGGCGCGCAGCGCCACGAGGTGCTTGGTGAAGCCGAGGAGCGCGCGCCGCGCGTCGTCGAGGTTCCAGTCGAGCCACGTGCGCTCGTCGTCGATGCAGTAGGCGTTGTTGTTGCCGTGCTGCGTGCGCCCGAGCTCGTCGCCCGCCGTCATCATGGGCGCGCCTCGCGCCGCGAGCAGCGTCACGAGCAGGTCCCGCTTCTGGCGCTCGCGCAGCGCCCGGATCGCGGGATCGTCGGTCTCGCCCTCGACGCCGCAGTTCCACGAGAGGTTCTCGTCGGTGCCGTCGCGGTTGTCCTCGCCGTTGTCCTCGTTGTGCTTCTGCCCGTACGTCACGAGGTCGTGCAAGGTGAACCCGTCGTGGCAGGTCACGAAGTTGATGCTCGCCGACGGCGGGCGGTCGGGCGCGAAGAGGTCGGGCGAGCCGCCCAGGCGCGCGGCCAGCTCGGCGGCGGCGTCCTCGTCGCCCATCCAGAAGCGGCGCGCGGCGTCGCGGAAGCGGCCGTTCCACTCGGACCAGCGCACGGGGTAGCGGCCGACCTGGTAGCCGTCGGGGCCGAGATCCCAGGGCTCCGCGATGAGCTTGAGGCGCGACAGCACGGGGTCCTGGTGGACGGCGCGGAAGAACCCGGCCGCCGGGTCGAAGGTCGCGCTCGGGCCCTCGCGGCCGAGCGTCGTCGCCAGATCGAAGCGGAAGCCGTCGACGTGCATGTCGACCGCCCAGTGGCGCAGGCAGTCGAGCACGACGCCGAGCGCGTAGGGCGAGCGCATGTCGAGGGCGTTGCCGCAGCCCGAGAACTGCATGACGTAGCGGGGGTTGTCCTCGGGCAGGTAGTAGTAGGAGGCGTTGTCGAGGCCGCGGAAGGTGAGCGTCGGGCCGCGCTCGTTGCCCTCGAAGGTGTGGTTGAGCACGACGTCGAGGAGGACCTCGAGGCCCGCCTCGTGCAGGCCCTTGACCATCTGCTTGAACTCGCGCGTGACGGCGCCCGGCTCCTTCGAGAGGGCGTAGCCCGCGTGGGGCGCGAAGTAGGCGAGCGTGTTGTAGCCCCAGTAGTTCACGCGCCCGTGGTCGGCGAGCGCGCCGTCGTGGTCGAAGGCGAAGACGGGCAGCAGCTCGACGGCCGTGGCGCCGAGCGCGCGCAGGTGCGCAGTGGCCGCCGGGTGCGCGAGCCCGAGGTACGTGCCGCGCAGCTCCTCGGGGACGCCGGGCAGCCGGCGCGTGAACCCCTTGACGTGCAGCTCGTAGATGAGGCTGTCGGCGAGGGCGCGCGCGGGCCGGGGCTCGCCTGCCCAGTCGAAGTCCTCCGACACGACCACCGACCGCGGCACGGAGCCCGCGCTGTCGCGATCGTCGAAGGAGAGGTCCTCGTCCTCGCCGTCGAAGACGTAGCCGCTGACCGGGCCCTTGAGGTCGAGCTTCCCGGCGAGCGCGCGCGCGTACGGATCGAGGAGCAGCTTGTGGGGGTTGAAGCGGTGTCCCTGGGCGGGCTCGTAGGGCCCCTCGACGCGGAAGCCGTAGAGGGCGCCCGCGCCCACGTCCGGCACGAAGGCGTGGAACACCTGGGCCGTGCGCGCCGCCAGCTCGTGGCGCGCGATCTCCCGCCCGGGATCGGCCGGGTCGTAGAGGCACACGAAGGCGCGCGTGCCGTGGCGCGAGAAGACGGCGAAGTTGACGCCGCCCTCCTCGAGCGTCGCGCCGAGCGGGGAGGGCCGTCCCGCGCCCGGGGTCCTGGCGTCCGTGGCGCTCACGCGAGATCGAGCCAGCGCGGGGACGCCGCGAAGGCGCCGTGGATGAGGCCGGCGTGAGAGTAGGCCTGCGGGAAGTTGCCCCACATGCGCCGGGTGGCCGGCTCGTAGTCCTCGGCGAGGAGGCCGAGGGGCGACATCGCGGCGCGCACGCGCTCCATGAGGGCGCGCGCCTCGTCGAGGCGGGCCGTGGCCGCGAGCGCCTCGATCATCCAGAACGTGCACAGCACGAAGGCCACGGCGGGGCGGCCGAACCCGTCGTCGAGGTGGTAGCGGTAGAGCCACCCGTCCTGCGAGAGCGCCGACCCGATGGCGTCGACGGTGCCGACGAGCTTGGGGTCGGACGCGGACAGCATCCGCAGGGGCGCCATCTGGAGGAGGGCGGCGTCGAGCTCCTGCCCGCCGTGCGTGCCCGCGAAGCTGCCGAGCGCCTCGCTCCACGCCTCGTCGACGATGAGGGCGCGGATGCGCGCCGCCGCCTCCTCGTAGCGGCCGCGGTGCGCGGGCGCGTGGCGCCGCGCGATGTGCGACATGCGGTTCGTGCCGGCCCAGCACATGAGGCTGGAGAACGTCTGCGGCTTCCACTCGGTGCGGTACTCCCAGATGCCCGCGTCGGGCGTGCCCACGACGGCGCAGGCGTGCTCGGTGAGCTGCTCGAGCAGCTCGAGCGCGTCGGGCGTGCGCTCGTCGGCGAAGCGGTCGTCGAGGTAGAGCGGCGAGAGCGCCAGCAAGAGCTCGCCGAAGACGTCGTTCTGGACGTGGAGCGCGGCGCCGTTGCCGACGCGCACGGGGCCCTCGCTCTGAAAGCCGGGCCAGCCGGGGATGATGCGCTCCTCGAGATCGCTCGTGCCGTCGACGCGGTAGAGCGGCGAGAAGCGGAAGTCGCGCGTGTCGCCCACGATGTGCAGGAGGTATCGCACGAAGTGCTCGCGCTCCTCGAAGTGTCCCAGGAGCCGCAGCGCGCCCAGCACGTAGGAGGCGTCGCGCAGCCAGCAGTAGCGGTAGTCCCAGGTGCGCCCCGCGCCGCCCGGCGACTCGGGGATCGAGGTCGTCGTCGCCGCGACGATGGCGCCCGTGTCCTCGTAGCAGTGGAGCTTGAGGGCGAGCGCCGAGCGGATCGTCTCCTGCTGCCACATGGGCGGGATGTTGGAGTGCTTCACCCAGATCTGCCAGTAGCGGATCGTCTGCAGGAGGTGGCGCTCGGCGAGCGGCCCGAGCGGCTCCTCGACGGGCACGCCCCACGAGAGCAGGAGGTGCTTGCGCTCGGTGAGCGCGAAGGGCCGCTGCTGGAGGATGTCGTCGAGCCCGACGTCGGTCTCGAGCCAGACCGGGCTCGTGAACCCCTCGATGCGGAGGTGGTGGGCGCCGCGCACGAGCCCCGCCGGCTCGCGCGACCAGCCGAGGCGCGGCTCGAAGCGCACGCGCACGACGGGGTTCCCCTCGACGGGCTCGATGATGCGATGGAGAAGCTTGGGGTGGAAGATGCCCTCGGCCTGGCCGAAGCGCGGCGCGAAGTCGAGCACGCGGAAGGTCCCGGTGTCGGTCTGGAAGAGCGTGGACAGCACGTTGGTGTTCTCGAGGTAGCTCTGGCGCCCGCTGCCGCCGCCCGCGGGCTCGACGGCGAAGCGCCCGCCGGCCGAGGGCTCGTCGAGCAGCCGCGAGAACATGGGGTCGGAGTCGAAGCGGGGAAGGCAGCACCACACGACGTCCCCGGCCCGCGACACGAGCGCGGAGAATTGGCAGTTCCCGACGAGACCCAGGTCTTCGAGGCGCATGGCTCTCTCTTAATTCCTCCTCGGGGCGGGCCGAAGGTGCGATCTGCCGGAGTAACCCCGGTCCCGCGCCGGTGACGTCGCGCCCGCGTTCGAGGGGGGCGGGGCCCGGCGCGGCCGCTGGCACGGCGATTGAATCGAGTGAGAGCCGAAATGCGACCCGCCGACGTCGACGCGCACCGGAAGGACCAGGCCCTCGAGACGCTCAACGACCTGTTGAAGGGGGAGCTCTCGGCCGTCGAGAGCTACGACCGGGCGCTCCCGGCCGTCGAGGACAAGCCCGCGCTCCGCGGCGATCTGCAGGAGTGCCGCGCGTCGCACGAGCTGCGCGTCGAGCGCCTGCGCCGGGCGATCGTCGACGTCGGCGGAGAGCCGGCGCACGACTCCGGCGCCTGGGGGCTCTTCGCCAAGGCGGTGGCGGGCGGCGCGCGCGCCCTCGGCTGGAAGACCGTCATCAACACCCTCGAGGAGGGCGAGGTGCACGGGCTCAAGGACTACGGCGACGCGATGGCGCGCCTCGACGAGCGCCTGCGCCAGGTCGTGTCGACCGAGCTCTATCCGGAGCAGCAGCACACGGCGGGCGTCATGGCGGCGCTCAGGCGCGGCGCGACCATTTGATCGGATCTTGACGGAGGGAAGGGGAGCCTTAGCTTTCGGGCGGTGTGAGTGGGGAGGTTGTCGGGTCGGCGCGCCACCCCGGACGCAAAACGCCCTGGGATGCGCGTCGATTCCACCGGTGATCGCCTGGCGCGCGTTCGTGCGCGTCGTCATGCGGGCTCTCGAGACGCGGCGTGCGCCGGCGCGCGCGGCGCCTCCGACGTGCGATCGAAGGCCCGCAGCCACTCGGCCGTGCCCCAGGCCTGGGCGATGCAGCCGCGCGGTTCGAAGGGCGGCTCGGCGTCGAAGATCTCGGCGATCTGGCCGAGGCAGCCCCTGACGGCGTGGTCGGCGAGCCCGCGCAGCAGGGCGCGCGCGTCGGCGCGCCGCTCGGGCTGGGCGCGCAGCAGCCCGTCGACGTAGGGCCCGATGAGCCAGCTCCAGACCGTGCCCTGGTGGTAGGCGGCGTCCCGCGTGCGCAGATCGCCGTGGTAGGTGGGCTGGTAGCCGGGGCTCCCCGGCGCGAGCGAGCGGAGCCCGACGGGCGTGAGCAGCGTGCGCTCGACGACGTCGAGGACCGGACGCCAGCGGGCGCGGTCGAGCACGGGGTGGCCGAGCGAGAAGGCGATGAGCTGGTTGGGGCGCAGGGCCGGGTCGGCCGCGCGCTCGGGGCCGTCGACGACGTCGTAGAGGTAGCCGCCGTCCTCGAACCAGAAGCGCGCGTTGAAGGAGGCGCGCGCGCGCCCGGCCCGCTCCTCGAGGGGCGCGGCGTCGTCGGCCCGATCCAGGCGCCGCAGCCACTCGGCCATGACGACGAGCGCGTTGTACCAGAGCGCGTTGATCTCGACGGCCTTGCCGCGGCGAGGGGTCACGACCCAGTCGTCGCACTTGGCGTCCATCCAGGTGAGGGCGTAGCCGTCCTCGCCCTCCGAGAGCAGCCCGTCGTCGGGATCGACGCGGATGCCGAAGCGCGTGCCCTCGACGTGGCGGCGCAGGATCTCCCCGCAGAGCGGCAGGTTGTCGTGCACGAACGCCAGGTCGCCCGTGTAGGCGAGGTAGCGGTCGAGGGCGTGGAAGAACCAGAGCGTCGCGTCCGCCGTGTTGTACTGCCCCTCCTGCGAGCCCTCGGGGAACAGGTTGGGGACGAGCCCGTCGCGCACGTAGCCCGCGAAGGTGCGCAGGATCCAGCGCGCCTCGCGGTGGCGGCCCGGCAGCAGGCACAGGCCCTCGAGCGAGATCATCGTGTCGCGGCCCCAGTCGGTGAACCAGTGGTAGCCGGCGATGACGCTCCGCAGGCTCTCGCCGCGGGCGCGCGCCCGCGTCGCGTCGACGGCGCGGCCCACGGGCGAGATGACGAACTGGTCGGCGCCGAGCACGAGGCTCCCGGCGACGACGTCGCGGCCCAGGGGCTCGGCGCGGTCCAGGAGCGCGCGGCGCCGCACGCGCTCGCACTCGTGCAGCTCCTCGAAGTCGAGGGCGAGCAGGATCTCCCAGTCCTCGACGGAGGCGACGAAGGCCGCCGGCGCGCGCGGCTCGAGCGTGATGTCGAAGCGGCCGCGCGACCAGAGCATGCCGCGCGAGTCGTAGCCGCGCGCGGCCTCGACGGCGTACTCGACCATGCGCCGCTCGGAGGACTCGAACACGAAGCTCGTCCGCGAGCCGTTCACGTACATGCGCAGGGGCGGGTAGGGGTCGCCGCTGCGCAGCTCGAAGCGCTCCTCGGTGAGCGACACCGTGTAGGCGGGCAGCTCCTTGCCGACCGCGCCCTCGTGGGGGCGCACGTGGATCGACGGGCGCAGGTGCAGCCCGAGCGAGGGCGGCCCCTCGAGGAGGCGGAACAGGACGGCCACCGTGTTCTGCCGCGCGGGCAGGAAGACCCGCTTCTCGAGCCTCACGCCGTCGACCTCGAAGACCCAGACGGGCAGCCCCAGCTCGAGCCGGAACTCCTCGAGCGCGCTCCCGCCCAGGGCGAGCTCGCGGCCGTCGGGCAGGACGATCCACTGGGTGAGCTGGTTGAGCATCATCGTGCGGCCGAGCGGGTTGCGCAGCGCCGCGACGAGCAGGCCGTGGAACCGGCGCGTGATGACGCCCGAGAGCGTGCCCGACGCGTAGCCGCCGATGCCGTTGGCCACGAGCCACTCGCGCTCGGTCAGGTCGGCCGCCGGGGTCGTGCCGCGGCGATAGCCGACGAGCGTCGGGTCGGCGGGCGCCGTCACGCGGGCTCCTCCCCCGGGACGGCGGCGAGGAACACGGCGGTCTCGCCGGCCGCGAAGAGCTCGCGATCCTCCTGCGGCCCGCGCGCTCCCGCGCCGCCGTAGCGCGGATCGTCGCTCGACCACACGAGGCGCCAGCGGTGGCCGCGCGGCGCCGCGACGAGCGGCTCCGACGAGGAGCGCGGCTCGTAGTCCGCGCCGAGGTTCAGGATGAGCAGGCGATCCTGCGCGCCGTCCTCCTCGACGCCGAAGTAGCGGACGACCAGGATGTCGTCGGACAGCGCGGCGGCGTCGACGGTGACGCCGTCCTGGCCCTCCCGGCGCACCGTGGGATCCCCGCGGCGCAGCTCGAGCAGGTCGCGGTGGAACGCGAAGGCGCGCGCGTGCGCCGGCCGCTCGCGCTCGCTCCAGTCGAGCTTGCTGGACATGAATGTCTCGAGCGCGTCGGGATCGGGGAAGCGGTCGCGGTCGTCGGCGCCGGCGCGGCGCGGGAACTGCTGCAGCTGGCGCGCCCGGCCGGCTTTCACGAGCGCGGACTGTTCGGGCTCGTGATCGGCGAAGAACGGGAAGCGCGCCGTGGCGTTCCACTCCTCGCCCTGGAAGAGCATCGGCGTCCACGGCGCGAGCAGGAGGAGCGACGTGATCGCGCGCAGCCGACCCGGCGAGACGCGCGGCCACAGCCGCTCGCCGAGGCCCTCGTTGGCGACCTGGTCGTGGTTCTCGAGGAAGGTCACGAACGCGCCCGGGGGCAGGCCGCGCGTGGCGCGGCCGCGCCGCTTGCCTTGCCAGCGGTAGCGCTGCCCCTGGAAGAGGAAGCCGTGCCGCACGCTGGCGGCGAGCTCGCGCGCCGAGCCCGCGTAGTCCATGAAGTAGGCCTCGCGGTGGCCGGTGAGCGCGACGACCGCCGCGTGGTGGAGGTCGTCGTTCCACAGCGCGTCGAGCCCGGCGCCGCCCGCCTCGGGCGCGCGCGCCAGCCGGCTGTCCTGCGGCTCGTCCTCGCCGACGAGGTAGATCGACTTCTTGCCGGCCGCCTCTCTCGCGCGCGCGGCCGCCTCGGCGATGATGTGGGGGCGCGAGCTGTCGCAGAACCCCTGGATGGCGTCGAAGCGGTAGCCGTCCACGTGAAACTCGTCGATCCAGTAGGCGACGTTCTCCGTGACGAGGCCGCGGATGGGCCGCGCCGAGCCCTCGTCGAAGGCGAGGCTGCCGCCCCACTCGTTCGGCTTCGTGCTCATGTAGTCGGGCGCGAAGTGGGGCAGGATGTTGCCCACGATGCCGACGTGGTTGTAGACGACGTCGAGGATCACGCCCAGGCCGTAGCGGTGGGCGTCGTCGACGAAGGAGCGCATGTCCTCGGGCCGGCCGTAGCGGTGATAGGGCGCGTACCAGAGCACGGCGTCG
>DASZWW010000064.1:0-9567 GCA_035546175.1 Polyangia bacterium
CGGCTTGCCGCCGCCGCCGCAGGCGAGCGCCAGCACCGCGAGCGCCAGCGAGAACGAGAAGGTCCTTGCAACCCCGGGACCCAAGGAGAACGAGCGAGCCATCTCTACCTCCAGCGCCGCTTCTGGCCGGGCACGAGGTTAGCAGATGTCCGGGTTACGGACACGGCGAAGGCGCGGAGGGGCTCAGACGAGGCGCTCGTCGCACTCGGCGCGCACGACGTCGTCGAGCGTCTCGCGGCGCGCGACGAGCGTCGCCCGGCCGTCGTCCCACCACACCTGCGCGGCGCGGCCGATCGACACGTAGTTCGAGCTCATGGCGGCGCCGTACGCGCCCGCGTCGTGGAGCACGAGCAGGTCGCCCACGTCGGGGCGCGGGAGCTGGCGCGGGTCGAGGAGCTCGCGGTCGTCGCGCGTGAAGACGTCGCCGCTCTCGCACAGCGGGCCCGCCACCACGAAGGGCTGGGGCGCGCGGCCCGCGCCCTTGCCGACGATCGAGATGTGGTGGTACGAGCCGTACATCGCGGGCCGCACCAGGTCGTTGAAGCCGGCGTCGACCATGATGAACTCGTGGCCTGGCCCCTTGGCGTTGGCGTTCGTCTTCTTGAGGTCCTTGACGCGGCAGACGAGCAGCCCCGCGCCCGCGACGGGGTAGCGGCCGGGCTCGATCTCGATGCGGATCGGGCGCCCGGCGATCTTCGCGAGGCGCGCGGCGGCGTCGACGAGCACGGGGCGGTACCAGGCGAGGTCGTACTCGGGCGCGCCCGGGCGGTACGGGTGCGGCAGCCCACCGCCGAGGTTGACGGCCTCGACGTCGGGGAACCTCGGCAGGAGCTCGGCGTAGACGTCGACGAGCTTGCGCATGTTCTCGTCGAACTCGCGCACCTGCGGGCCCGTGCCGATGTGCGCGTGCAGCGAGGCGACGGGGAGCTTCGCGGCCGCGGCGCGCTCGCGCAGCTCGCCCAGCGCCTCGTGCCACACGCCGTGCTTCGAAGATGGGCCGCCCGTGTCGCACGACTGCACGTGCCCGTGGCCGAAGCCCGGGTTCACGCGGAGCGCGATGGGCCCTCGGTATCCCGAGCCCCGCAGCTCGTCGAGCATTCCCGGGGAGCCCACGTTGGGCAGCACGGCGTGCTCGAGCACGGTCGTGAGCGCGTTGTCGCGCAGCACGTCGACCGTGAGCATGACGACCGGCGGCGTCGCGCCCATGGGGAAGCCGGCCCGCCGCGCGCGCAGCACCTCGTTGCCGCTCACGGCGTCGATCCAGAGCCCCGCGGCGCGCACCGTCTCGAGCACCTTCCAGCCCGAGTTCGCCTTCATCGCGTAGCGCGCCTGCAGCGCCGGCCCGTCGGTCAGCGCCTGCAGGCGCGCGAGGCGGCGGCGCACGTCCGCCCCGTCCATGAGGAAGAAGGGCGTGCCGACCTGGTTGGCGAGCTTCTCGAGGGGATAGGCGTCGAGATCGAGCGAAGGCATCGCCGCACTATAGCGGCGAAGGCGTCACTCCGCTCGCCGCTTGCGCCGGCCGGGCCGCGCGCCGTCGTCGGCGCTCTCGACGAGCACCGGATCGATGAGGAGCGCGCGGCCGACGCGCTGCACGCGGAAGTGCGCCACGAAGCTCTCGGGCGCGTGGCGCTCCATGGGGCGGCCGCACGTGTCGCACGGCGGGGCGCGCTCGAGGCAGGGCGCGCACAGGAACTCGCCGCGCTTGACCTCGAGCTCCCAGCGCAGCCGATCGCCGCCCTTGAGACGCGCCGTGACATCGCCGCAGAAGCCCGGGTACTCGGTCGCGCAGCAGCTGCAGCGGCGGAGCACGAGGTGGCCGTCGAGGCGCTCGAGCTGGCTGCGGAAGCCCGTCGGGACGACGCCCGTGCCGATGCAGACGGGGCACGGCTCCTCGAGGCTGCGCGTGATGGCCTTGCGGATGAAGTCCGAGGCGTTCGGCATGGCGAGGAGCGCCTGCACCATGGCCGGCTCGGCGCGGAAGGCGAACACGCGGCCGATGGGGCGGCGGCCACGGGGCGCGTCGCGGGCGTCGAGATCGGTTCGCCGGCCTCTCGGCATCGGAGTATTTTAGACAAGCATCGGGCGCTTTTTGGCTCTAATCGCATGGAGGCCAAGAAATGACGACACGTCAGTCTTCTCGGACGCTGTGGGTGATCGTCGCCGTCCTGCTCGGAGGCGGCGCGGGCTTCGTCGGCGGTCGGGCCGAGGCGAAGGGCAAGAGCGCGAAGGCGGCCGACGACGGCGCCAAGCACGAGGTCAACGCCTGCGGGTGCTACAAGGACGGCGCCGGCGCCTGCTTCTGCGGCAAGAAGGGCAAGTGCGAGTGCCCCGGCGACTGCGAGCCCAAGGGCTGCGAGGAGAAGCGCAACAAGGAGATCGAGAGGCAGGTCGCCGCCGAGACGAAGAAGGCGCACGAGGCCGATCAGAAGCAGCGCACGAAGGAGCACGCCTCGAAGGAGCCCAAGCACAAGCCGAGCGGCGTCGGACAGTGAGCGCCGATCACGCCGCGGGAGGCGCGAGCCTGCTGCGCTTGGCCCCGTAGCGCGAGTAAATGACGAGGCCCACGGCGAGCCAGACGCCGAAGCGCCACCAGTTCGTCGACGGGAGGCCGGCGATGAGCACGAGGCAGGCCAGCGCGGCGAGCACCGGCGTCACCGGGTAACCGGGGCAGCGGAAGGGGCGCGCGCGCGTGGGCTCGCGGACGCGCAGCGCGATCACGCCGAGCGCGACGAGCAGGAAGGCGAACAGCGTCCCGATGTTCGTGAGCTCGAGGGCCTGGTCCTGCGTGAGGAAGGTCGGCATGAGCCCCACGAAGACGCCCGTGAGGATCGTGCCGAGCGCCGGCGTGCGGAAGCGGCCGTGCACGCGCCCGAACGCCGCCGGCAGCAGGCCGTCGCGCGCCATGGCGTAGAGGATGCGCGGCTGCCCGAGCTGGAAGACGAGGAGCACGGCCGTCACGGCGATGACGGCGCCGAGGGACATGACGGTGGCGAAGCCGCCCAGGCCGGCGACGCGCAGCGCGTGCGACAGCGGGTCGCCGGTGGCGAGCGCCTGGTAGGGGACGAGGCCCGTCATGACGGCGCTCACCGCGACGTAGACCACCGTGCAGATCGCCAGGGACCAGAGCATGCCGCGCGGCAGATCGCGCTGCGGCGCGCGCGCCTCCTCGCCGAGCGTCGAGACGGCGTCGAAGCCGATGTACGAGAAGAAGGCGAGCGAGGCGCCCGTCCACACGCCGCGGAAGCCGTGGGGGGCGAACGGGTGCCAGTGGGCGGGCTGGACGTAGGCCGCGCCCACGCCCACGAAGCCGACCACGAGCACGAGCTTGAAGAGCACCATCGCGGCGTTGAGGCGGGCGCTCTCGCGCACGCCGCGCACGAGCACGACGGTGAGCGCCGCGACGATCAGCAGCGCGGGCAGGTTGAAGCCGACGACGAGCGCGCCGAGGGGCGTGTGCAGCACGGGGGCGGCGGCGCGCAGCGCGGGATCGTGCGCGACCGTCTGCAGGTCGGTGGCCATCCAGGCCGGGAAGTCGACGCCGAACGCGCCGAGCAGGAACGACCGCAGGTAGTCGGCCCAGCTCTGCGCGACGTAGATGTTGCCGACGGCGTACTCGATGATGAGGTCCCACCCGATGATCCAGGCGAAGATCTCGCCGAGCGCGACGTACGAATACGTGTAGGCGCTGCCGGCGACGGGGACCATGGCCGCGATCTCGGCGTAGCAGAGCGCGCACAGCCCGCAGGCCAGGGCCGTGAGCAGGTAGGAGAGCACGAGCGCGGGGCCCGCGCCGGCGTGTTGCGCGCTGCCCGCCGCCATCTCGCCCACGCTCGAGAAGATGCCGGCGCCCACGATCGCGCCCACGCCCACGAGCGTGAGGTCGAGCGCGCCGAGCGAGCGGCGCAGGCCCGGGGCCCCGCCCTCGTCGCCGCCTTCGCGGGCCGCGGCCTCGGCGGGCTTGCGGCGCAGGAGCTGGGCGACCGTCACGCCTCGACGCTGCCGGGTCGCCCGCGCGCCGTCAACGGAAACGGCGCAACCGCCGCGCTTTTCATTTAGAGTCGCGGGACGACATGGGTCTTTCGGCCAAGGGCGTGCTCTTCGGTTTGCTCGCGGTCGTGGGGCTGGGGTTCATCGCCATCTGGGCGCGCGAGGCGCGGCGCGCGGCCGCGCCCGGCGGCGGCGCGCGGCCCACGGCCGTCCACCTCGTCATCGGCTTCGTCACCGACTTCCTGGACACGCTGGGGGTCGGCTCGTTCGCGCTCACGACGTCGCTCTTCAAGCTCGGGCGCGTGGTCGACGACGCCAACATCCCCGGCACCCTCAACGTCGGCCACGCCGTCCCCACCTTCGCCGAGGCCGTCATCTTCATCCTCGTCGTGAACGTCGAGATGACCACGCTCGTCCTCATGATCGCCGCCGCCGTCGCGGGCGCCTGGATGGGCGCCGGCGTCGTGGCCCGCTGGCCGCGGCGGCGCATCCAGCTCGGCATGGGCGTGCTGCTCTTCGTCGCGGCCGCCATCATCGTCCTGCGGCTCACGGGGACAGTCCCGGGCGGCGGCGGCGCCCTGGGGCTCTCGGGGGCGCGCCTCGCCGTGGGCCTGGGCGGCAACTTCATCCTGGGCGCCCTCATGACCCTGGGGATCGGCCTCTACGCCCCCTGCATGATCCTCGTCTCGCTGCTCGGCATGAACGCCACGACGGCCTTCCCCATCATGATGGGGTCGTGCGCCTTCCTCATGCCCGCGGCGAGCGTCCGCTTCGTCCGCTCGGGCCGCTACGACCTCCGGGCGGCGCTGGGCCTCACGATCGCGGGCACGCCGGCGGCGATCATCGCCGGCCTCGTCGTCAAGTCGCTGCCCGTCGCGGCCGTGAACTGGCTCGTCGTCTTCGTCGTCATCTACACTGCGACGGCCATGCTGCGATCGGCGACGTCCCCCCCGAAGGAGAGTGCTTGATGGCCGACAACCCGCTCTTCGCGACCAAGTCGGTCGACCAGCTGCGCGCCGACGCCGACGCCTCCCACGGCCTCAAGCGGACGCTCGGACCGTTCGGTCTCATCGGCCTCGGCATCGGCGCCATCATCGGCGCGGGCCTCTTCGTGCGCACGGCCGCCGCCGCCGCCAACAACGCCGGCCCGTCGGTGACCCTCGGCTTCATCGTCGCCTCGCTGGGCAGCGCCTTCGCGGGCCTCTGCTACGCCGAGATGGCCTCGATGATCCCCATCGCCGGCAGCGCCTACACGTACACGTACGCGACGATGGGCGAGCTGCTGGCCTGGATCATCGGCTGGGACCTCATCCTCGAGTACGCGATCGGCGCCGCCACCGTCGGCATCGCCTGGAGCGAGTACCTCAACAAGCTCCTCGAGTACTTCGGGACGAGCGTCCCCTACGCGTGGTCGCACTCTCCCTTCGAGCGCCTCACGGACGCGAGCGGCGCCGTCGTCGCGCACGGCGTGATGAACGTGCCCGCGTTCTTCATCGTCGCGGTGCTGACGCTGCTGCTCATCCGCGGCATCCAGGAGTCCTCGTTCGTCAACGGGCTCATCGTCATCACGAAGGTCTCGATCGTCATCCTCGTGATCGCGCTCGGCTGGGGCTTCATCAACCCGGCGAACCACGTGCCCTACATCCCGCCCGACGGCACCTACGTCGACACGCAGGGCATCAGCCACCACTACGGGGGCCTCCTGGGGATCCTGGGCGCGGGCGGCGTCGTGTTCTTCGCGTTCATCGGGTTCGACGCCGTCTCGACGGCCGCGCAGGAGGCCAAGAACCCGAAGCGCGACATGCCCATCGGCATCCTCGGCTCGCTCGCCATCTGCACGGTGCTCTACATCCTGTTCGCGCACGTGCTCACCGGGATCGCCCCGGTGCAGGACTTCCGCACCCAGGGCAAGGAGGCCTCCGTCGTCTACGCCATCACGACGTACATGCACGGCTACGGCTGGCTCGGGAAGTTCGTGACCGTCGCGATCCTCGCCGGCTTCTCGTCGGTGATTCTCGTCATGCTGCTCGGGCAGTCGCGCGTCTTCTTCACGCTCTCGCACGACGGCCTCATGCCGAAGGTCTTCTCCGACGTCCACCCGCGCTTCGGCACGCCGTGGAAGACGAACCTCATCTTCCTGGCCTTCGTGGGCGCCTTCGCCGCCTTCGTCCCCGGCGACATCGTGGGCGACATGACGAGCATCGGGACGCTCTTCGCGTTCATCCTCGTGTGCGCCGGCGTGTGGATCCTGCGCGTGCGCCGCCCCGATCTGCCGCGCGCCTTCCGGACGCCGCTCGTGCCCCTCTTCCCGATCCTCGGGATCATCGTGTGCGCCTCGATGATCTTCGGCCTCGGCGTCGCGAACTGGCTGCGGCTCGGCGTCTGGCTCGTCGTCGGGCTGTTTATCTATGCCTTCTACGGCCGGAGGCACTCGAAGCTGCGCGCCGCGGCGGGGCCTCGGCGCTAGCAAGATAGGCCGGGATGCTGAAGTTCGCCCGGAGCATCTTCCCGGGCAACGTCGCCGACATCTTCCACTTCTGAATCGTCCGCACGGCGCACTCGGCCGCCGCCTCGTCGAGGGCGCCGCTCGCCGCCAGCCCCACCGAGCCGGGGAAGCCCGTCGGCTCGATGTACATGATGGCGTTCACGGGCTCCTGGGCGAGGCGCCCGCAGGGCGCGAGCTGCGGCAGGAAGGTCGCGAGGTCGTGGTCGATCTTGAGGCCGTCGACGTCGAGCACCGCCACCTCGTGCGTCGAGCGGAACTCGACCGGGTAGTCGAAGGTCGTGGCCTTGTGCCCGCTCGGCGCCTGGAACACGACGCTGCGCCCGACCTCGACGAGGCAGCGCTCGACGTCGTAGTTCCCGAGGCTCGACTCGACGACCCACACGTCCTCGGCGTGGCCCGCTCCGTCGACGAGGAAGTGGAGCAGCACGCGGCCGCCCGCGTACTCGCGGGCCTTGCCCGCGCGCTCGTAGCACGCGCGCACGTCGTCGAAGCGCGCCTGCAGCGCGTCCTCGACGTCCGCGGTCTCGAGCACGCCCATCTCGTTGTCGAGCTTCATGCTCGGGTCGATGTCGGCGGCGAGCCGTGCGCGTTTCGTCGGCGCGTCCCCTCCCCGCGCGGCCTGCGCGAAGCGCTCCTGCTCCGCCGCGGCGCGCGCCGCCTCGTCGTCCGTCGCGCACCCCGTCATCGACACGGCGCCCGTGATCGTCGCGAGCGCGAGCGCGGTCAGCGGGACGATTCGTCTGGTGAAGCTATCCGGCATTCGTTGCGTCGGGGGTGGCCCTCCCAACTCCCATCGACCGACACGCGCAGGCGCTGAACGGACACCCGACTCCTACACGAGGTTCCCGGCGACACAAAATACCTCGCCGCACAGCGCCGATTCACGCGAACTCCGCGCGACTCCGCGTGGATCCGCTCGCTCCTCACGCGATACGCAACGCATCGTCGTCGCGCAACACGCCCCGCGCGCGTTGCGCAACCCGAGGGACGCTCATCAGTGAGGCGAGCGCAGCGCGGCTCCGCCGCGCGAAGCGAGGGGGGCCCGGGGGCCTGCGAGCGGCAGCGAGCCAGGCCCCCGTCTAATAAGCCGGCTCGAACTTGTAGGAGTACTGCATCGTGCCGGCGTTCGCGACGTCGGGGTACTCGAAGTCCTTGAGGCGATCGAGGACGCACGACGTGACCTCTTCGTTCTTGAGCGTGTCGGTGACGACCTTGACGCCCGAGACCTTGGCGTTGCCGGCGCCGGGCGCGAGCGAGATCAGCACGACGATCGACCCCTTGAAGCTGCGGTCGTGGCTGCCGTCGTTGAGCACGTCGTTGTAGCACTTGCGCACCGAGGGCTCGCGCTGCTGGAGCATGAGCTGGATGTCGGCCTGCTTGTCGGGCGCGATGCCGCCCCTCTCGGGCGGGGCCTCGTTGTTCTTGACGACGTGAACGCGCGGCTCGCCGGTCGCGGTCTCGTCGGCGCAGCCGAGCGCCATCGCCGACAGCAGCCCGAGGGTCATGAGGTGAACGCCCAACGTCATGCGGGTCATCGAGCCCTCCAGTGTGGACGAAGAAGCGACGCCACCACGGCGACGTCGACGGGGAAAATAGCCCCGGCGTCAGTCCTTGAGCAAGGACGAAGCGATCACGAGCCGCTGGATCTCGCTCGTCCCCTCGTAGATCTCGGTGATCTTCGCGTCGCGGAAGTGCCGCTCGGCGGGGAAGTCCGCGAGGTACCCATAGCCGCCGAACACCTGCACGGCCTCCTTGGCGACGCGGTTCGCGACCTCGGAGGCGAACAGCTTCGCCATGGCCGCCTCGCGCGTGTAGCGCGCGCCCGAGTCCTTCTTCGCGGCGGCCCGCCACAGCAGCAGGCGCGCGGCCTCGATCTCCGTCGACATGTCGGCCAGCTTGAACTGGATGGCCTGATGGTCGGCGATGGGCTGACCGAAGGTCTTGCGCTCCTGCGCGTAGCGCACGGCGTCCTCGAAGGCGGCGCGCGCGATGCCCACCGCCTGGGCGGCGATGCCGATGCGGCCGCCGTCGAGCGCCTTCATGGCGATCTTGAAGCCCTCGCCTTCGGCGCCGAGGAGCGCGTCCGCGCCGAGGGCGCAGTCGGCGAGGAAGACCTGCGCCGAGACCGCCGCGCGGATCCCGAGCTTGTCGTCCGGCTTGCCGATCTTCACGCCGGGCGCGTCGGTCGGGACGAGGAACACCGAGATCCCGCGCGCCCCTTGCCCGGGGCTCGTCATCGCGGCGACGAGCATGACGTCGGCCGCGGGCGCGTTCGTGATGAAGTTCTTCGTGCCGTCGAGGACCCAGCCCTCGCCCTTCCTGACGGCCGTCGTCCGCTGCGCCGCCGCGTCGGACCCGGCCTCGGGCTCGGACAGCGCGAAGCAGCCGATCTTCTTGCCCGTCGCGAGCTCGGGCAGCCACCGCGCCCGCTGCGCGTCCGTGCCGTGCGCGACGAGCGGCGCGCACACGAGCGAGTTCTGCACCGACATGATGACGCCCGTGGAGGCGCAGGCGCGCGAGATCTCCTCGAGGGCGAGCGCGTAGCTCACGGCGTCCATGCCGGCGCCGCCCCACGCCTCGGGCACCATGACGCCGAGGAGGCCGAGCTCGCCGAGGCGGCTCACGAGGGCGCGCGGGAACTGGTGCGCGCGATCGAGCTCGGCGGCGCGCGGCAGGATCTCCTTCGTCGCGAGCTCGCGGGCCGTGTCGCGCAGGAGCTTCTGCTCGGCGGTCAGCGTCAGGTCCATTCTGCGTCCATTGTACCGGTCAGGGACGACCGCCGCGAGCCCGCGGCTACTTGCCCGACCAGCTCGCCGGACGCTTCTCGACGAAGGCCCGCATGCCCTCGCGCTGGTCAGCCGTGCCGAAGAGGCCCGAGAACAGCTGGCGCTCGCGCTCGAGGGCCGCCGCGAGCGGCAGGTCGGCGCCCTCGCGCGCGGCGCGCTTCGCGGCGGCGACGGCAAGCGGCGCGCGGGCCGCGATCGCGTCGGCGACGGCGCGCACCCGCGGCAGCAGCGCGGCGGGGTCGAGCACGGCGTTGACGAGCCCGATGCGCAGCGCCTCGTCGGCGTCGA
>DASZWW010000065.1:0-10038 GCA_035546175.1 Polyangia bacterium
CGTTCGATCCCGCGCCGAGCCCCACGTCGAACACCACGACCGTCCGCTCCTCGCGCAAGCGCTCGGCGAGCCGCGACTGCCGCACGTAGAGCTGCTCGGCCTCGACGACGGGCCCCACGCCGGGGTGCATGACCTCGCCCGGCCCCTCGACCGCGCCTGGCTCGCCCGCCTCGCGCGCGCCGACGCCCCGTTGCCACCCGACGCCCCCCACGACGCGGTCGCGCGCGCGGCGTTGGCGCCCCAGTTCGGGCGAGAGTAGGACTCGGGCAGAAGTCATGGACGACGCTCCCGAGACCGGGCCGACGCCATTCGAGCGGATGGGCGGCGAGACCGCCGTTCGGTCGCTCGTCGAGCGATTCTACGACGCGATGGACGCGCATGAGCCGGCGCTCGCCGCCTTGCACGCGCGCGAGGACGGCAAGGTGAGCCGCGCCTCGCGCGATCGCTTCGCGCTCTTCCTCATCGGTTGGCTGGGCGGCCCGCAGGACTACGTGCGCCTCCACGGCCACCCGCGCCTGCGCATGCGGCACGCGCACGTCCCCGTGAACGCAGCGACGCGCGCGGCCTGGCTGCGCTGCATGCGCGTCGCGCTCGCCGACGAGCGCGTCCCCGCGCCGATGCGGAGGTTCCTCGACGACAAGCTGGCGGACGTCGCGACCTTCCTGCTGAACGAGCCGGGCTGACGGCGGCGCCGAGCCCGTCACGCTCGACTCGGTTTCGTCTTCTTCATCGAAGCCATTCAGGAGAGCGTCTCGCCGCCATCGAGGTGTACCACGCGCTCGTAGAGGCGGAGCTGCACGCGTAGACGTCACGTTCTCTCATGACCCGCCGCCAAGCTCGACCCACGGCGCGCCGCGCGCCGTCCTTCGCGCGCACTATATTTCTGCCGTGGCGAACGCGATCCGGACGGCCCTCGTGACCGGCGCGAACCGCGGGCTCGGCTTCGAGACCTGCCGGCAGCTCGCGGCGCGCGGCGCCCGCGTCATCCTCACGAGCCGCGACGCGGACGCGGGGAGCGCCGCGGCGGCGCGCCTCGCCGCTGACGGCCAGGCGGTCGAGGCGCGTCTCCTCGACGTCTCGGATCGCGCGAGCATCGACGCGCTCGCCGCCGCGCTCTCGCGCGAGGGCCGGCGCCTGGATGCGCTCGTCAACAACGCCGGCGTCTCGCTCGGCGGCTTCGACGCGGAGGTCGCGCGGCGCACGCTGGCGGTCAACTTCTTCGGCGCGATGGACGTCACCGACGCGCTCCTGCCGTGCCTGCGCGACGGCGCGGACGTCGTGATGGTCTCGAGCGGGATGGGCGAGCTCTCGTCTGTGTCGCCGGCGTTGGGCGCGCGCCTGCTCGATCCCGGGCTGACGCGAGCAGGGCTCGTGGCGCTCCTGCGCGCCTTTCCCGACGACGTCGAGGCCGGGCGTCACCGGCAGATCGGCTGGCCCTCGTCGGCCTACAGCGTCTCGAAGATCGGCCTCAATACGCTGGTCCGCCTGCTCGCGCCCGAGCTCGCGCGGCGGCGGATCCGGGTGAACGCCGTCTGTCCCGGCTGGGTCCGCACCGACATGGGGGGGCGGAGCGCTCCGCGCGCCGTCGCGCAGGGCGCGGCTTCGATCGTCTGGGGCGCGACGCTCGAGGGCGCCTCGGGCGAGCCGACGGGCGGCTTCTTCCGCGACGGGCGGCCCCTCGCCTGGTAACGGCGGAAACGTCCGTGCGATAGTAGGGGTTCCGTTGGGGGCCGAAGGAGCGCCGGTGGAAGAGACTCTGCGTGCGTTCGAGGCGGGTCAACGTCGAATCCTGGAGCAGGCGGCCCGAGGTGCGCCGCTGCGCGATCTTCTGACGGGGATCACCCTGCTCATCGAGCAGCAGCGCCCCGGGCACATGACGTGCTCGGTGCTCCTGCTCGATCGGGAGCACTCGTGCGTGCGCCACGGCGCCGCGCCCAGCCTCCCGGCCGATCTCGTGGCGAGGATCGACGGCGCGCGCATCGGGCCGCAGGAGGGTTCTTGCGGCACGGCCGCGTACCTCGGCGAGCGGGTCATCGTCGAGGACATCGCGACCCACCCGGCCTGGGCCTCGTACCGCGCCGCGGCCCTGCCGCACGGGCTGCGGGCGTGCTGGTCGACGCCCATCTTCTCTGCCTCGCGCGAGGTGCTCGGCACGTTCGCGATGTACTACCGCGAGCCGCGCGGACCCGACGCCGCCGACCTGGAGCTCGTCGAGCGCGCGACCGACCTCGCGGCCGTCGCCATCCAGCGCGATCGCGCCGAGGCCGCCCTCCGCAAGAACATGCGGATGCGGCAGATCGTCTTCGACGGCGTCGTCGACATCCTCTTCTCGATCGACGTCGACGCCCAGGGCGAGTTCCGCTTCCAGTGCATCAACCAGGCGTTCACGCGGGTCACGGGCCTCGCCGAGGAGCAGGTCGTCGGCCGGCTCGTGCGCGACGTCATCCCCCAACCTACGCTCGACGAGGTGCTCGAGCACTATCGGACGTGCATCCGCGAGCGCAGGACCGAGCGGTGGGAGGAGGTCTCCGTCTATCCGGCGGGGACGCGCCACGGCATCGTCGCCGTCTCGCCCGTCTTCGAAGATGACGGCTCGTGCACGACGCTCGTCGGCCACGTCCACGACATCACGGAGCGCAAGAGGGCCGAGCGGAACATGCTGCGCGCGCAGCGCCTCGAGAGCCTCGGCCGCTTCGCGGGCGCGATCGCGCACGACTTCAACAACATCCTCACGGCCATCGTGGGCAACGCCGCCGTGGGCAAGGCGGAGGCGGCGGCGGGCGGTCCGTGCGCGCCGTTCTTCGAGGAGATCGAGGTCGCGAGCGCGCGCGCGACGTCCCTCGTGCGCCAGATCCTCACGTTCAGCCGCGATCAGCCCCCGAAGCGCGAGCTCGTGTCCCTCCCCGGGATCGTCGAGGAGGCGCTGCGGCTCGTGCGCGCGACCGCGCCGCGGACCGTCTCGTTCGACACCGAGAGCGTCGCCGGCGCCCCCCCGATCCTCGCCGAGGCGACCCAGATCCACCAGGTCCTCCTGAACCTGTTCACGAACGCCGTCCACGCGATCGGCGACGCGCGCGGCCGCGTCCGCGTGCGCGTGGAGCGCGCCGTGCTCGAGAGCCGCCTCGTCGACAGCACGGCGGATCTGCTGCCCGGCACGTACGCCCGCGTCGTCGTCGAGGACAGCGGCGCCGGTATGGACGAGGCCACCCTCGAGCACATCTTCGAGCCGTTCTTCACGACCAAGGACCCCGGCGAGGGCACGGGCCTCGGGCTCGCCGTCGTCCACGGCATCATGAAGAGCCACCAGGGCGGGATCGTCGTGCGCAGCGCGCCCGGCGCGGGCACGACCTTCACGCTCTACTTTCCCGCGGCGCCTGAGCTGCCGCCGACGGGTGCGAAAAAATGATGCATCCCCAAGCGCCGCGGGCGGCGCCAAGGTTGGGCCCGATGCTCCGGACCTGGCACACCGTCGCGCTCGCCGTCTGCGTCGTCGGGTGCGGCGCCGCGCCCGCGGCGGACGCGCCGCCGCTCTCGTTCTCGGCGGCGCCGGCGGAGACCGTCACCTCCGACGGCGGAGGCTTGCGGATCGAGGTCCGCTGGTCACCCGAGACGCCCGTGAAGGGCCAGGACGCCGCCCAGCTCAGGTTCCTCGACGCGAGCGGCGAGGTGGTCGACGGGCTCGTCGTCGAGACCGTTCCGTGGATGCCCGCGCACGGCCACGGGACCTCGATCCAGCCCGTGTCCACGCCGGCGGGTCCGGGCCTCGTGGTGGCGTCGCCCGTCGACCTCTACATGTCCGGCGAGTGGCAGCTGAGGATGACGATCTCGGGGAAGGTCGATGACTCGGCGATCGCGACGGTCCAGATCCCCTGAGCGGGCGGCGCTCGCGATCGCCGCCGTGCTCGCCGTGTGCCTGGCGGCGGAGGGCCGCGCGCGCGCGCAGGCGTGCTGCGCGGGCGGCACGGTCGTGACGCCGGCGCGCCTCGCGCTCCACGAGGATCTCGCGCTCGGCGTGGAGGTGCGCGCGCGCTCGAACGTGGGCTCCTTCGACGCGAGCGGGCGCTACGCCTCGTCGGACGGCGTCGAGCAGATCCTGGAGCAGGACGTCGCCGGCTCGGTGCGCGTCACGCGGCAGGCGCAGGTCGGCGCGGTGGTCCCCATCGTCCAGACCCACCGCACCGCGGGGACCATCGACGACTGGGGCGGCGGCGTGGGCGACGTGGCCCTCAACGCGCGGTACGATTTCCTGCTCGCGACCGAGGCGCTGTACTGGCCGGGCGTCGCCCTCCTCGCCGCCTCGACCCTGCCGACGGGGACGCCTCCCGACCGCGCCAGTCACCCGCTGGCCGCGGACGCGACGGGCGCGGGGACGTACGACCTGACCGTCGGCGTCTCGCTCGAGAAGGCGCGAGGGCACCTCTTCGCGGGCGTCAACGGGTGGCTCACGCACCGCTTCGCCCGCACGATCTCCGTGGGCGGCGGTCCCGCGGTGAACGAGTCCTTCAGCGCGCGGTGGACGCTGCTCGGCGTGGCGAGCTACGTGTTCGACGACGAGGCGGCCGTCGGTCTCTACGTCAGCATGCTCGACGAAGGGCCGGCCACCATCGACGGAGCGCGTGACGACTCGACGAGCCTGCGGCTCACCACCCTGGGCGCCGCGGGCGTCTTGCCCATTCGCGATCTCTGGCGCGTGCAGGGCTCGGCGTTCCTCGACGTTCCGATCGCGTCCTTCGGCCGCAACGAGCCCACGGGGTTCGGCATGACGGCGTCGCTGGTGCGCGTGTGGCTCTGACGCCGGCGCGCGTCGCGGGCTGGGCGGGGGCGATGGTGCTCGCGCTCGCGCTCGACGTCGCGGCGAGCCCGCCGTCGCCGTCGCTGTCGGACATCGTGCTCCGGGCGCACGACGGACGGACCCTGGCGCTCGCGTCCCTCGTGCCGGAGCGTCGGCTCACGGTCGTCGTGTTCTTCTCGGCCACGTGCCCGTGCTTCGCGGCGCACCGCTCCCGCCTCGCGGCGCTGGCGCGCGAGCTCGAGGCGCGGGGTGTGCAGTTCGTCATCGTCGACTCGGAACGGCACGCGCCGGGGGAGCCACCGCCCGCGGAGGTCGCCGAGACGGGCCTTCCCATCTGGCGGGACGACGGCGCGCGGTTCGCGCGGAGGCTCGAGGCGCGCTACGCGACCGAGACCTTCGTCTTCGACGCGGCGGGCGCGCTCAGGTACCGCGGCGGCATCGACAGCGATCGAAGGACCCTGACGCCGGCGCCCAGGGCGTACCTGCGCGAGGCGCTGGCGAGCTTGCTGGAGGCGAAGGCGCCGCCGCTCGCGTCCGCGAAGGCGCTCGGCTGCGCGCTCCGGACGAGGTGAAGCGTCGGGATCCCGCGTCGCCAAGGTGGAGGCGACTGAGGTCACCCTTTGAAATGACTCGTTTGTTTGCAAACGATGAAGTTACCGAAGGAACACGTGTGCTCGGATCGTTACCAATGAGACACACTCTCGAATGGGCGGTTCGACAACGATTCGAGTAGGAGCGAGGCCCGCCTTTGCTGTACGTTCAACGCCGGGAGAAGCGCGGACATGCAGGTGGAGCGTCATCGCGAGGAGACGAGCAGGCTCCCGGCGGAGCCGGAGAAGCGTCGCATCCGGACGGAGGTCTGGCACCTCAAGAGGCGGGCTGAGCGTCGACGACGGCGTGCCAACGCGATCGTCGTCGGCTCGGTCGTCGCCCTCGGCGTGCTCGTCCGGTGTCTCTACGCGCTGCTCGCGAGCTGAGCGCGCGCCCGGGCTGCCGGGCGGGGACATCTGCTATCGTCGCCGGCCGCGCCGCATGGAACCACGCACGGCATTCACGGACGAGCAGTACGCGAACCCCTACCCGCCGGGGATCGAGCACAGCTACTGGCACCGCGCGCGCAACCAGATCCTCCTCGGGCAGCTCGCGCCCGCGCTCGCGCCGGGCGCGCGAGTGCTGGACATCGGCTGCGGGCCGGGCATCGTCGTCGATCACCTGCGCCGCGCGGGTCTCGACTGCGCGGGCGTCGACCTCGGCACGCCGGCGCCCGCGACGGCGGAGGTCGCGCCGCACCTGCGGCTCGGCGTCTCGGCCTTCGACCTGCCGGCCGGGGAGCGCGCGGCCATCTCGGCGCTGCTGCTCATGGACGTGCTCGAGCACCTGCCCGAGCCCGCGGCCTTCCTCGCCGAGTGCCGGCGGGCGTTCCCGGCGGCCAGGCACGTCTTCGTGACGCTGCCGGCGCGGATGGAGATCTGGTCCACGTACGACGAGTACTACGGGCACTACCGGCGCTACGCGCTCGAGGACCTGCCCGCCCTCGTCGCGCGCACGGACCTGCGCGTCGTCAAGAGCGGGTACTTCTTCCACGCGCTCTACGCCGCCGCGCGCGTCCTCTCGCTCGCCACGAAGAAGCGGAGCCACGTCGTCTCGGCGCCGCGGCTGCGCCTGGCGCACGCGCTCCTGGGGCGCGCCTTCGTGCTCGAGGCGGCGCTGCTGCCGGCTAGCGCGCCGGGCTCTTCGCTGTACGCGCTGCTGCGGGCGTAGGCGGCGGCTCCCAGGTCGCGCGGACGAACGCCGCGGCGGCGCTCTCGGCGGGGCTCGGCTTGCGGCCATAGCGCGACAGCGGCACGAGGAACGCGGCGGCGACGACGAGCGCGAGGGCGCCGTGCGCGAGCCGGCGGCGCGGGCGGGCGTCCTCGCCCCGCAGCGCCAGCGCGAGCGCGGCGAGCGACAGCAGCGCGAGCGGCAGCAGCGACCACGCGCGGCGAAGCCCCAGGAGCCAGCCGAGGCTGTACGGGACGTAGCCGTCGCGGATGAGCGGGAGCGTCAGATCGAAGACGGGGTTGTCGAAGACCTCGGGGTAGTGCGGGTAGACGGCCCCCGAGACGACGTTCAGCGCGACGGACGGGACCACCAGCCCGGCGGCCAGCGCCGAGAGCACGAAGGGCCGGCGCGCCGCGCGCCAGGCGTACGCCAGGCCCGCGGTCATGAAGGGGGCGACCGCCGAGATGTAGCGCGGTCCCACGCACCAGCCGGCGTGCCAGTTGGGCAGCGTCGCCAGGAAGCACACGAGCCCCCCGGAGACGGCGAGGATCACCGCCCCCGCGAGCCGCTCCTCACGCGCGAGCGCGACGAGCGCGCCCAGGACGCCGAGGAGCAGGTAGGGCGAGAAGATGAAGAGGCCCATGTCGATCGAGAACAGGACGCCGCCGACGGCGCGCGGGTCGGGCCGGCCGACCTGCTTGTGGAGCTCGGCCCACTGCGGGTTCTCGAGGTGGCCGAAGGGCAGCTCCCAGGGCCGTCCGAACACGACCGCGTGATAGAGCCCGAAGGCGGCGACGGCGGGCAGGGCGCCGAGCGCGAACCAGAGCGCCGCGCGGCGGTGGCGCGCCAGCGCGTAGGCCGCCACGACGACCGCCGCGATCCCTGCCTGGTACTCGAAGATAACGGCGGCGCCCGCGAGCGCGCCCGCCCAGGCGAGGCGCCCGCGGCGCGCCGCGCCCGGCGCCTCGAGCGAGAGGAGCATGAAGGACGAGAAGGCCAGCGCCGCCGCGAGCGCGTGCCCCACGAAGATGACGCCGTACGGGTAGAGGATCGAGCCGAGCCCCAGCGCCACGACGAGGAGGTCGCGCGCGGCGGACGAGCCGGTGACGCGCTCCGCCCAGCGCGCGAAGAAGAAGAGGAAGATCGCCAGCGGCACGCCGACGCCGAAGAAGCGCAGCCCGAGCGTGATGGCGCGGGGCGAGGGCTGGGCGCCGAAGAGCCGCGCGACGGCGCGCTGGGCGGCGTAGATCGGCACCCCGAGCAGCGACGTGCCCGGCGCCTTGCTCGAGTAGAGGCGTCCGCTCACGACGGCCTTGTCGTTGACGTAGCCCCAGGTGGCGCTCGCGCGGTTGAGGTTGAGCTCGTGAAACTCGACGATCGCGCGCGTCATCCAGATGCGCACGTTCTCGTTGGGGTTGTTGACGCGCGCGTAATACGGGAAGACGGTGAGGTACGCGAGCGCGACGCAGATCCAGGCGCCGTGCCGCCGCAGCCGCCGGAAGCGCGCGCGGGCGCCGGCGCCGGCCGCCGAAGCGGGGCTCAGGCGCTCGTCCGGCACGAACCGCGCGCTCGGCGTCTGGACATCGGCCGCAAATCTACTCCGACTCGTCTGGCAGGTGCGCACTATCCTGTGGGGCGTGCTCGCCTCGAGGGTCCGCTGGCCACGACCGCGAAGCCGCGCCCTCGCCGCGCGGGCGCTGCGCGCGCTGTGGACGCTGCCCACGAGCGTCGTGGGGCACCTCGCCGGGCTCGCCGTGAGCGGCGGCCGCCCGCGCCGCGTCGGCGGTCCGGCGGCGCGCGCCTGGGTCTATCCCATTCGCCGGGGCCTCGGGCTCGACTGGGTCGGCGCCGTCACCCTCGGCCACGCGATCCTCGCGCGCCCCGGCCTCCTCGACGGCCCGTCGCTGCACGCGCGCCTCACGCTCGCGCACGAGCTGGCGCACACCCGCCAGCACGACTGGCTGGGTCCGCTCTACCTGCCGCTGCACGCCCTCGCGCAGTCGGTGAGCGCCGCGCTCTCGCTCGGCCGCGGGACCGTCGTGAGCCGCGTTCACGACCGGAACCCGCTCGAGCAGACGTTCATCTGCCTCGGGGCCGGCGCCACGTGGCCGCCGTTCCCGCCGGGCCTCGAGGCCGAGGGCGACCGCGAGCGCTTCCTGGAGGCCTTCGGGGCCTGACGCGCTCGGCCCCGCCCGGATGCGCAGCGGCTCGTCGTCCGGCGTCGGCGGAGGAGCCTAGTCCCCCAGCTCCTTGCGCAGCTCGGGCGAGAGGTTGCGGTCGCGGACCCGGTTGCGCGCGGCCGGGAGCGACTTGAGGTACGCGACGAGCGCGTCCATGTCGTCCTCGGCGAGGCCGGAGATGTGCGGGATGACGACGGACATGGGCGGGGCCATGCGCTTGCCGTCGAGGCGGCGGCCGTTACGAAGCGCCTGCTTGATGGACGTGGCGTCGTAGTTGCCGAGGCCGGTCTCGGAGTCCGGCGTGAGGTTGCGCGGGTACGTCTGGCCGAGGCCGGGATCGTCGAACGCCTGATCGGAGCCCGCCAGATAGAGCGGGTCCGTCTCGGGCCGCGGCCCCTTCTCGGTGAGCGAGTGGCACTCGCTGCAGGCGCCGATGCGGACGAGGTAGTGGCCGTAGGCGAGCGTGTCGGACCGGGGCGGCGCGGCGACGTCGGCGACCGGCCTGTGCATCTGCACGCCCACGGTCTTGAAGAGCAGCCTTTGCATGAGGGTCAGCTTGTTCTCCTGGCGCGGCTTCGGCTGGTGATAGGGCGGGATCGAGCGCAGGTAGGCGACGACCGAGCGCGCGTCCTCGTCGGAGAGGTGCTGGTACGAGAAGTACGGCATGAGGGGGATCAGGAAGTGGCCGTCGCGCGAGACGCCGTCGCGGATGGCGCGCATGACCTCGTCGTCCTTCCAGGCGCCGAGGCCCGTCTCGGGATCGGGGGTGAGGTTCGGGATCCAGAGGGTGCCGAGGCCCTTGTCGACGTACGTGTTGCCGCCCCCGAGGAACGCGTCGGTGCGCTCGGGCTCGAGGTGGATGTTGCCGTTGTCGCGCGTCGTGTGGCACGCGGGGCAGAGCATCACCTGGTTCACGAGGTAGGCGCCGCGCTGCAGGCGCTCGGGCGTGCGCTCGATGGGCGCGTCGCTCACGGCGCGGATGTACTTGCCGTGGCAGCCGAGCGTGGCCAGCGACGCGACGGCCAAGACGAGGCGTCCGAGCTTCGGCATGATCCCCGTCGACATATCACGATCCCCGCGAGGCCGGATCGGGGACAGCCTCGTGGTCGAGGCGCGCGCCGCTCACGAGCACCGTGCCGCCGGCGTCGCTGGTCACCGTCGCGACGAGGCGCAGCGGGCCGCCCGCGTGCACGACGGCCGTGACGACGTGGAGCGCGCCGCCCGGCGGAACGGCCACGTCGGCCAGCGGCGCCCCGGCGGCGGTCGCGAGGCGCAGGCGCGCGGGCGCCGACGCCGTTGCCTCCA
>DASZWW010000066.1:0-11804 GCA_035546175.1 Polyangia bacterium
CCCGCGGCGGCGGCTGCCCCCCCGGCGCCTGCCGCCGCCGCTCCTCCCACGGCGCCCGCGGCCGCCGAGGCGCCGGCGAAGGCAGACGCGCCCGCGAAGGCGCAGGCCGAACCGTCGCACAAGCACGCGTCGAAGGCGGCGGGCACGAAGACGACCAAGAAGCACCACTGATCGCCGTCGCGAAAAGCCCTCGACCGGCGACGGTCGAGAGCTTCTCGAGGTCGCGAAAGGGGAGCGCCGAGGGCCTCAGCCGCGGGCCAGGAGCGCGTCGACGGCGCCGCCGATCTCGGCCGCGACCTCCTCGACGCTGCCGCGGCCGTCGAGGACGAGCGCCGACCCGTCGGCGGCCGCGAGGCGGCGGTAGCTCGCCGCGACCCGGGCCTGGACCTCGTCGGCGTCGTAGCGCTCCGTGACGCGGCCCGCGGCGCGCCGGCGGGCGGCCGCGACCTCCACGGGCACGTCGAGGAGGATCGTGAGATCGGGCTGCCGCAGCCCGCGTGCGAGGCCCGCCACCCAGTCACGATCCGCCTCCTCGGCTTGATAGGCGAGCGAGGACCAGAGATAGCGATCGCTCACGACGTCGACGCCCGCCGCGAGCTTGGGCTCGATCTCGCGTCGCAGGTGATCGCGCCTGTCGGCCGCGAAGAGCAGCGCCATGGCCTGGCCGTCGGCGGGCGCGCCGTCCGGGAGCGCGTGTCGCCCCAGCAGGAGCTCGCGCAAGAGCAGGCCGATCGGCCCCTGGGAAGGCTCGCGCGTGCCGTGCGCGTGGCGCCCCCGCGCCCCGAGGTGGCGCACCAGCCGCTCGAGCTGCGTCGTGGTGCCCGAGCCGTCGATCCCTTCGAGGGCGACGAAGATGGCGCGAGGGGGCGGCATGGCGTGAAGCGGGGCGAGGGCTTGAGAGATCTCGCCGGGCGAGTTACCAACCTATTACACGGTGTCGACGGCGACGGAAAGAGAGAGCTCCCGGACCCCCGCGCGGGTGACCCTCGTGCTGGCGCTCGCGGCGCTCGCCGGCCTCGGGGGCTGCCGCCGCACGAGGGGGCTGTCGACGGCGCCGAACGCCTCCTCGGCGCCCCTCGACCTGCGGGACGTCCGGTGCGTCGAGCGCCCCGAGGGATGCGTGTACTGCGAGGGCCGCACGCCGGCGGCGCCCCTCGTCGATCCCGACGCTCTGCCGGCGTCGCTCTGCGACCCGAAGGACCCCGGCACCTGCGTCGACTTCTGCACGAGCCTCGCGCCCGAGTGCGCCGTGCCCTGGCGCGCCGGCCCGAGCTGCCTGCTGCCGTCCGAGCTCGAGTTCCGGCGGGAGCTCTTCCGCCGCGACACGGCCGATCGTGCCGAGGCCCTCGTGCAGGGCCGGGTGAGCGACGAGGCGGGTCACCGCGTCGAAGGCGCCAAGATCGGCGTCTGGTTCCAGGGGACCGCCATCGTCGACGACGCCTCCGGGAAGGACGGCGCCTTCCGCCTCAAGCTGCCCGCGGGGCCATGGAGCTACTCGATCCGCGTGAGCCACCCGGGGCTCGCGACCGAGCTCACGGAGCTTCGCATCGACCGCGGGGGGACGCTCGCGCGCAGCTTCCGCCTGGCCCCCGAGGCGACGATGCGGGGCCGCGTCGTCGACGCCGAGGGCAACCCCGTCAAGGGGGTCACCGTGCACGCGCTCCGCACCGCCGACGATCCCATCTCCATCGCCGAGGCGCAGACCGCCGACGACGGAGGCTTCACCCTCGGAGGCCTCGAGGCCAAGCGCTACACCCTGCGCGCCTCGAAGTTCGGCTGGCTGCCCGTGACGCTCAAGACGCCCGTGACCGTGCCGGGCCCGCGCGTGACGTTCAAGGTGGCCCGCACGGGCGTCATCCGCGGACGCGTCCTCGATGCCGACGGCGACGGCCAGCCCGGCGCGACCGTCGTCGCGCTGCCCTCGGGCGGCCTGGGCGCGACGGCGTCACCCGTGATCTGGGAGGTCGACACGAACGGCGAGTTCGCGCAGGACCGCTTCGCGGTCGGCACCTATTACCTGTGGGCCCGACACGGCGAGATGCTGCTCTACCCGCCGGAGAAGATCGAGATCAGCGCCGACGACCTCGAGGCCGAGGTCGAGCTCAAGCTCTCGCACCGGGGCGCGCGCGTGCGCGGCACGGTGGCGACGCGCGCGGGGACGGCTGTCGATCCCGACGAGCGCGCCGTCCTCTTCGGCCGCTCGCCGCTCGCCTTGCCGAGGAAGGCGATGGGCGAGATCGACTACGCCGGTCGCTTCGTCGTCTCGGGCCTGCTGCCGGGGCGCTACGAGCTGTCGGTGCGCGTCGGGCCGCGCGTGCTCCCCATCGTGAGCGGCCCCCGCGAGGTCGAGGTGCCCATCGAGCCCGGCGTCTCCGTCGATCTCACGGAGCCGGTCCTGGTCCGCCCGCAGGCGGAGGAGTGACTAGTGTAGGACGCGCATGCGGGTCAGGCAGTCGGCGAGGACGTGGTGGCCCTCGTTCTCGAACGACGTGAAGCGCACGGCCATGCCGGCGACGGCGCGGGTCGAGCCGCCCTGGGTGTAGTTGATGAAGTAGTGGTTCTTCACCTCGCCGGTGGCGACCACGTCACCGGAGCCGTCGGGCACGGGGAAGCACACGCGCACGGTGGCGCCGAGGGGCAGCGGATCGGGGAGCTCGAGGAAGATGCCGCCCGCCGAGATGTTGCGCGCCACGCAGTAGATCTCGCCGAAGAGCAGCGACTCGAGGCGCACGGCGAACATCTTGTCGAACCGCAGGTGCGCGCGCTGGTCGGCGGCGCTCTTCGCGACGTCGTCGGCGCTCCGTTCCGCGCCCGGCTGGGCGGGCTCTTCGGAGGTCTCGAGGGTCGGGAAGGGGAGCTCGGGTTGCGTCGCCATGGACACATCCTACCTTGTGTCCCAATGAAGTCAAAAAACCTACATGTGGGATAGAACGGTCCGGTCTCGTTTTGCGACGCTGAACCGGTCCTGGTCGCGCGCGCACGCGCGCGCCGTGAGTTCCGTCAGTCGCCGATGCTCTCGTCTCGATCGACGCCGCTCGCGTTCGCATCGCGGGCGCGCGCGCGCCGGAGTCGCCGTCGTGGCGAGCGCGGCTCGATCTCCGTCGGCGCGCGCGCGTTTCTCGGTCCCGCCGTGATTGCTCAACAAAGTCTGGCAACCAGCCGTAGAGGAAAAGGCGCCGCTGCCGTATCATGGCGGCGGACTCGCGTGTCGATGCTCCCCGACGAGAGGACCACCCACAACAATACCCTGTCGCTGCCGAGCGACGTCGAGGGGTTGGTCGCGGCGCCGGGGCGCGGCGTCGCTCGTCCGCTCGTGGACTTCCTGCGCGGGCAGGGGATCAACGTCCAGACGACGGCGGACGCCGACGCGGCGTTCGAGGAGGCGCTGCTGCACCCGCCCGACGTCGTGCTCATCGACGATCGCCTGCCGCCCGCCGGCGGCATCGAGCTCTGCCAGCGGCTCAAGGGCAACGTGCGCACGCACTTCGTCCCCGTGATCGTCTTCGCGGTCGACGACGTGCGGACGCACCGCCTGCGGGCGCTCGCGGCGGGCGCGGACGCCGTGTTCGGTCCGGGGACGGACGCCCAGGAGCGTCGCACGCGCCTCTGGGCGTTGCTGCGCACGCGCGCGCTCCAGCGCCAGCTCGAGAAGAAGCAGCGCGCGCAGGGCTCCGAGATCGTCGACCGCCGTCGCTGGCTCGGGCACTTCCTGCACGATCTGCAGGGGCAGGTCGCGGCGCTCAACGTCAACGTCGACTACCTGGGGACGCTCGCGCCGCCCAAGGGCGACGCGCGACTGGCGAATTTCTTGGAAAGCATCGAGGATGTGCGCACCGTGTTCGCCCAGCTCATGGCCAACGTGCGCACGGTGCAGGACTACGATCGCTACGAGACGGGCCAGCTCGTGCCGCGGGAGTCGAGCCTGCGGCTCGGCGACGTCGCGGCCGATGTCGCCGAGGAGCTGCGACGCCAGGCCGAGGTCGCCGAGCGGCCGTTCACGTTCGCCCGCCCGCCCGCCGAGACCGAGCCGACGGTGCAGGGCGATCGGGAGCTCCTGCGCCGGGCGATGTCGAACCTCGGGCTGTCGGCGCTGCGGCGCGCGCCGGCCCGCGCCGCCGTCTCGATGTCCGTCTGCGAGATCGACGGCGGGAGCCGCTTCCGGGTCACGGTGCCCGGCGACAGCCTCCAGGGCGCGGACCGCCTCAACGCCTTCGAGCCCTACGCGCAGCGCGCGGTGAGCGCCGCGGGGTACGGCCTCGGGCTCGCGCTCGCGCGCGCCATCGTCGAGCTGCACGGCGGGCACATCTGGATCGAGGACGTCCCCGAGGGCGGCTGCGCGTTCGTCTTCGAGCTCAAGGAGCATCGCTCGTCGTGGCCCCAGAAGCGGCCCGCCAACGGCTGGGAGCAGGCGTGAGCCGGCTCGGGCTCGGAGCGGCCCTGGCGCTCGCTGTCGTCCTCTCGGCCGGCGCCGCGCGCGCCGCCCAGCCGCAGGTGAAGGTCGAGGATCTCACGAAGGCGCTCATGGAGGACCCGAACTACAAGGTCCGCGTGCAGGCGGCGCTCGTGCTCGGGCGTCTGGGCGATCACGCCGCGGTCCCGTCGCTCGTCAAGGCGCTGTCGGACCAGAACAAGACGGTGCGCGCCATCGCCGCGCAGGCCCTCGGCCAGCTGGCCGACCCGGGCGCGGCCGACCCGCTGCGCGACCTCCTCAAGCGCGAGGGCGATCCGTTCGTGCGCAGCCAGACGGAGAAGGCGCTGGCCCTCGTCTCGAGCGACACCGGCGCCAAGAAGGCCAGGATCTACCTGACCTTCGGGCCGTTCACCGGCGGCGTGAAGTCCGCGGGCGCCGACGCCGCGAAGGTCATCCGCGACGCGCTCTCGCGCGAGCTCGGCAAGCTGACGGTGGTGACGCTCACCCTCGGCCCCGCCGAGCAGAAGGCCTTCCCGAAGACGATGCAGGGGTACCTCATCGACGGCAACATCACGCGCCTCGACGACGTCCCGGCGGGCGGCAGCTCGGAGACGTCGTGCGACGTCAAGGTGATGGTTGCGCGCTGGCCCTCGAAGAGCATCATCCTCTGGACGAACGCGGGCGCGAGCCTGCAATCGGGCACGCGGCCCCAGGACAAGGTCTCGGCCCGGAAGGACTGCCTCGAGGCGTCGGCCGGCCAGCTGGCCGAGGACCTAGGAAAATTCTTCAAAGCGCAAGGTGGCTAGTATGCTGGCGGACAAGAGGGTCACTCGGAGGCTTCAATGTCGATGAACAGCAGCGACGTCACCACGTCGCGCCCCGTCTACAAGCGGAAGGTCCGCAACTACCTGCTCGACGTCGGCCTCCAGCTTCGCTACACGGCGACGATCGTCGTCGTCGCGATCTTCCTGACGGCCGGCCTCGGCTTCAAGATGTACCAGGCGACGCGCGACGTCTCGAAGGTCATCCTGTGGACGAGCCTGGTCGATCCCGCGAGCGCGGACGAGCTGCAGTCGCAGTTCGCGAACAGCGATCGCGTCGTGCTCTGGGGCATCGTCGGCTTCGGCATCGTGCTCATCCTCTCCATCAGCGCCGTGGGCATCCTCATCACCCACAAGGTCGCGGGGCCGCTCCACAAGATCGCGACGTTCTTCGGCAAGGTGCGCGACAACCGCCTCGGCCCGACGCCCGCGAACCTGCGCAAGGGCGACGAGCTGCAGGAGTTCTACGGCGCGTTCAAGGAGATGCACGCCTCGCTGCGCGCGCGCGCGGAGGACGACGTCCGCGTCATCGGCAACGTCGTCTCCGTGCTCGAGACGTCGCCCGACGCGCGCTCGCCGGGGCTCGCCCGCGCCCTCGACGACCTCCGCGAGCTGCGCAAGCGCAAGGAAGAGAGCCTCGAGAAGCCCGTCGACGACGCGAGCGGCATCATCCGGCCGGGCTGACAGCGGCGCTCGTATCACCCGGGGGCGAGAGAGGCTAGCTCTGCCTGGTCTGCGCGGCGCTGACCAGGCAGAGGCCGTGCAGGAACAGGCCGGGCAGGAAGCAGCAGGCGTAGCCCATGAGCGTCGTCGCCATCCACGCGACGCCCGCGCCGGCGCGGCCCGCGTAGATGTGGCCGGCGCCCGGGATGAGCATCGACAGCATGACGGCGACGACCGGGTTCGACTTCGGCCGCAGCGTCATGAAGTATCCGTCGCCCGCCGAGATGGGCGGCGGCCCGACCATGGCGAACCCGGGCCCGGAGGCCGAGGTCTGCACGAGCGGCTTGCGGCCGGGGTACACGTACTCGACGACGCCCGCCGCCGACGTGCGCACGAGCAACGTGCCGTGCTCGACCATGCGGGCGAGGTGCCGCTCGGCGGTGCGCACGGAGACGCGGCCGAGGTAGGCGACGTGCGCGGCGGTCACGGCGACGTCCGTCTCGAACAGCACCTTCAAGACCAGCTGCTCGAACTCATCGAAGTCCATGACGACGCCCTCAACAGTAGCATACGACGGAGGGCGAGCGGTTCTTGAGTGTCGGCGGCGAGCGTTTAATCGCGGCCGCGCGGCGGGGCCTTGACGGGCGCGTTACATTGCGCGGCCGGAATGGCAGACACGCGCGCACACGTACCGACCGAGGTCTTCGCCACGAAGGTGCCGCGGGGTCCGAAAACGGCCGGCACGTCCCCGGCGTCGGGCGCATCCTAGGCAGCGTGATGGTCCTCGACCCCGATGCCTGCTACCGAGCGCTCGTCGCCCACGACGCGCGCTTCGACGGGCTGTTCTTCGTCGGGGTGCGCACGACCGGCATCTATTGCCGCCCCGTGTGTCGCGCGCGGACGCCCGGGCGCGACCGCTGCACGTTCTTCCGCACGGCCGCCGAGGCCGAGGCCGCGGGGTTCCGCTCCTGCTTCCGCTGCCGGCCCGAGCTCGCGCCCGGCGCGGCCCCCGTCGACGCGGTCTCGCGCGTCGTCGCCGGGGCGATGCGCCGCATCGACGAGGGGGCGCTGTCTCCCGAGGGGACCGTCGAGGATCTCGCGCGCGAGCTCGGTGTGTCGGGCCGCCACCTGCGCCGCGCCATGCAGGCGGAGCTCGGCGTGAGCCCGCTGGCGTTCGCCGCGACACGTCGGCTGGCCCTCGCGCGCCAGCTCGTCGTCGACACGAGGCTGCCGATGACGGAGATCGCCTTCGCGAGCGGCTTCCGCAGCCTGCGCCGCTTCAACGCCGCCGTGAAGGCGCGCTACGGACGCCCGCCGTCCGCGATGCGCGGGCACGCGGGCGAGGCCGGCGAGGACGCGGGGGCGCTCACGGTGACCCTCTCGTACCGGCCGCCTTACGACTGGGCCGCCATGCTGGGCCACCTGGCCGCCCGCGCGATCCCGGGCGTCGAGCTCGTCCGAGACGGCGTCTACCTGCGCACGGCGGCGATCGGGGATCTGCGGGGCTGGCTGGCCGTCGAGCCGTCCCCGGGTCGCGCGTCGCTGCGCGCCACCGTGTCGGCCCCGCTGCGCGGGGCGCTCATGGCGATCGTCGCGCGGCTGCGGCGGCTCTTCGACCTCGACGCGGAGCCTGGCGCGATCGCGGCCCACCTTGGGCGTGACCCGCGCCTCGCGGCGCACGTCCGGTCCAGGCCGGGCCTGCGCGTCGGGGGCGCCTTCGACCCCTTCGAGGTGGCGGCGCGCGCCGTGCTCGGGCAGCAGGTGAGCCTCGCGGCCGCTCGAACGCTCGCCGGCCGGCTCGCGGCCCTCCTCGGTGACGCCGTCGAGACGCCGTACCCGGAGCTCACGCGCGTCTTTCCGCGAGCGGAGCGGCTCGCGCGTCACGCCGAGCATGACCTCGCGTCCGCGCTGCGCGTTCCCTCGCGCCGCGCGAGCACGCTCGTCGCCCTGGCGCGCGCGCTCGCGAGCGGCGCGCTCGACCTCGGCGCGGGCGAGCCCGCCGACATCGTCGCCCGCATGGTCGCGCTGCCCGGCGTGGGCCCGTGGACGGCGCACACCCTCGCGATGCGCGCCCTCGGCTGGCCCGACGCCTTCCCCGACGGAGATCTCGGCCTTCGCAAGGCGCTGGGCGGGATCTCGGGACGGCAGGCGAGGGCGCTCGCCGAAGCCTGGCGGCCCTGGCGCGCGTACGGCGCGACCCACCTCTGGACCGAGCTCGGCGCGCGGCGCGCGGAAGGAGCCCACCCATGAAGCCCGTCTCGTTCACGACCATGCCGAGCCCGCTCGGCCCGCTGCTCCTCGTCGCCGAGGGCGACGCGCTCGCGGGCGTCCATTTCGAGGACGCTCCAGACCCCGTGACGCCTCGTCCAGAGTGGGTGCCTGACGGCCGCCGCCTGCGCAGGGCGGCGGCGCAGCTCGCCGAGTACTTCGCGGGCCGCCGCAGGACCTTCGATCTGCTGCTCGCGCCGCGCGGGACGCCGTTCCAGCGCGCCGTCTGGGAGCAGCTCCTGCGGATCCCGTACGGCGAGACGCGGACCTACGGCGAGCTGGCCCGGGCGCTCGGCAAGCCGGCCGCGCAGCGGGCCGTCGGAGGCGCGAACCACAACAACCCGATCTCGATCGTCATCCCGTGCCACCGCGTGATTGGAGCGGACGGCTCGCTGACCGGCTACGGCGGCCACGTCAGCCGCAAGCGCCAGCTGCTCGATCTCGAGGCCGGCGTCGCCACCCAGCGCAGCGGGCGCCTCGTGCCCGGCGGGCTCCCGCTGCACGAGGCGAGCCCGCGCGGCGGCGGCGAGGGCGCGCCGCGCGGCGCGGGCGCCAGGGAAGGCTTCGCCGATCCGCGCGCCGCCGTAGTTTACAGAATGTTTATTATCGGACAAGCGGCCTTCGGTTGTACGGCCGGGACGCGGCGGCGCACCGAGCGCGTGAAGACGGGCACGTTCGAGGGCGTGTCGGGACCTGACGAGAACCTGACAGCTCTCTCTCTCGGTCCCCGCGGCGAGATGTCGCGGCACCGCCGCCGGGCGCGACTGAGCGCGGTCGCCCCGGCCGACCGCCGTCGGCGCTCCGTGGCCGCGCGCTTGCACAGGTCTCGGCGACATGGACATCGCGAGGCCTGGGACATCGGCGCTTCCGGCCGGGGCGCTGCGCGCGGGCGGACGCGTCCCCGGCCGCAAGCTCGTCGCGGCGCTCGCCACGCCGCCGAACCTCGTGACGCTGTCGCGTCTCGGCCTCCTCGGCGCGGCGTTCGCGGCGGCGGGCCTCGGCGCGCCGCGCCTGGCCCTCACCCTCGGCGCCTCCGCCGGCGCGAGCGACCACGTCGACGGGTGGCTGGCGCGGCGCACGGGGCGCGTCACGCGCATCGGAGAGATCCTCGACCAGTTCTGCGACGCCGTCGTCGAGCTCTGTTGCCTCGTGTGCGCCATCGGCGCCGGCGCCTTGCCCCTCGGCGCGCTCGTGCCGTGGGCGCTGCGGGAGATCTGGGTGGTGTGCCTGCGCCGCTCCAGCATCGAGCTCGGTGAGAACATCCCGACGCACTGGACCGGCAAGCTCAAGTCCGCGTTCGTCGGGTGGTCCGCCCTGCCCCTCTTCGCAGGCCTGCTGCGCGTGTGCGGCGAGGCCTCCGGGTTCCTCGTCGCGCTGGGGCGCGCCGGCGTCGAGGTGGGGATCGCCCTCAGCGTCGTGAGCGCCCTCGCCTACACCGCGGCGTACTGCCGGATCTACGAGGCGCGCGCGCCCGAGCGGCCGGGAATTCATTGACTTTCGAGGCCGATCCACGAGACTTGCGCGACAGTGAATCTGCTCATCACCGGAGGAGCGGGGTTCATCGGATCGTGCTACGCGCGCCAGGTGCGCCGGACGCGGTCCGATGATCTCCTCGTGAACGTCGACGCCCTCACCTACGCGGGGAACCTGGAGAACCTGCGCGACCTCGAGGGCGATCCGCGGCACGTGTTCGTGCGCGCCGACATCCGCGACGGCGCGGCGATGCTCGAGCTCCTGCGGCGCCACGAGATCGAGGCCGTCGTGAACTTCGCGGCAGAGAGCCACGTCGACCGCAGCATCCGCTCGGCCGAGCCCTTCCTCGACACGAACGTGCTGGGGACGCTGCGCCTCCTCGAGGCGGCGCGCACCGCCGGCGTGCGCCGCTTCCTGCAGGTGTCCACCGACGAGGTGTACGGGAGCCTCGGCCCCACGGGGGCGTTCGAGGAGACGACGCCCATCTCGCCGCGCAGCCCCTACTCCGCGAGCAAGGCGTCCGCCGACCACCTCGTCATGGCCTTCCACCACACGCACGGGATGGACACGGTCATCACGCGCTGCTCGAACAACTACGGGCCCTACCAGTTCCCCGAGAAGCTCATCCCGCTCATGATCCTCAACGCCTTCGACGGCCAGACGCTGCCGATCTACGGCGACGGCCTGCAGGTGCGCGACTGGATCCACGTCGAGGACCACTGCGAGGCCATCGACCTCGTGCTCAAGGGCGGCGCCTCCGGCGAGGTCTACAACATCGGCGCCGAGAACGAGCGGCCGAACCTCGAGGTCGTGCGCGCGATCCTCACCCTCTGCGGGCGGAGCCCGGACCTCGTGCGGCACGTCGCCGACCGGCCCGGGCACGATCGCCGCTACGCCATGAACTCGAAGAAGATCCGCGACGCCCTCGGCTGGCGGCCGCGGCACACCTTCGAGGTCGGCCTCGAGCAGACGGTGGCCTGGTACCGCGACAACAGCGCCTGGTCCGAGCACGTCCGCAGCGGCGAGTACCGCGACTACTACGAGCGCCAGTACGGGTCGCTCCTGGCGGCCGGCGGGGGCAGCGCGCGATGAGCGCCGGCGGCGCGGACGAGCTCCGGGGCGTCGTGCTCGCGGGCGGGACGGGCTCGCGCCTCTTCCCCCTGACGAAGGTCACGAACAAGCACCTCCTGCCGGTGGGCCACGAGCCCATGATCTTCCACCCGGTCAAGAAGCTCGTCGAGGCCGGCATCCGCGAGATCCTCATCGTCACGGGCACCGAGCACATGGGAGCCATCGTGGGCCTCCTCGGGAGCGGCAAGGACTTCGGCTGCGAGTTCACCTACCGGGTCCAGGACGAGGCGGGCGGCATCGCGCAGGCGCTCGGGCTCGCGCGGCGCTTCGGGCGCGGCGGGCGGCTCGCGGTCATCCTTGGCGACAACATCTTCGAGAGCTCGATCGCGAAGTTCGCGGACGGGTTCCGGGCCCAGGGGAGCGGCGCCAAGATCCTCCTGCAAGAGGTGCACGACCCCGGCCGCTACGGCGTCGCCGTGACCGAGGGGAAGCGCGTCGCCAAGATCATCGAGAAGCCCAAGGACCCGCCGTCGAACCTGGCCGTCACGGGCATCTACTTCTACGATCAGGACGTCTTCGAGATCATCCGGACGCTCAAGCCGTCGGGGCGCGGCGAGCTCGAGATCACGGACGTCAACAACGCCTACATCGCGCGGGGCGACCTGACCTTCGACGTGCTGCCCGGGTGGTGGACCGACGCGGGCACGTTCGAGTCGCTCAAGCACGCGAACGAGCTCGCCACGCGCGCCCGTTAGACTAGCCGCTCGCGAGGGCGCGCAGGAACCTGACGGCCCAGGCGAGATAGACGGCGATCGCCGACACGACGGCCGCCGCCGTCGCGAGCGCGGCCAGGCGCCCGGCGCCGCCGGCCTCGAGCTCGGCGCGCGCGCGCCTGTGAACGCGCGCGGCGAGCGCCGGCGGCAGCGGGACCTCCGGCAGCGCGCGCACCCTCCGCTCGATCTCGTCGTCGTTCATCGCGTCTCGTCCTCCTCGGGCATGCTCTTGGCCAGCTCGGCGCGCGCGCGGTGCAGCCGCTGGCGCGCCGCCTCGGGCGTGACGCCGAGGACGCGCGCCGCCTCGTCGACGGCCAGGCCTTC
>DASZWW010000067.1:0-4378 GCA_035546175.1 Polyangia bacterium
CCGCGAGCGCGCGCTCGGCCCGCCTCTCCTCCACCTCGCGCAGCCCGAGCAGGCTCGCGAGGGCGCTGCGCCCCGCCGGATTCGCCATTGAATTGTGCGAATCGCGATCCTACCCTCGTCGGGGATGAACGCCAGCCAGCAGACGGCCGCGCGGCGCTACCGCATCGAGCGGTACCTCACCGAAGGCGGCATGGGCGCCATCTACATCGGAAAGAAGCTGGGCCCCGGCGGTTTCGAGAAGGAGGTCGTGCTCAAGCAGCTCCTGCCCGAGTACACGGCGCGCCCCGAGTTCCGCGACCTCTTCTTCCGCGAGGCCAAGATCTCGGCGACCCTCGACCACGCCAACATCGTCCACACCTTCGATCTCGTCGAGTCCGACGAGTCGCTCTTCATCGTCATGGAGTACGTGCGGGGCGTCGACCTGCGTACGATCGTGCGGCGCGCGCGCCTGCGGCGCCGCGAGCTCGCGCCCGGCGCCGCGATCCACATCGTGCTCGACGTCCTGGCGGGCCTCGGTTACGCGCACACGCGCAAGGACGCGAGCGGCGCGTCGCTCTCGATCATTCACCGCGACGTCTCGCCCTCGAACATTCTGTGCTCCGCGGAAGGCGAGGTGAAGCTCTCGGACTTCGGCATCGCCAAGGCCTCGACGCACTCGTCGGTCTTCTATCGGGTGCGCGGCAAGGTGGGTTACATGTCGCCCGAGCAGGCGCGCAACGAGCCGGTCGACCACCGTTCGGACCTCTACTCGCTCGGCGTCTGCCTGCACGAGGCGCTCACGGGCGAGCGGCTCTTCGTGGGCGATCTCTCGACGCCGCCCGACGTCATCTACGGCCAGCCCATCCTGCCGCCGTCGAAGAAGCGCCCCGGCCTGCCCGCGGAGATTGACGAGGTCCTCGCCAAGGCGCTCGCGCCCAAACCCGACGACCGCTATCAGGACGCGACGGCCTTCACCGAGGCCCTGCGGCAGGCCGCGCACCGCTTCGGCCTCACGTACTCGACGCCGCAGCTCGCCGACCACCTGCGCAACATCCTCGGCCCCGACCCGACGCGCTGGCTCAACGAGGAGCCGACGGGAGGCGCCGAGCACGGGACGCAGAAGATCCCGGTCCCCACCAAGGCGCACGAGGGAAAAGAGGCCGCTTCCATCGGGCTCGTCGAGGGGTCAAACTTGTACGTCGTGAGCGGCGGGGACGTGGTAAGTCCGAGCAAAGGCGCCATGAGCTCTTCGCGTCCACCGTCGCCCGGTCAGGCGCCGCGTTCCCCCGGACGCGAGGAAGGCCCCACGCGCAAGGTTTCTGTTCCCACGGAGGACGCGCCCATGGCGAAGGCACCGACTGGTCCGTTCATCCCCATCAAGGATGATGACGAGGACGCGCCCACCGTCGCTCGCAACCTCGGCCCCGCGGCGGCCGCGTCGGTCGGGCCGCCGCTCGAGCTGCCCCGGCGTCCGTCCACGGCCCCCTACTCGACGCTCTCGTCGTCGGGCAGGAAGAAGCCCGCGACGATCCCGCCGCCGCCGCCTGCCGCGGCGTTTGCGCCACCGCCGTCTCCGCCGTCCTTCACGGCGCCATCGCCGCCCGTGCCGGTGTTCGCGCCCGGCGGCTCGTCGTTCACGGCGCCGCCGCCGCCCATGCCGCCCTCGCGCTCGTTCGGCTCCGACTCGCCCTTCGATCCGGACATGCCGACCCCCCCGCCTCCGCCCACGGACGAGGTCGCGCCGCCCACTCCCCTCCCGACCTATCCGAGCGCTCCCGGCCCCGCGTATGGCAACGGCCCGCCGCCGGGCGCGCCGGGCTTGCGCGCCTCGAGCCCCGGCCTCCCGCGGCCCAGCGCCGGGTGGGCCCCCGCCCCCGCTCCCGCGCCGCCGTCGGGCAACTGGGGCGCGCCGCTCAACCTCCAGGCGCCCGAGACCATCGACTTCGCGGCCGACGCGGCGCCGCTCACGATCCGGCGCTCGGGGCCTCCCGGGCTCGTGTGGCTGATCTTCATCCTCGGCGCCATGGCGGGCGGCGCCAAGCTCGCCGAGGTCGTCACGCGCGCGGACGTCGCCGGGCTCGAAGCGCCCGCCACGACGCCGGGGCCCACGGCGGCGCCGGCCTCTCGATGATCGAGAAGAACGCCACTCGGATCCTCGATCAGGGCGGCTCGATGGTGCGCCAGTCGGGGCGCGGACGGCTGCTCATCGTCAAGGGTCCGGATCGCGGCGAGGCGATCGCGATCGGCGATGTCGCCCTGACGGTGGGGTCGGGCGCGGGCAACGACGTGCTGCTCTCCGATCCGACGATCTCCCGCCGCCACCTCTCCATCGAGCCGAGCCCGGACGGCGTGAGCCTGCGCGATCTCGGCTCGACCAACGGCTCCTTCGTCCAGGGCGCGCGGTTCCAGGAGCTGACGCTCGGGTTTGGCACCGAGGTGACGATCGGTCAGACGGTGCTCAAGTACGTGCCGCTCGAGGAGCAGCTCGAGCTCCAGCCCTCGGACGAGGAGAGCTACGGCTCCCTCGCGGGGCGCGACCCGAAGCTGCGCAAGCTCTTCCGCCTCCTCGCCGACGTCGCCGCCAGCGACGCGACGGTGCTCATCGAGGGCGAGACCGGCACGGGCAAGGAGCTCTTCGCCGAGGAGATCCACCGCCACAGCGCCCGGCGCGGCGGTCCCTTCGTCGTGTTCGACTGCGGCGCCGTGCCCAAGGAGCTCATCGAGTCGGCGCTCTTCGGCCACCTGCGCGGCTCCTTCACGGGCGCCGTCAACGATCGCGCCGGCGCCTTCGAGGAGGCTGACGGCGGCACCCTCTTCCTCGACGAGATCGGCGAGCTCGCGCCCGAGGTGCAGCCGGCGCTCCTGCGCGCGCTCGACAAGCGCGCCGTGCGCCCGGTGGGCGGCACGAGCTACACCCAGGTCTCGGTGCGCGTCGTCGCGGCGACCAACCGGAACCTGCGCGCCGAGATCGCGGCCAAGCGCTTCCGCGAGGACCTGTACTATCGACTGGCCGTCGTGCGCATGCACGTCCCGCCGCTGCGCGAGCGCCCCGACGACGTCCCGCTGCTCGTCGAGCACTTCGCGCGGCAGTTCTCGGGCGGGCGCGAGCTCCAGGTCTCGCGCGAGGAGCTCGAGCGCCTGCGCCACCACGCGTGGCCCGGCAACGTCCGCGAGCTGCGCAACGTCATCGAGCGCGCCTGCGCGCTCTCGCACGGCTCGAAGCTGGAGATCGACGAGGCCTTCGACGAGCGCACGGGGGCGCAGCCCGGGGGCGCCGTCAACATCGACCTCCCGTTCAAGGAAGCCAAGGCGCAGCTCGTCGACTCGTTCGAGCGCGAGTACATCCGCGCGCAGCTCAAGCGCCACGAGGGCAACCTGTCCGCCGCGGCGCGCGCCGCCGAGGTCGACCGCAAGCACTTCCGCGAACTTTTGCGCAAGCACGGTTTGCGCGAGTCGAGCGAGTAGGCGGCGCGAGCGCCTCGATTCATTTTACAATGACCGTGCATGGCACGCTCCGCGCAGTCGCGCAGGGCGAGTGGCCGCGCATCGGGGGTCGCGGCGCGGGATCGGTCTGTCCGCGTCGCGCCCGCCCCTCCGCCGCAGGCGCGCGGGCGCCTCGCGCGAGCCGCGCCCGGGATCGCCTTCGCCTGCGTGGTCGCCGCCTACCTCGCGCTGCGCACGTATCAGTTCCACGTCGCCGACTCCGACGAGAACATCTACTTCTACATGGCGCTGCGCACGGCGTTCGGCGGCGTCCGCCCGTACCGCGACTACTTCTTCGCCCACCCGCCGCTCCACCTCGGCTTCGGCGTGCTGGCCCTCAAGCTGGGGGCGCTCCTGGCCGGCGCGCGCGTCATGGTCGATCCCGCGGCCTGGGGCGACGGCGGCGCGGCCCTCGTCACCGTCAAGTCGATCGGCCTCGTCTCGGGGGCGCTGGCCGGCCTCTTCGTCTACCGCGCCGTCAGGAGCGTCGCGGGCGGGCTCGAGGCGTGGATCGCGGGCACCATGTTCCTGCTCTCGCCCGACCTCCTGCACGGTTTCTTCACGGGCGTCGCCGAGGCGCTCATGCTGGCGTCGCTCGGCGTCGAGCGCGCCGTGGCCGGCCGCGACCGGCAGGCGGGCCTCGCCTTAGCCGCCGCCTGCCTCGTCGCGATGTACGCGGCCCCCGTCGGGCTCGCCGTCGGCCTCGTGCTGCTCGGGTGCGCGCCGCGGCGGGCGCTCTCCCTGGCGCTGTGGACGGCCGCGCCGCTGCTCGTCGTCCACGGCCTCTTCCTGCTGTGGGCGGGGCGCGCGTACTGGGAGGGCGTGTTCGCCTATCACCTCCACAAGCCGAAGCTCGGCGAGGGCCTCTTGCCGCACGAGCTCCTGCTGATGCTGCGGAAGAGCACGCTGCTCGTCG
>DASZWW010000068.1:0-13259 GCA_035546175.1 Polyangia bacterium
CCCGTCGCGCGGCGGCCGCGCAGCGCGAGCCCGACGCCGGCCGCGCCGAGCGTCACCGACGCGACGGCGGCCGGCAACGCGGGCCCGAGGAGGGGCGGCTCCTCCGGCCTCGGCGGCTGCTTCTCACCGGCGAGGGCCATCCGGGCCACCTCGGCGCCGTGCAGGGCGCGGCGGGACGTCAAGCTGCCGATCTGCTCGCGGCAGGAGAAGCCGTCCGCGACGAGGAGCGTCTCGCCCGAGGCGGCGCGCACCGCGGGCAGCACGCCCAGCTCGGCGACCTTGAGCGACACGTCGTACTTCTGGCCGGCCTCGAAGCCGAACGAGCCCGCCATGCCGCAGCAGCCCGCGTCGAGGACGTCGACGTCGAGGCCCAGCCGTCCGAGGAAGGCGCGCTGGTGCTCGGTGCCGAAGAGCGCCTGCTCGTGGCAGTGGCCCTGCACGACGGCCTTCGCCCGGAGCGCGGGCCACTCGACGGCGCCCGCCTCCTTCTCCAGGAACTCGCCGAGCAGGAAGACGCGGCGGCGGAGGCGCTGGGCGCGCGGATCGTCCGGGAAGAGCCCGTGCATCTCGTCGCGAAAGACGGAGACGCACGAAGGCTCGAGTCCCACGACGGGCAGGTCGCGCTCGATGGCGTCGTCGAGGCGCCCGATCGCGCGGCGCAGCCAGCGGCGCGCGGCGTCGAGCATCCCGAAGTCGTAGAGCGGCCGGCCGCAGCAGGCGTCGCCCTCGGGGACGACGACGTGGTACCCGGCGGCCTCGAGCACCTCGGCGGCCGCGAGCGCCGTGTCGGGGAAGAAGTGGTCGTTGAAGGTGTCCGGCCACAGCACGACGTCGGGCCGCCCCACGTTCCACTCGGGCCGCGCGCGCCACAGCTGGCGGAACGTCCGCCGCGCGAACAGGGGCACGCGGCGCGCGGGCGCGATGCCGCCGGCGCGCTTGAGGAGCCCCGAGGTGAGCGGCGACTGCGAGAAGAGGTTCACGAGGCCGGGCGCGCGCGACGCGAGCCGCGCCCAGGTGTGGACGAGCCCCATCGAGTAGGCCGCGCGCGGCCGCAGGCGGCCCGCGTAGTGGTGCGAGAGGAACTCGGCCTTGTAGGTGGCCACGTCGACGTTGACGGGGCAGTCGCCCTTGCAGCCCTTGCAGGCGAGGCAGAGGTCCAGCGACTCGCGGACGTGCTCGTCGCGCCAGCCGTCGAGCTCCTTGCCGCGCATCATCTCGAAGAGCAAGTGCGCGCGGCCGCGCGTGCTGTGCATCTCCTCGCGCGTCGCCCGGTAGCTGGGGCACATCGTGCCGCCGTGCTCGCGCCGGCACTCGCCCACGCCCACGCAGCGCAGCGTGGCCCGCGTGAAGTCGCCGTCGTCGTCGGGGTACTTGAAGTGCGTCTCGACCGCGGGCGGCGAGAAGCTCGCGCCGAGGCGCAAGTTCTCGTCTGCGTCGAAGGGATCGACGACCTTCCCGGGGTTCATGCGGCCCTCGGGATCCCAGATGGCCTTGAACTCGCGGAAGGCCTGCACGAGCTCGGGGCCGAACATGCGCGGCAGCAGCTCGGCGCGCGACTGGCCGTCGCCGTGCTCGCCCGACAGCGAGCCGCCGAAGCGGACCACGAGCGCCGCCGCCTCCTCGATGAACTCGTGATAGTTGGCGATGCCCTCCTTCGACCGCAGATCGAAGTTGATGCGCGTGTGCAGGCAGCCCTGGCCGAAGTGGCCGTAGAAGGCGCCGTCGTAGCCGTGGGCCTCGAAGAGGCGGCGCAGCTGGCGCAGGTAGTCGCCCATGCGCTCGGGCGGGACCGCCGAGTCCTCCCACCCCTCCCAGGTGTCCGGCGACCCCGGGATGCGCGCCGTCGCGCCCAGCCCCGACTCGCGCACCTTCCAGAGCTTCTCCTCCTGGTCCCGATCGTCGTAGATCTTGCCGCTCGGCCGCGGGGACGTCTTGCGCAGCCGCTCGAGGGCGGCGCCGGCGCGCGCGTCGGCCTCGTCCTTGTCGCCGCCGCCGAACTCGACGAGCAGGAAGGCCTCGCCCTCGGGCAGGTAGCGCAGGTAGCGCTCGTGCAGGCCCTTCTTGTGGATGTCGTCGATGAGGCGGCGGTCGATGGCCTCGAGCCCCATGGGTGCCTCGCGCATGACGTCCGGCACGTGATCGGCCGCGGAGTAGACGTCGGGGTAGCCGAGCACGAGCAGCGTGCGGGCGCGCGGCCACGGCACGAGGCGGAGCGTCGCCTCGAGGACCGTCACGCACGTGCCCTCCGTCCCCACGAGCGCGCGCGCCACGTGGAAGCCGTTCTCGGGCAGGAGCTCGTCGAGGTTGTAGCCGGACACGCGCCGCGGGATCTTGGGGTAGCGGGCGCGCACGAGCTCGCCGTACCGATCGGCGAGGCTCCGCAGCTTGCCGTAGATCTCGCCGCGCCGGCCGCCCTCGCGCACGATCGCCTCGAGCCGGTCGGGCGGCGTGGGGCCGACGCGCATGACGAGCCCGTCGTAGGTCAGCACCTCGAGCTCGTGGACGTTCTCTGCGGTCCGCCCCGCGATGACCGAGTGGACGCCGCACGAGTTGTTGCCGATCATGCCGCCGAGCGTGCAGTGGTTGTGCGTCGACGGATCGGGCCCGAAGGTCAGGTCGTGGGCGTTGGCCGCCGAGCGCAGCACGTCGAGCACCGTGCCCGGCAAGACGCGCGCGGTCCGCCGCTCGGGATCGAGGTCGAGGATGCCGTGCATGAGCTTCGACATGTCCATGACGACGGCGACGTTGCAGCACTGGCCCGCGAGGCTCGTCCCGCCGCCGCGCGAGAGCACGGGCGCGCCGAACCGCCGGCAGACGTCGACGGTGGCCATGACGTCGACCCGGTGGCGCGGGATGACGACGCCGATGGGCACCTGGCGGTAGTTCGACCCGTCGGTGGCGTAGAGGGCGCGGCTGCCGCCGTCGAAGCGCACCTCGCCGTCGACCTCGCGCGAGAGCGCGGCGGCGAGCGCCTCGACGTCGAGGGGAGCGGCGGGCGGCCGGCTCGCCGAGGGCCGGTGCAGGCGCGAGAGGGGGACGAGGTTGGCGCTTTCCATCGCGGCTCCTCTCAGCCCCGGTGCGGCTTCCAGGTCGCGAGCATCTCGCGGTACGTCTGCCGGACGATGCCCCGCCACCCGGGATCGCCCTTGAGCAGCGCCTCGCTCAGCGCCGTGGCCTGCTTGACCGTGATGTGCGGTGGCAGCGGCGGCACCTCCGGATCGGTGACGGCCTCGACGACGACCGGCCGATCGGCGGTGAAGGCCTGGCCCCAGGCGTTCGCGATCTGCTCGGGCCGCTCGACGCGGATGCCGCGCAGCCCGAGCGACTCGGCGTAGCGCGCGTAGGGGAAGTCGGGGATGTCCTGCGAGGCCTCGAGCTTCGGATCCCCGGCCATCGCGCGCTGCTCCCACGTGACCTGGTTGAGGTCGCGGTTGTTGAGCACGAGCACGACGAGGCGCGGGTCCTTCCACTCCCGCCAGTACTTCGCGATCGTGACGAGCTCGGCGCTGCCGTTCATCTGCATGGCGCCGTCGCCCACCATGGCCACGGCGACGCGCTCCGGGTGGGCGAACTTCGCGGCGATCGCGTACGGCACGCCGGGGCCCATCGTGGCCAGCGTGCCCGAGAGCGAGGCCATCATGCCGCGCCGGAGCTTGACGTCGCGCGCGTACCAGTTCGCCGCCGAGCCCGAGTCGCTGCTCAGGATCGCGTCGTCGGGCAGCTGGCGCGACAGCTCCCAGAACACGCGCTGCGGGTTGATGGGATCGGCGTCGTGCATGGCGCGCGCCTCGAGCACCTTCCACCAGTCGGCGACGCTCTCCTCGACGCGCTTGCGCCACGAGCGGTCGCTCTTGCGCTGGAGGTACGGCACGAGCGCGCGCAGCGTCTCGACGCTGTCACCCACGAGGGCCACCTCCATCGGGTAGCGCAGGCTCGTGCGCCGGGGCGCGATGTCGATCTGGACGCCGCGCGCCTGCCCCTCCTCGGGCAGGAACTCCGAGTACGGGAAGCTCGATCCGATCATGAACAGCGTGTCGCACTCGGACATGAGCTCCCAGCTCGGCTTCGTCCCGAGGAGGCCGATCGAGCCCGTGACCCACGGCAGATCGTCGGGGAGCACGGCCTTGCCGAGCAGCGCCTTGGCCACGCCGGCGCCCAGGAGATCGGCGACGGTCTCGACCTCCTCGGTGGCGCCCAGCGCGCCCTGCCCGATCAGCATCGCCACCCGCGAGCCGGCGTTGAGCACGGCCGCGGCGCGCCGGAGGGCGTCCTCGCGCGGCACGACGCGCGGCCGCTCGTAGCCGACGCCCGTGAGCACGGCGCCGTGCTCGTGGGGCGGCGTCTCGACGGCGTCGAGCTCCTGCAGGTCCTTCGGCAGGATGATGCAGGTGACGGTGCGCTCGGCGAGCGCGATGCGGACGGCGCGATCGACGAGCTGGCGGATCTGCACCGGCGCCATCGCCGTCTGCACGTACTCGTGCGCGACGTCCTTGAAGAGCGACGCGAGATCGACCTCCTGCTGGTACTCGCCGCCCATCGAGGCGCGCGCGGCCTGCCCCACGATGGCCACGACCGGCTGGTGATCCATCTGGGCGTCGTAGAGGCCGTTGAGGAGGTGGATGGCGCCCGGGCCCGACGTCGCGAGGCAGACGCCCACCTCGCCCGTGAACTTGGCGTGCGCGCAGGCCATGAACGCCGCCATCTCCTCGTGGCGGACCTGGACGAGCTTCATCTCCTCGACGCTGCGGAACGCGCCGAAGACGCCGAGGATGCCGTCGCCCGGGTACCCGAAGACCCGGCGCACGTTCCACGCGAGGAGGCGCCGCAACACATACTCTCCGACCTTCATGACCACCTCCCCTTCGTGAGTCCTCACGCCGCGAACCGCTCGGCGTCCTTCCTCTTGAGCGCCAGCCCCAGCCCCGGCCGCGTCAGATCGGCGCGCAGCTCTCCCGCGACGGGATGAGCCGCGCCGTCGAAGAGCATCTGCTCGATGCGCGCGTGGTCGTGGAAGTACTCGAGGTTGAGGAGGCGCGGCGCCGCGAGGCAGGCGTGCAGGTGCAGCGCCGGCGCGCAGTGCGCCGAGAGCGGGACCTGCCAGGCGTCGCACAGCGCGCCCACGCGCAGGAAGCCGGTGGGGCCGCCGCAGCGAGAGGCGTCCGCCTGCAGCACGTCGACGGCGCCGGCGGCCAGCATGCGCATGAAGTAGACGCCGCGGTACCCGTACTCGCCGGCCGCGACGCGGATGGGCGCCGGCGCGCGGTTGCGCGCCAGCCGCAGGCCGGCGAGATCGTCGGAGCTCACCGGCTCCTCGAGCCACGTGACGCCGAGATCGGCGAACCGCCGGGCGAGCTCGAGCGCCTGCTTGCGCTCGTAGGCCCCGTTCGCGTCGACGAACAGCTCGGGCTCCGGGCCGATGGCCGCGCGCGCGGCGCGGACGCGCTCGACGTCGGCGGACGGGTCGCGCCCGATCTTCATCTTGACCCGGGGGATCCCGTCTCCCACCCAGCCGGCGAGCTGCTCGCAGAGGCGGTCGATCGAGTACGACGTGAAGCCGCCGCTGCCGTAGACCGGCGCGGCGTCGCGCTCCGCGCCCAGCAGCTTGGCGAGCGGCACGCCGAGCAGCCGCGCCTTCGCGTCCCACAGGGCGGCGTCGACCGCGGAGATGGCCATGGCCGCGACGCCCGGGAACCCGTGGTTCCGGACCGCCCGCGCCATGGCCGAGAACAGCGCCGGCCCGTCGAGGACGTCGCCGCCCATCACCACCTTCCGAAGCACCTCGTCGACGAGCTCCGCCGTGGCCTTGTCGGCGTAGGTGTACCCGAGCCCCGCGCAGCCGCCGGCCTCGAGCTCGACGACGACCAGGGTGGTGGCGCTCCACTCCAGCGTCCCGTCCGACTCCGGCTCCTCCGTGGGGATCACGTACGTCGACACGCGGAGCGCGGACACGGGCGCCCCGCCTCCCAGGTCGGAAAACCGCTCGCTCGTCTGGGGCATCACTGCGCCTTTCTAATGTAGTGACGCGGCACGGCGTTTCAACGGACCGCCGGGCCTGAAAGCCGTGGGGCGCCACAGCGTCATGAGGCCGCGAACTCCTCGCACGCGACCTCCTCGCACGCGAGGACGTCCTGGTCGTCGTCGAGCACGCGCTCGAGCGCGGCCAGGTCGTCGAGGACGCCCGAAGCGCGCGCCCGGACCGCCGCCGCGGCGTCGTCGCAGCGCTCGAAGCGCTTGACCTGCAGACGGACGATGTCGACCGGGACCTGCTCGAGCGTGCCCACGAGCTCCTCGGCGGCGATGAGCAACCGGTCGGCGTCGCCGTTCAGGGCGGCCACGGCCTCGAGGCGCGCGGCGCAGCGGGCAATGGCGCTGTCGAGGGCCGCCCGCGCGGCGTCGTCGCGCGGGACACGCGCCCTCATCCGCTGCAGCTCGCTCCTCAGGTCACCGAAGGGATGGCTCTCGATGAAGTCCGACAGGTAGTCGAAGCGGGAGAGCACCACCACCGCGTCGCGCTCCAGGCGCGACACCTGCGCGAGCGTGCTCTTGAGATCGAAGCCGGCGCCGCGCGGCGCGGAGCGCGTCACCTCCCGGAGCGAGACCCGCGCGCGCGCGAGGCGGGCGACGAGCGCCCGCGCCCGCGTGTCGCAGAACGTCTCCATCTCCGGCAATCGGATGGGGAGGTCCCTGGCGCGGCAGAGCGCCGCCTGCCTCCGGCGTCCGTCGAGGAACGCGACCGTGAAGAGGGCCGTGAACAGCGCCGGAATGGCCAGGAGCAGCGCCGGCATCCCCCCCAGCATCGCGCCGATCGCGGCGGCGACCGAGACGACCAGCCCCGAGCGGCTCTTCGCGGCGGCCTCGACGCTCGAGGCGATCCACAGCGCGGTGCCGCGCTCGTGGCCGCTGGTGTCTCCCACGAGATCCCGTGCAAACGCGCTTTGTCCCGTCATCACCCTCTCCCCGTCCCCTCAAGAACATGGATCCCGAACGTCCCGCCGCATCGACCGCTCCCCTGAGCCCGGGCGTTTTTCAGGCGGCGATGAGGCGGCGCAAGGGCCGCCAGGCGGCGACCCCCGCGAGCGACAGGGCCGCGAGCCCGAGCCAGCCGCGATGCGCCTGCGCCCAGGCGCGCGCGCCGAGCGAGGCGCGGGCCCGCTCGTCGAACGGACCGTGCGCGCCCGGGTCGCCCGGCAGGGGCGCGTCGACGTTGTCGTTCGCGTGCCGGGGCGGGTGTCCGACCGGGAGGTCGTCGGTCTCCTGCGCTCGCCAGGCGTACCGCGCCAGGTAGCGATCGAGGAGCCCGGGCACGAGACGCTGGCCCACGATGGCCCGCTTGGCGCTCCACCCGACCCAGAATTCGCGGCGCGGCCGCAGCGCCGCCTCGACCGCGGCGCGCGCGATCACCTCGGGCTGGAAGATGGGCGGGATGGGCTGGGGGTGCTCGGGGAGCCGGTTGCGCACGACCTCGAACTGCGGCGTGTTGACGGCCGGCAGCTGCAGCATCGTCACGGCGACGCCGCTGCCCTCGTGGATGAGCTCGCTCCGCAGCGAGTCCGTGAAGGCGCGGATCGCGGCCTTGGCGCCGCAGTAGGCGCTCTGCAAGGGGATGGACCGGTAGGCGAGCGCCGAGCCGATCTGCATGATGACGCCCCGGTCCTTCGCGCGCATGTGGCGGAGGGCGGCCAGCGTCCCGTGCACGTAGCCGAGGTAGTCGACCTCGGTCACGCGCCGAAACTCGTCGGCGGTCATCTCCTTGACGGGGGAGAACACCGACACCATCGCGTCGTTCACCCAGACGTCGATGCCGCCCCACTCACGCACGACCTCGTCGGCGGCCTGGTCGACGGCGTGGGCGACCGACACGTCGATGGCGAACGCGAGCGCCCGCGCGCCGCGCGCGCGCACCTCCTCGGCGGCCACCGCCAGGGCCTCGCTGCTCCGCGCGACGAGCGCCACGGAGCAGCCCTCGTCGGCGAACGCGCGCACGATGGCGCGGCCGACGCCGCTCGACGCGCCGGTCACGACCGCGACCTTCCCTTCCAAACGACGCACCGGCATGGACACCCTCTCGCTCCAACATGTCCACGGGGCGAGCCCGCGGCAATCATGCCTGGCGCGGACCGAGCTCGGAGCCGAGGGCGAAGGCCAGCGTGTGCGCGGCGAGCGAGACCACCTCCGTCCGGGGCCACGCGCGCAGCGGAGGGGTCGCGCCGAGGGCCGGCAGCGCCACGAGCTCGAAGGCGTAGATCGCGGCGCCGAAGCCGAGCGCGCGGGCGACGCTCCGCGTGGGCGGCCCGGCGAGCCGCGCGCGGGCGACCGCGAGCGCCGGTCCATACGACCAGCGCAGCAGCCCGCCGGCGATGCGCGCGCCCGTCGGGCCGAGCGAGACGCCCAGCCGCCCGGCGAGGCGCGCCGCGATGCGCGTCGAGGCGTAGAGCGGCGGCCGACCGAGGACCCGCCGCTCGAAGCGCTCCATGAGCTCGAGCACGAGCGTGCCCGCGAGGCCGGACAGCCAGGCATTCCTCCGCCGCATGGGCGAGCGTGGGTCCGCCGCGAGGCGCGAGCAACCTCTCGAGCCCTCGAAGAGGTCCGAGGACTCGGCAGAGCGGCGCCGCGGACGAGGGCTCGCCCTTCACGAGCCCGGTCGCCGGCGTGCCCTTTTCATGACCTCGCCGCGCAGAGCGTGCGCATATTGCTCGGTGGGAGCTCGAGGGGATGCCGAGACTCGTGAACGTGATCCTCGCGGTGTGGGTCCTGGTCTCCGCGTTTCTCTGGCGCCACTCCTGGGCGCAGCGCTCGATCGGCGTCGTGTTCGGCGTCGTCGCCTTCGCGTTCGCCCTCGCCGCGCTGTACAGCCGGCAGTTCCGGTGGGTGAGCGCCTTCGTCGGCGGCCTGCTGGTCGCGTTCGGGCTCTTCGTGACGAGGCTGCAGGCGGCCACGGAGTGGAACGACATCGTCGTCGGCGCGGCGATGGTCGTGGCGTCGCTCGTGCCAGACCGGGGCGCCGACATCTCGACGCGCCAGAGGAGGGCGTCCTCGTGAGACGCCTGGCCCCCACCGTCCCGGTGGTCCTGGCGCTGCTCTTCGGGGTGCGCCCCACGGCGGCCGCCGGGGCGAGCCTCTCGTCCCCCGGCAACCGGGCCCTCGAGGCGCGGCCCGGCACCCGGCTCACGCTGACGGTGGGCGACGACGTGCGGATCGTCGAGGTCTCGCGCGAGGGGATCGTCGGGCCCAACGTCACGCTGCGGCGGTTCCCGGGGCACCTGCGCGGGCAGATCCGCGGCGTCGGCGTCGACTTCGCGCTCGCGCCGCCGCGCATCACCGGCCAGATCGGCGACCAGCCCATCTCGCTCGATCTCCTCCCGCCCGCGCCGGGCGGCCGCATGCGGGTCGTGGGGCGGTTCGGCGATCGCTCGGTCGGCCTCGCCATCGGCGTCAATGGGATCGAGGGCGAGCTCGGCCCGTGCCGGTACGGGCTGCTCCTCGATCAGGGGGATTACACCGGCAAGGTCGAGTGCGGCGCGGGGCCCCAGGCCGTGCGGTTGTCGATCCCCGCCGCCTTCGTGGCCCGCGACGACGCCGAGCTCGCCGCCTTGCTGGTCGCGCTGCTCGCGGCGTGACCGTTTCCGTGGTGCCGGGCCTGGGCCCCACCGACGCCTGCTGGATTGCGGTCGTGCCACCCGCAGACGCCGGGTGCTCGCGACATTCGGCGGGCCTCGATACGGTTTTGGTGCTTGCCGGACACTCACGGGAAGCGCTCCGGATTGCCCGGTAAACAACGAACGTTTACCGCGGCTTCCGGCAGCGCCCCCGTCGCCCTCGTTCTCACTCCGGAGGATCCGGCATGCGATCGACCCTCACGACTGCAGCGCTCGCGCTCTCGCTCTCGGCTTGCGCGGGGGTCAAGAGCGGCCCCCCGCAAGGTGGCGCCGCGGGCACCGGCGGCGGCGCCGGCGGCATCGTCTTCCAGCCCTTCGACGGCGGCTCGGCGGGCCTCTTCGGGCCGCCGCCCGACTCGAGCGCCGGCGGCGCGCAGGGGAAGGCGGACGCCGGCCAGTCGTACCTGCTCCCGGGGTCGATCGCCTCGGACATGCCGTCCACGCTGACCGTCGCCGGCAAGCCGGCCGCCGCTCACCTCACGATCAAGCTCGACGACAACTCGACGCCGAACGTCGTCTGGACCGTCGACCAGATCAGCGTCGGCTCGGTGGGGAGCGACGGCGTGTTCACGGCCAACGGCAGCGTGGGCGGCGTCGTGACGGTCACGGCGACGGCTGGCGACGGCGGCTACCTGACGACCACCATCACCGTGAACGTCGACATCACCGACGACCCGGGCACGCTCTCGCCGATGGACGCGACGACGCTCAAGGCGGGCGGCGCGGGCGACGCGCAGTTCAAGCTCCTCTACCCCTACGACGGCACGGTGTTCCCGCGCGGCCTCGCGGCGCCCCTGCTGCAGGCGAGCGGCACGGGCACGCGCGCGGCGTACACCAAGATCACGGCGCCGCACTTCAGCTATCAGCAGGTCGCCAGCGTCAACGACCCGCTGCGCGTCACGATCCCGCCCGCGGTCTGGAAGGGCCTGACGCTCACCGCGGGGCCGAAGGACAAGGTCACCGTGAGCATGACGAAGCTCGCCGGCGACACCGCCTCCGGGCCCGTGACCGAGTCGTGGCTCATCGCGCCTGCGAGCATCAACGGCGTCATCTACTACAACACGTACATCGGCTCGATGCTCGCCGACGGCGGCGGCGGCATCATGCGCATCCCCGCGGGGCAGGACGCGCAGCTCGTCGTCAAGGGCTGCACCGTGTGCCACTCGATCAGCGCCAACGGCAGCGTGCTCTCGGCGGGCAGCCAGAACGCGCCCAACGCCATGGGCGACTGGAACCCCGTGACGAGCCAGACCTACGATCTCGGGACCACGGGCTCGGCGACGATGCGGACGCAGTCGAGCGAGGGCCGGACGTTCTCGTTCATGGGCCTCGCGCCCGACGGGAAGATGGGGCTCGTGAGCGGGCTGCCGCCCAAGCGCAACGGGCCGTTCCTCCCGCACGGCATCTTCTCCACGCCCGGGACGCCGTCGAGGCTCGTCGACACGGCCACGGGCCTGGACGTCTCGGCCCCGTCCCTCGCGGGCCTCGTGACGTACGCGACGACGCCGGCCTTCTCGCCCGACGGCGCCCACGTCGCGTTCGTCAACGGCGACCGCCTCGAGCCGACCTGCCTCGACACGAAGACGTGCGACGCCGCGTGCATCGCGGCCTGCACGCGCGTCATGTCCATCATGGACTTCGATGGCAAGGCGTCGCCGCCCGTCTTCTCGAACGCGCGCGACCTCGTCACGAACAAGGGCGTGGCCGTGGCCTGGCCGACGTTCCTGCCGGACGGGCAGGCCGTCCTGTACCACGAGGGCGACTCGCTCGACTCCGACGTGTTCCAGGGCGACTTCTCACCGCTCGGGCCCCAGTACGCCGAGCTGCGCATGGTCGAGACGGCGGACAAGACCGTCAAGAAGCTGAACGCCGTCAACGGCCGCGACGCGACCGGAGCGAGCGTCCTGCCCTATGGCGACGCCGCCGAGGGCCGCATGAACTATGAGCCGAGCGTCCTGCCGGTCCCCGTGGGCGGCTACTACTGGGTGCTCTTCACGAGCCGGCGCACCTACGGGAACACGATCGCCCCGGGCAGCAGCAACCCATCCGGCAGCGACGCCTTCGGCTCCGAGAACAGCCCGAGCCCGAGGAAGAAGATCTGGATCGCCGCGATCGACATCGATCACGCCGGCAAGCCGGACCCCAGCCACCCCGCCTTCTTCCTGCCCGGGCAGGAGATCGGGACGGCGAACATGCGCGCCTTCGCGGCGCTCGCGCCGTGCAAGGCGCAAGCGGAGTCGTGCGAGACGGGCGCCGACTGCTGCGGCGGATACTGCCGGGAGACGTCGCGCGCCGCCGACGGCACGCCGGTGCTGGCCTGCGTCCCGCCGCCGATGAACACCTGCTCGAACACGCAGGAGCCGTGCAAGGTCGCCACCGACTGCTGCAGCCAGAGCGATCAGTGCATCAACGGCCGCTGCGCGCAGATCATCGTGCAGTGACGCGCCGGTGACCCGCTAGTAGGTCCTGCGCACGCACCGCCAGTGCGGCGGCACCCAGCGGCCGTGGGGCTCGTAGTGTCCGTCGATGAAGACGGCCTGCGCGCACCGGGGCGGGCCGGGCGAGGCCACGACCACCCGCTCGGTCCGCACCATGCAACCGGGGACACCTCCGAGAAGAAGCGCCCCGAGGGCGCCAAAGCACAAACGTCGCCACATCTTCCACCTCCGCGTCTGGGTGGTCGCAGAGAGCCAGGCCCTCCCTGAAAACTTGCGACCGGCGCCGCGCAAAAACAGAGTGGACGGCAGCAGCCGTGAACGTCAGAGGCTCGACTGGACGGCCGGCCAGAGCTGGGGCTCCGTCTTCTGCGAGTACTCCCACACCATGACGCCGCCGTAGGCCTTCGACGCGGTCGTGAGCTGCTTGGCCATGTCGACGGTCAGCTGGCTCGTGAACTCGAGGCCCCAGGTCAGCTTGTCCTTGGGCAGCCCCTCGGTGCCGGTCCACCAGCCGAGCTCCTTCGTGTAGGTGCTCATGTTGGTGCTGTAGATCATGAGGTTGATGAAGTCGTAGGCGGCGAGCCACTTCTTGACGACGGGATCGCTGGCGCCGGCGTCCTCGACGATGTACTGCGCGAGCGCCGCCGTGACGAGCTTGCCTGCGGGCCGCAGCGCCGCGATCAGCTGGTCGGCGAACGCCGCGAAGTTTCCGCTCGAGCGCATGTCGGTGCCGCGCTCGAGATCGACGTCGACGCCGTCGAGCCCGAGGCGCGTGACGAGGGCGGTGAGGTTGGCCACGAGCGGCCCGATGTTCGAAGCCGTCTGGTAGCGGGTGATGATGCCGATGTCGTCGTCGGCGCCGCCGATCGAGACGAGAACCGCGACGCGCGCGGCGTGCGCGGCCGCGACGAGGGTATTCACGTCCGCGTCGGGCGCGCCGAGGCTCCAGTCGTTGGTCCCCGCGTCGACGGTGCCGAAGGCGAGCAGGAGGTGAGTCATCTTCGTGAAGTCGATCTTCGTGGCCCACATCGAGAAGCTGCCCGCCCAGTTGGGCAGGTACATGACGACGCGCGGGCCGGTCGCGCCGAGGGCGCCGCCCGCGCCTGCCGCGCCTGCCGGGGAGCCGCCGTCAGCGGGCGCACCGGCCGCGCCGGCGCCGGCCCCG
>DASZWW010000069.1:0-8913 GCA_035546175.1 Polyangia bacterium
GACGGCCCGCTCGTCACCGGCCGCGAGCCGGAGCCGCCGGCTCGCGTCGACGCGGCCGATGCCCGCGGCGGCGAGCCCGCGCGACGTGAACGCCTCGCACACGGCGGCGACGTTCGCGGGCGCGACCGAAAGCAAGAAGCCGTAGCTCGGGAACGCGAGCAGCCACGTTTCCCATGGCACGCCCGCGGGCCGCGGGATCGCGTCGAGCGACAGCGTCGCGCCCACGCCCGACGACTCGAGCAGCATGAGCGCCGTGCCGACGAGCCCGCCCATGCTGACGTCCTTCGCGGCCGCGGCGAGCCCCGCCTCGGCGAGCGCGGGCAACACGGCGTAGTCGCAGCGCAGCCGTTCGGGCGGGCCCTCGAGGCTCGCGTTCCAGAACGCGTGCACGGGGTGCATCTGCCCGCGCAGGTCGTAGGCGGCGACGAGCTCGTCGCCGGGTCGCGCGTCGAAGCTCGTGAGCAGACGCTTCGCGCGCCCCATGATGGCGGCGGCGAGCGCGGGGTAGGGGCTGTGCAGGTTCGTGTGGCCGCCCACGACGGGCACGCCGAAGCGCGCGGCGGCGTCGGCCATGCCGAGGCACAGCGGCTCGGCATTCGCCGCGTCGGTCGCGAAGAGCGCGTCGACGATCGCGAGCGGCCGCCCGCCCATCGCGTAGACGTCGCTCACGTTCACCATGACGGCGCAGTAGCCCGCGAAGCGCGGCTCGCTCGCGACCAGCTCGGGCCACATGCCCTCGGCCGCGAACAGCAGGTAGCCCTCGCCGTCCGGGATCGCGGCGGCGTCGTCGCCGAGGCGCACGGTGCCGGCGCCCCACGGCCCGCCGCGCCGATCGCCGAACGCGCGCGCCGCCGACTGGATGTCGCGCTTCTGCTGGACGCCCAGCGCGCTGCGCAGGTGGGCCGCGAGCTCAGGCAGCATGTCGCTCCGGCGCGCGGGCGGGCCGCACCTCGGCCGTGGGCGCGTAGTGGGCGAGATCGGCCTCCATCAGATCGTGAGGCTGGCCGAGGAGCGTGATCGTCTCCACCGTGCGCCAGCGCAGCCGCCGGAAGAACGGCACGTTGGCGCGCTGGACCGTCGCGAGGAAACGCGTCGCGCCCCACGCGCGCGCCGTGCCGACGGCCGTCTGCACCAGGCGACGCCCCACGACGGCGGCGGCGCGGCAGTCGGCGACGACGCCGAGCCGGCCGCCCCACCAGAGGCCGGGCTCCGTCTCCCAGATGCGGACGACACCCACGACGCGGTCGTGCGCCTCGTCGACGCACACGATCGGGTAGGCGCCGTCGTCGTGCTCGTCGCGATCGTCGCCCGCGAACAGCCCCTGCTCCTCGCAGAAGATCGCCCGGCGCAGCGCGAAGTAGCCGTCGCGTTCCTGCCCGCCGCGCGCGAGGCGCGTTGCGATCGCCGTCGGATCGAGCGCCGCTTCGCCGCTCACGCCGCCCCCTCGTAGGCCGACAGCGCCGAGCACGCGCCGCACTTCCCGCAGCCCGCCTTCATGCCCGCCGACGTCACGCCCGACTCGCGCACGAGCCGACCGACCTGGCGGTAGAGCGCATCCATCGTCGCCGCCGACGGCGGCGCGACGTCGGCCATGGGCGTGCCCGCGATCGGCACGAACGGCACGAGGAACGGATAGACGCCCATCTCGACGAGCGTGCGCGCCATGCCGACGAGGCTCTCGGCCTTGTCGCCGAGACCCGCGATGAGGTAGGTGCTCACCTGCCCACGCCCGAACACCTCGACGGCGGCGGCGTAGGCCCGCAGATAGAGCTCGACGGGCACCTCGGCCTTGCCCGGCATGACGGCGGCGCGTACGGCCGGCTCGACGGCCTCCATGTGCATGCCCAGCGTGTCGGCGCCCGCGTCCTTGAGCCGCTGGAACCACGCGAAGTCGGCGGGCGGCTCGCACTGCGCTTGAATCGGCAGCGTGGGCACGGCGGCGCGCACGGCGGCGGCGCACGCCGCGAGGTGCGCCGCGCCGCGATCGGGCGTCGCCGGCGTGCCCGTCGTGAGCACGAGCTGCTCGACGCCGTCGAGGCGCACGGCCGCCTCGGCGACCTCGGCCAGCTGCGCGGGCGACTTGCGCGGGATCGTGCGGCTGCCCGCGAGCGAGCTGCCGATCGAGCAGAAGCGGCACGCCTGCGCGGCGTCGTTGTAGCGCACGCACGACTGCATGACCGTCGACGCGAGCACGCGCCGCGCGTGCAAGAGCGCGATCTTCGAGTACGGCACGCCGTCGGCCGTCGAGAGCGCATAGAAGCGCGGCGTCTCGGGCACGGCGATCTCGGCGACGGGCACGTCGTCGCGCAGCAGCACGCCGCGCGGCGCGGCCGCACGACCGGCGGCGGCGCCGTCGTCCGGCGACAGCACGCGCAGCCGAAACGGCGACTTCCCCGCGGCGCGCATCGGCACCATGAGCGTCGTGTCGCCCACCGACAGCGCGCGGTGGTCGGACGGCCCCGCGCCGCCGCGGCGGCCCGGCACGCCGGGCGCGGCGTCCTCGGAGTCCTCGGACGGCGCGAGGCCCACCGCCTGCAGCTCGGCGAAAAGCGCGCTCGTCGGGTTCGTCGAAGGTGAAAGCTCGGGCATGGTGTCTCCTCGTCTCGTCAGGCGGCGTCGGCGTTGGTAGCGTGCGCGAGCGCTGGCTCGCGCGCGCGCTCGGTGAGCACGTGCGTGGGCGTGCGGTCGATGAGCAGGCTCAAGAGCTCGGGACGGCTGTAGTGGCCGACGCTGTCCATCATGCGTTTGCGCTTGGTGATGAGGCTCATGTCGAGATCGGCGTAGACGATCCCCTCGCCCTCGGTGAGCGGCGTGCCCAGCAGCTGGCCCTCGGGCGACACGATCGCCGTGAAGCAGCCGCCGCTCACGGCTCTGTCGAGGCCCGTCGTGCCCGCGACCTCGGCGCGCTGCTCGGGCGTGAGCCACCCCGTCGCGTTGACGACGAAGCAGCCAGACTCGAGCGCGTGGTGGCGGATCGTGACCTGGATCTGATCGGCGAAGATCTGCCCGACGAGCGAGCCCGGGAACATCGCGACGTGGATCTCCTCGTGGTCGGCCATGAGCGCGTAGCGCGCGAGCGGGTTGTAGTGCTCCCAGCACGCGAGCGCGCCGACGCGGCCCACCTTCGTGTCGACGGCGCGCAGCCCGGCGCCGTCGCCCATGCCCCACACCATGCGCTCGTGGAACGTCGGCGTGATCTTGCGGCGGTGCAGGACGAGCCGCCCGTCGGCGTCGAACACGAGCTGCGCGTTGTAGATCGTGCCGTGGTCGCGTTCGTTGACGCCCAGCACGACGACGGCGCCGGCCGCGCGCGCGGCGTCGGCGACGGCGTCGACGGTGGGCCCGGGCACCGTGACCGCCTCTTCGTAGAGGCGCAGGTGCTCTTTCCCCATCGCGGCGGGCGGCTGGATGAATGAGAAGTACGGGTAGTACGGCACGACGGTCTCGGGGAACACGACGAGCCCCGCGCCCTCGCGCCCGGCCGCCGCGACCGCGGCGCAGACCTTCTCGGTCGTGCCGGCGCGCGCGCCCGCGCCCAGGACGGGCGCGAGCTGCACGGCGGCCGCCCGCACTTTTCGCGGCTCGGCCACGCTTATAACGTCCAGGTGTTGAGGACGAAGGCGTTCGCCTTGCGGTGCAAGAGGATGATGTCGAGCACGTCGAGCGGGCTGATGGGCTTGACGCCCGGGATGAGCGCCGCCTCTGTCTGGCCGTAGAGCGCGGAGAGCGCGAAGCGGCAGGCGTAGACCTTGCCACCCTCGGCCATGAAGCCGCCGATCTTCTGGTTGACGACGAGGTGGCCGGGGAAGGCCTCGGCGCCGAGCTTCGGGAAGCCGCGCTGCACGCCGAGCAGGACGCCCGGCCCGTACAGCAGCACGCTCGTCTCGAAGCCTTTGCGCATGAGCCGCGTCGCCTGCAGCATGTTGACGAGGCCGATCGAGCCCTCGAACGCGACGGTGTGGAACGTGACGAGCGCCTTCTCTCCGGGCGCGGCCTTGACGTCTTCGAAGACCTTCTCCTCGGGATCGACGAGGAACTCGCCTTCCTTGTGCGGTGCGTGCGTGATCTTTGCCATCGTGACCTCCTCTTGCGTGCGGGGCGGTGTGTGCGCATGTGTTGAGCAAGCGGAGCGCCAACGCCTCGATGGGGCGCCTGCGCCCCGTGCGACGTCGAAATCGATCCGTCGTGTTTCGTGTCGATCGACGGCATGTTTCGACGACGTCGGGGGTGTGCTGCGGGCAGAGCGCGACGACGCAGGCTCGTGGTTTTCGACCACGAATTTGCGTTGTGGAAACGAGCCCTCGCGTAGGCTCGCCCGGTGCTGTGGTCGCGTAGCCTGTCCGCGTCCGACGAGTTCAAGGGGCTGCTCCTCGAGCTCGCGCAGGAGCGCACGCTCGAAGACCTGCTGCCGCTCGTGACGAGGCGGCTCGCCGAGCACGAGGACGTCGCGCTCGCGCGGCTGTGGCTCCTCGACAAGGGCGACCGCTGCGGTGCGTGCCGGAACGCGCCCGCGTGTCAGGACCGCGCGGCGTGCCTGCACCTCGTCGCGAGCGCGTCCCGCCACCGCGTCACGGGCGCCGTCGCGCCGACGCGCCTCGACGGCGACTTCCAGCGCATCCCCGTGGGCGCGTTCAAGGTCGGCGCCGTCGCGGCGACGCGCGCGCCCGTCATCGTGACGGACGCCGTCCACGACCCGAAGATCCGCCGGCCCGAGTGGGTGCAGGCCGAGAGCATCGAGGCGTTCGCGGGCCTGCCGCTGCTCTCGCGGGGCGACCTCCTGGGCGTGCTGGGCGTCTTCGTGCGCGCCGCGCTCACGCCCGCCGCCGTCGACGTCCTGCGCATCGTCGCGAACCACGCCGCCGCCGCGATCGCGACGGCGCGCGCCTTCGCCGAGGTCGACCGCATGCGCCACCAGCTCTTGATCGAGAACCAGCGCCTGCGCCGCACCGCCGACCCCGACGCGCTCGAGGACATGGTGGGCGACAGCGAGGCGTTGCGGCGCATCCGCGAGCAGATCGCCGCCGTCGCCGCCACCGACACGACCGTGCTCGTGCTGGGCGAGTCGGGCACGGGCAAGGAGCTGGCGGCGCGCGCGATCCACCAGCGCAGCCGCTGCAGCACCGGCCCCTACGTCGAGGTGAACTGCGCCGCGATCCCACGCGAGCTGTCGGAGAGCGAGCTCTTCGGCCACGTGCGCGGGGCGTTCTCGGGCGCGACGCGCGATCGCGTGGGGCGCTTCGAGGCGGCCGACGGCGGCACGCTGTTCCTCGACGAGGTGGGCGAGCTGCCGCTCGAGCTGCAGGGCAAGCTCCTGCGCGTGCTGCAGGAGGGGACGTACGAGCGCGTCGGCGAGGTGCGCCCGCGCCACGCGAAGGTGCGCGTCGTCGCCGCGACGAACCGCGACCTCCTGCGCGAGGTCGAGGCCGGCCGTTTTCGCCAGGACCTCTACTACCGGCTCGCCGTGTTCCCCATGACGATGCCGTCGCTGCGCGAGCGCCGCGAGGACCTCGCCCAGCTCGCGCCGCGCCTGCTCGAGCGCGTGTGCCGCCGCCTGCGGCGCGCGCCGCTCGTGATCTCGCCGGCGCAGCTCGACGATCTCGCGAGCCGACCGTGGCCCGGCAACGTGCGCGAGCTGCTCAACGTGCTCGAGCGCGCCGTGATTTCGACGGCGCGCGACGAGACGCTGCAGCTACCCGGCGGCGAGGCCGTCGCGTCGCGGCGCGCGCCCGCCGCGCGCGCGCCCACCGTCGCTGCCGTGCCCGCCCTCGAGGGCGAGACGCCGATCGCGGCGGCGTCGGCGGGCGGGCGCGACCCCGGCGTGCTGCCCGATCTCGAGATGCGCCGCCGCGAGCGCGAGAACCTCACGCGCGCGATCGAGCAGTGCCACGGCCGCATCTACGGCCCCTCGGGCGCCGCGGCCCTCCTCGGCGTCAAGCCGACGACGCTCGTGTCGCGCATCAAACGCCTGCACCTCCTTCCGCCGTCGTAAGCCGCTCTTGCGCCCCCTGGCGGAGGACGCCGACGACCGAGCCCGACGCCGATGTTCAGAATAGCCCGGCGCAGGCGAAGCCGCGCTCGAGGCTCGGCCCACACCGGAGCGCGAGGCCGATCCCCGCGGACGCGGCGTGCGCGCCCGGGTCGCCCGGCGTCGACATCAAGAGCGGGATGCCGACGCCCGCGAGGACGGCGGCGGCGCCATAGCCGCCGATGGCCAGGTACAGCGCCTGCTCCACGGCGTCGTGATCGGCCTTGCACCCTGCCGGGCCATAAGTGCCGGGCACTGCCGTCGTGCAGTTGTCGGCGTTGAACGTCTTGGCGCGGCTGTCGCGCACGAACGTGAAGACCACCGCGGTCACGAGCGCAGCGCCCGAGCCCGCGATGAGCGCCGCGCCCACGGTGCGGCTGGTGCTCCAGCGCGTCTCAGCGCCCGCGGCAGACACGGGCGCTGCGACGAGGACCGGCGCGCCTGCCTTCGTCTCGGCGGGCGCCGGTGTGGCGGGCGCCGACGATTCGGCGATCGGCACGAGGACGATCGTCTCGCGCGCGATGCCGCCCGCGGGGACGATGACCGTTCGGGCGACGGGCAGGTGCCCTGGCGCGCTGACTTGCAAGGCGTTGCTCCCCGCGGGCGCGCGCAGGGGCGCAGCGAGCGGCATCGCTCCGACCGAGCGACCGTTGAGCTGCACCTCGGCGCCCGCGACGCCTCCGGAGAGCTCGAGCGTGCCGAGGTGGCTCCGAATCTCCGCGAGCGACTGCTCGAGGACGCCGCGATTGCGCGCGATCCAGGGCTCGTCCAGGTGACGCACGGCCTCGCCGAGGTGAGCCTCCGCGTCGACCCAGCGGCCGAGCGCCTGCTCGGCGAGCGCCATCTGCGCGCCGGCCCGCCCGCTCCTCGAGATCTCGAAGGCCTTCGAGAACTGCTCGAGGGCCTGCTCGTCCTGGTTCTTGTCGCGCAGATCGAGGCCGCGCTGGATGAGCGCCTCCTCGTCGTCGCCGACCTTCTTGGCGGACTTTGCGCGCTCGGCGTGGGCGACCGGCGCGAAGCCCACCGCGACGAGCGACAGCGCGAGACAGAACGAGACGTCGAGCTTGTTGGTCATGTCACCGAATGATGGGCGCGTTGTTGACGCCGCGCTTGAGCGGGCTGTCCTGAGGAGGGGCGGGCGGAGGCGCGGGAGCCGGAGCGGACGGCGGGGCCGCCGCCTCTCCCGGAGCCGCCGAAGAGACCGACGTGGGCACCGAGCGATGGCGCGAGCGCGTCGTGTGCGCGCGCTTGTCGCCCGAAGACGGCGCGCGCGCGGGCGGTGACGGCGCGGCGGGCGCGGGCCCGGACGACGCGGCGGCAGGCGCCAGCGCCGCGGGCACGGGAGCAACCGCCGCGGGCACGCGAGCCACCACGGCGGGGACCGGCGCGGCGGCGGCGGGAACCGGCGCAGGAACGGCGGGAGCAGGCCTGGGAGAGGAAGCGGCCGCGGCGCGCTCGGCTACGCCCGGCTTCTCGGGAGCGTTCTCGCGCGCAGGTCGCAGCGCGAAGACGGCGATCGCGGCGCCGGCTGCGACCACGAGCCCACCCGCGACGAGGCCGCGCCGCCGGCCGCCCGGCGCCGCCGCGAGCGGCTCCTCGCTCGTCGCGACTTGTCCCGTCGCCGCGCGCATCGTCGTCGGTGGCGCGGCCCTCGCCGGCGTGGGGAGCAGCTCCGTCGCGCGCGATGGTCCCCGCGCCGCGGGCGAGGGCGCGAGCGCGCGCAGGGCGGCCTCGAGCTCCGCCATCGAGGTCCAGCGCTCCTCTCGGGCCTTCGCGAGCGCCTTCATGATGATGTGCTCCAGCTCGATCGACACCGCCGGGTTGCGGGGCAGGAGCGGCGGCGGCGGCGTGGTGACGTGCATGATGAGCAGATCGCCCCAACCATCGCTGACGAACGGCGGCGCGCCCGCCAGCATCTCGTAGAGGATGATGCCCATCGCGTACACGTCCGTGCGATGGTCGATCGCCGACATGATGCCGCGGCACTGCTCGGGCGACATGTACGGCGGCGTGCCCATGATCGAGCCGTCGCGCGTGCGCGTCCCGCCGCCCGACATGTCCTCGCGCAGCTTGGCGATGCCGAAGTCGAGGACCTTCACGCGAATCGCCCCGTTCCCGACGAGGTAGAGGTTGTCCGGCTTGAGATCGCGGTGGACGATGCCCTTGCGATGGGCCGCGTCGAGCGCCGAGGCCGTCTGCGCCGCGATCTCCACCGCCTCCGCCACGGATGGCCGGGCGCGCGCGAGGCGCCGCGCGACGCTCTCCCCGTCGAGGTACTCCATCATCAAATAGGGCACGCCCGAGGGCAGCAGGCCCACGTCGATGACGTCGATGATGTTGGGGTGGCCGACGGCGTTCGCGGCGCGCGCCTCGTTCATGAAGCGATCGACGAGGTGCTTCTCCTGACAGAGCTCCTTCTTGAGCACCTTGATGGCGGCCTTGCGGCCGATGAACGGGTGCTCGGCGACGTAGACCGAGCCCATTCCGCCTTCGCCGAGCAAGCCCGTGACCCGGTAGTTGTTGATGGTCTCGCCGATCACGGCCGGTGCAGATTACATCCTTTAACGATCGGGGGCGCCAAGGAAGTCGCTGCGCGCGGCCGGCCTGCGGCAATTCGCCGCGCGGTTCAGCGCGATCCAGCGGGCGGTCCCTTGTCGCTGGCGCGAGCGGTGCTGTACCATCGCCGCTGTCGCTTTCGCGCGTCCTGATGGGAGCTCGCTTGTCAGTGTTGGTCCTCGTGCTCGGCGGAGCCTGTACGGCCTTGAACAACAAGCCGCTCGGGAGCGGCGGCGCGGGGGGCGGGTCCGCCGGCGCCGCGGCCGGGGGCGGTGGCGCTGGGCAGGGCGACGCGGGCGCGGGCCGGGCCGACGCGAGCGCGGGGGTCGGCG
>DASZWW010000070.1:0-9662 GCA_035546175.1 Polyangia bacterium
CTGAGGGCGAAGGCCACGAGGGCGCCCAGCGCGAGCGCCGTCAGGTCGGCCCGCGAGAGGCGGCCGCGCGCGGGCAGCGCCGGCTCGCCCCGGCGGCGGCGGCGGAGCGCGAGGCCGGCCACGAGCCCGGCCAGGAGCGCCGTGCGCACGAACGCCGCGGCCTCGACGCGGCAGAGGCGCGTGAGCACGAGCAGGCCCAGCAGATCGGCGGCGAACGCGAGGCCGAGCGTCGCCGCGAGATCGAGCGCGTCGTCCGACTCGCCGCGCAGGAGCGCCACGAGGCCCGCGAGCGGCAAGAGGTACAGCGAGCAGGCGAGCACGCTGAGCGGCGCCAACATGAGCGCCCGGTCTTAGCGGAAAAGCCCCACCGCAGCAAGGGCGCGGGCCGGATCTCGGCGCCGCTCCGTCGAGCTATTTCGCGTAGACCTCGAGCTCGCTCAGCGACACGTACTTGCCGGGCGCGCCCGCGACGCGCACGTAGCGGGCCCTCCGGCCGCCCGCGTTCACGACCCACGGCGTGGTCTGCGTGAACGTCGTCGTCCGCCTGTCGATGTCGGTGAAGGTCACGCCGTCCTCGGACAGCTGCAGCACGAACGGCAGCCCCTCGTCGAAGTACCCGTCGCCGCGGTTGTAGATGTCGATCTTGTCGATGGCGTAGACGCTCTCCAGATCCACCTGCACCCACTGGGAGCCGCCGACCTTGGTGTGGATGCCGTAGAACGCGCCCTCGATGACGCCGTCGGTGAGGCCGCCCGGGGTCACGCTCGCGTTGTAGAGGCTGCTCGCCGTCACGGGCTTGTGGAAGGCGACGTTCTTCTTCCCGGCCAGGCCCGAGATCGCCCAGGCGAGCAGCACGAGGCCGGCGCACGCGGCGAGCGCCACGCGCACGGCGCGCTGCACGCGCAGCTCGCCGAGCCCGCGCGCCTCGACGAGCGAGGCCAGCCAGCTCACGACGTCGCGCACCGCCTCGACGTCGGCCCGCGCGGGAGGCGAGCCCACCGGGCGCTCGCCCGTGCGCTCGATCAGGGCGTAGAACGCCTCGAGGGCCCGGCCCTTCTCCCCGGGCCACGGGCGCTCGCGGAAGCGGGCCAGCACCGTCGCGGGCGGCAGCTCGGCCTCCGGCTCCGCGGACGCCGTCGAGGCCACGGCCGCCGCCATGAAGCAGAGGCCGGCCTCGCGGTACACGGCGAGCGCGCTCGCCAGGACTCCGTCGTCGAGGGCGCGGTCGGCGACGAGGGCCGCCTCCGCGCCCGCGCGGGCGAGCGCCGTCACGCGCGCGCCGTCCTTGTAGCCACGCGCCACGCGGAGCGCCCCTTCGAGCAACAACGCCTCTCGCACGGGCGCCAACGCCGACGACCCGGCCGACCGGGGATTGGACATGGTCACGGGGTCACCCTACCTCAACGCGCGGTGAGGTTTCCAGCCGCCCGCGCCCCGCCGGGGAGGTATATAGTCCGCCCCCCGTGATTTTCGGGCTCCAGAGGGTGCCGGGGGCCGCTCGCCCCCGGCAGGCGCGCGGCCGCGCCGTGCTGGCGTGGGCGCCGTGCGCGGCGTTCTCGGCCGCCGCGCTCGCGGGCTTCGTCGCCGTGGCCGGCCACGCGCTCGCCTCGACCTTCGCGGCCGCCCTCGTCTGGGGCGCCCTGGTGCTCGCCTCGTTCGTGGGCTGGGGGACGCTGCTCGCGCGCCGCCTCGTCCCGGGCCGGCCCGTCGACCCGGCGCTGCGCGCGGCCTGGGGCGTGGCCCTCTTCGTCGCCGCCGGCGGCGTGCTCTCGATGCTCTGCCTCGTCTCGCGCGGGCGCATCGGAGCCCTCGTCGCGGGCGGCCTCCTCGGCGTGGCGCTCGATCTCGGCGCCCGCCGCGCCGCGCTCCTCGAGGCGGCCCTCGCCGCCGTCCGGCGTCGGCCGCGCGCCGTCGGCGTCGCGCTCGGCCTGGCGGCGCTGGGGCTCCTCGCCCTCGTCCAGGCCGCGAGCGCGGGGCTCACGCAGGCCTACTACTGGAACTGCGACGACGGCCCCGCCTACCTCGTCTTCCCGGCCGAGATGCTCTCCGCCGGCTGCGCCGTGCAGCCCTTCAGCATCCGCGGGCTCAACAGCTACGGCGGCCAGCCCTTCATGAACGCCGTCATCATGAGCCAGCTGCCGACGACGGCGGTCTTCCTGTTCGACCGCGGCCTCTGCCTGCTCATCACCTTCGGCCTCGTGCTCTGGTACCCGCTGCGGCGCCGGGCCCTGGCGCTCCTCCCGCTGGCGCTCCTCGTGACGCTGCCCGACATCCGCGCCAACACGACGAGCACGATGTCCACGGCCGTGCTGCTCGTCGCGGCGTTCCGCACGCTCGAGCTGCCCGTCGAGGGCGAGCGGCTGCCCGCGCCCGTGGGCGCGCTGCTGGCGCTCGTCGTCGTCGCGCTCGCGGCCATGCGGCAGAGCGGCGTCGTGCCCGCCGCGGCGATCGTCGCGCTCGCCTACGGAGGGCTCCTGGCGCGCGCCGCGCCCGGCGAGCGCCGCGCCGTCCTGCGCGACCTCCGGCGCGTCGCCCTGCTGGGCCTCGCGCTGATGCTGCCCTGGGTGATCACGTCCTTTCGCTCGGCGCGCGCGCTCGCGCACCCCCTGCTGTCCTTCAACTACCACCCCGAGGTCGGCGCCTACGCCGCGGGCAGCCGGTGGTACGAGGTGTCCAAGCGCCTCTGGGCGAACTTCACCTACGAGCGGGTCATCAAGACGCTGCCCCTGTTCCTGCTGGCGGGCCTGCTCCTCAAGGAGGACGATCGCCGGCGGCCCCTGGGGGTGGTCTTCTGGGCGTCGCTGCTCGGCGCGCTGGCGCTCATCTGGACCTTCGCCTGGGGCAACCCGGCCGACAACGAGCGCGTCCTCTTCGCCTCGGCGCTCGCCACGGCGCTGTGCGTGTCACTGGCGACGCTGCGCAAGGCCGAGACGCCGCCCGCGGACGGCGCCCCGGCGCGCCCCACGGAGACCTTCCTGCCCGCCATCGTCGCCTGCGGGGCGATCCTGCTCCAGCTCGATGGCGGCCGCGCCGCGACGGCCAAGCTCTACGCCGGGGACCTCGACCTGCTCGAGGCGGGCTCCGAGGCGCCGCCGCCCGCGCCCGATCCCGAGGCCGCGCAGTACGCCGCGCTCCAGGCCGCCATCCCGCCCGGCGCGCGCGTGCTCACGATGCTCGATCGCGCCTACTGGCTCGACTTCCGGCGCAACAAGCTCGACGTCATCGACCTCGTGGGCATGGTGAGCCCGCGCCCGGGCCTGCCGCTCGACTCCGACGACGCCTTCGCCTCCTACCTCCTCGGCCAGCACATCCGCTACTTCGCCTTCGTGCGCAAGGAGTCGTCGATCGAGCTCTACAAGGGCTCGACGTGGGTGTCGCTGGCGCGCAACCCCGACCCGTCGCAGCGCACGCTGGCGCCGCTCTTCTTCAAGGGGTTCGAGCGGGCCGACAGCCTGGCGCGCACGCGCGCGAAGATCTTCGAGAGGAACGGCATGGTGGTCGTCGATCTGGCGACGCCCGCGGGCCGGCCGCCGGCCCCGTGAATCCTCGACATTCCGCCGCTTTTGATCTATTGGAGACGTCCATGACTTCGCCTGAGAGCCGTCGCTCGTGAGCGCCGCCGAGCCCGTCCGCATCGCGGTCGTGGGCGCCGGTCACTGGGGCCCGAACCTCATCCGCAACTTCGACAACCCGCCCGTCTCGCGCGTGCGCTACGTCGTCGACCGCGACGCCGGCCGCCTCGCCCAGGTGCGCAGCCGCTTCCCCGGCGTCGAGACGGCCGAGACCGTCGACCGCGCCCTCCAGGACAAGGACGTCGACGCCTTCGTCATCGCCACGCCGACCAGCACGCACTACCCGCTCGTCAAGGCGGCGCTCGAGGCCGGCAAGCACGTGCTCGTCGAGAAGCCGATCACGACCAGGGGCGCCGAGGCCGACGAGCTGACGCGGCTCGCGGCCGCCAAGGGCCGCGTGCTGCTCGTCGGCCACGTCTTCCTCTTCAACCAGGCCGTGCGCAAGGTGCGCGAGGCCATCGTCGCCGAGGACCTGGGCCGCATCTACTACATCTCGATGGTGCGCACGAACCTCGGGCCCATCCGCATGGACGTGAGCGCCTCCTGGGACCTCATGTCGCACGACATCTCGATCGCCAACTACTGGCTCTCCGCGCTGCCCGTGAGCGCCTCGGCCGTGGGCGGCACGTGGATCAACTCGGGCATCGAGGACGCGGTGTTCACGACGCTGCGCTACCCGGGCGACGTGCTCGTCAACGTCCACGCCTCGTGGCTCAACCCGCGCAAGGCGCGCGACGTCACGGTGGCCGGGTCGAAGCGCATGCTGAGCTTCGACGACATGAACCTGCTCGAGCCCGTGCGCATCTACGACAAGCAGGTCACCGACAAGACGACGACGCCGTCGTTCGTCGACTCGTTCGCCTCGTTCCGCGCCAGCGTGCGCGAGGGCGACATCACCATCCCGCGCCTGTCGGGCGGCGAGCCCCTCAAGACCGAGTGCGACCACTTCATCGAGTGCATCGCCAAGGGCGCGACGCCCCTCGTGGGCGGCCGCGAGGCGGGCGCCGTCGTCAAGACGCTCGAGGCCATCGACCGCTCGATGCGCGATCACGGCCGCGAGCAGCAGATCGACCACACGTAGCAACACCCAGCCTCAAGGAAAACAGCGTGGCCACGAACATCCCCCTCGTCGATTTGGGCGCGCAGCACCGCCAGGTGGCGGACGAGATCGCCCGCGGCTTCTCCAAGGTCCTCGAGAACACCTCGTTCATCCTCGGCGCCGAGGTGAAGGCCTTCGAGGACGCCTTCGCGGCCTTCACGGGCGCCAAGCACTGCGTCGGCGTCGGCAACGGCACGGACGCGCTCGAGCTGGCGCTGCGCGCCGCGGGCGTGGGCCCCGGCGACGAGGTCATCATCCCCACGAACACGTTCATCGCCACGCCCCTGGCGGCGGCGCGCGCGGGCGCCACGCCCGTCTTCGTCGACTGCGATCCCGAGACGTACCTCCTCGACGTCGAGCAGGTCGCCGCCAAGATCACCAAGCGCACGCGGGCCATCATGCCCGTCGATCTCTACGGCCAGGTGGCGCCCATGGAGCGCCTCTCGCCGCTCGTCGAGAAGCACGGCCTCAAGGTCATCGAGGACGCCGCCCAGGCGCAGGGCGCCAAGCGCAACGGCAAGGGCGCCGGCACGTTCGGCGACGCGGCGGGCACGAGCTTCTACCCGGGCAAGAACCTCGGCGCCTACGGCGACGCGGGCGCCGTCCTCACGAGCTCCGACGAGCTGGCCGGCAAGGTGCGGGCCCTGCGCAACTACGGCAGCAACGTGAAGTACCACCACCCGGAGACGGGCTTCAACTCGCGCCTCGACACGCTGCAGGCCGTGGTCCTGCTCGCCAAGCTGCAGCGCCTGCCGGCCTGGAACCAGGGCCGGCGCGAGGCCGCGGCGCGCTACGACGAGCTCCTCGCCCAGGCGGCGCTCCCGGGCGTCGTCGCCCCGCGCACGCTCGCGGGGAACGAGCCCATCTTCCACCTCTACGTCGTGCGCGTCCCGCGCCGCGACGAGGTGCTCAAGAAGCTCAACGCCGACGGCATCGGCGCGGGCATCCACTACCCCGTGCCGTGCCACCTCCAGGGCGCGTTCAAGCACCTCGGGCTCGGGCCGGGCTCGTTCCCCGTCGCCGAGAAGGCCGCCGCCGAGATCGTCTCGCTGCCCATGTACGGCGAGATCACGGCCGAGCAGCAGGCGCGCGTCGTCGAGTCGCTCCGAAAGGCCCTCGCCTAGGGCCCGAAGGCAGCCGCCGGCGATGTACAAGGGCCTCAAGGTCGTCCTCATCGCGCCGGTCCTCAACGAGGAGAAGAAGATCGGCGAGGTCGTGCGGCGCGCGCCGCGCGACATCGTCGACGAGGTGCTGGTCGTCGACGACGGCTGCACGGACGGCTCGCCGGAGGTCGCGCGCAGCTTCGGCGCCACGGTGCTCACGATGGGCCGCACGGTGGGCGTGGGCGCGGGCCTGCGCGCCGGCTTCATGTGGGCCAAGGAGCGCGGCTTCGACGTCATCGTCGTCATCGCCGGCAACAACAAGGACGCGCCCGAAGAGATCACGCGCCTGCTCGACCCCATCGTCGCGGGCGCGGACTTCGTGCAGGGGTCCCGCTACCTCGCGGGCGGGCGCACGGGCGGCATGCCCGCCTACCGCCACCTCGCGACGCGCCTGCACCCCGTGCTCTTCTCGCTGTCGGTGGGCAAGTGGGTGTCGGAGTCCACCAACGGCTACCGCGCCTTCCGCACGAAGCTGCTCGACGACCCGCGCATCAGGCTCGATCAGGCGTGGCTCGACGAGTACGAGCTCGAGCCCTACCTCTACTGGAAGACGATCCGCCTCGGCTACCGCACGGAGGAGGCGCCCGTCACCAAGATCTATCCGCCGAAGGCGCTCGGGTACACGAAGATGAAGCCCATCACCGGCTGGTGGTCGATGCTGCGCCCCATCGTGCTGCTCGGCCTGCGCCTGCGGAGCTGAGGACGTCGAGACATGAGCGAAGGCAGCAAGAACCCACCCAAGTATCACCCGCGGGCCCTCGTCGAGAGCGACGCGGTCGGCGACGGCACGCGCGTCTGGGCCCACGCGCACGTCATGCCGGGCGCGCGCGTGGGCCGGGACTGCAACCTCGGCGAGGGCGTCTACGTCGAGGGCGGCGTGGTCGTCGGCGACGGCGTCATCATCAAGAACGGCGTCGCGCTCTACGACGGCGTCGTCGTCGACAGCGAGGCGTTCCTCGGGCCGCACTGCGTGTTCACGAACGACCTGCGCCCGCGCGCCGGCCGCCACAAGCGCCCCGTGTCCTCGTTCCTGCCGACGCGCGTGGGCTTCGGCGCGACCATCGGCGCCAACGCGACCATCGTCTGCGGCCACCACCTCGGCCGCTACGCCATGGTCGCCGCGGGCGCCGTCGTCACGAAGGACGTGCCGCCGCACGTGCTCGTGGGCGGCGTGCCGGCCCGCAAGCTCGGCTTCGTGTGCGCCTGCGGGGAGGTCCTGCCGGCTTCGCTCGCCTGCGCCTGCGGCCTCGCGTACGAGCCCGACGGCGCGGGGCTGCGCGCGCGCTGACCCTCACCCGGCGCCGCGGCGCCAGCCTCTCCCGCGCCGAGCGGGAGAGGGGCCGAGCGCGCCCGGGCGCACGGCGCGAGGTCAGGCCACGGGGAGGCGCGCGACGAGGACGGTCTCGTTGTGCGGGAACAGCTCGCCGGCGAGCGACGGGAAGGGGAACGAGTAGCAGCGCTCGACGGCGAGGCCGAGCTCCGCGGCGAGGCGCCGCAGCTTCGCGGCGTCGTACGGCTCGACGTGCGTGGCGTCCGAGCGGAAGCCGGCCGGCTGCGGGACGATGAAGGCGGCGCGCCCGCCCGGGCGGACGTAGGACAGGTAGCCGCGCACGAGCGCCGTCGCCTCGGGGAAGGTCATGTGCTCGACGACGTGCGCGACGAGCAGCCCGTCGAAGCGGCCGGGGCGGGCGTGCTCCGAGGCGGCGAACTCGTCGGGCGTGAAGGCGGCCAGCCCCTGCGCCCGCGCGCGCGCCACCGACTCGGCCGAGTGATCGACGCCGACGCCGTTCCCGGCGAGGTGGCCGAGGTTGCGCCCCACGCCGCAGCCGAGATCGAGCACGAAGCCGAGCCCGAGCCGCCGCACGTTCCAGCGGTACGGCCGCTGCACGTCGAGGAGGCGCTTCCACCCGCGCCCCGAGGCCGCGAGGCGCTCGGCGTAGGCGGCGCTGCGCGTGTCACCGGTCGTCACGGGGGCGGTCTTAGCCGAAAAGCCCGAGGGCGGCAAGGGACGGGAGCGCGGTGAAAACCTTCAAAAGGCGCGCGTCCTCTTGTAGCATCGCGCGCACATGTACCGAGGCCTCACGGTGGCCGTCGCGATCCCCGCCTATCGCGCGGAGGCGACGATCGCCCGGGTGGTCACCACCCTGCCCCCGCTCGTGGACCGCGTCGTCGTCGTCGACGATGGCTCCCCCGACGGGACCTCGGCGGCGCTCGGGGCGATCTCCGACGCGCGCCTCGAGGTCGTCCGCCACGAGAAGAACCGCGGCGTGGGCGGCGCCATGAAGACCGCCTTCCGCCGCTGCCTCGACCTCGGCGCCGACGTCGTCGTCAAGATGGACTCCGACGGCCAGATGGACCCGGCGCGCCTGCCCGCCCTGCTCGACGCCCTCCTCGACACCGGCTGCGACTACGCCAAGGGCAACCGCTTCCTCGACGAGCACGCGCTGCGCGACATGCCGCGCGTCCGCCTCTTCGGCAACCTGGCGCTCACCTTCCTCACGAAGATGGCCTCCGGTTACTGGCACATCTTCGACCCGCAGAACGGGTACCTGGCCGCGCGCACGTCGGTGCTGCGGCGCCTCGCCCTCGAGGACATCGCCGACGACTACTTCTTCGAGAACGACATGCTCGTGCACCTCAACATCCTCGAGAGCCGCGTCGTCGACGTGCCCATGCCGGCCCGCTACGGCGACGAGCGCTCGTCGTTGCGCATCGGCACGATCCTGCGGCGCTTCCCGCTGCGGCTCCTCGACCGCCTGCGCAAGCGCATCTGGCAGCGCTACGTCCTGCGCGACTTCTCGCCCGTGGCGCTCTTCCTCTTCCTCGGCGCGCCCCTCATGCTGGCGGGCATGGCCTTCGGCGGCTGGGCCTGGTACGAGTCGGCCAAGACGGGCGTCGTGTCCTCCACGGGACGGGTCATGCTGTCGGTGCTGCCCATCGTCATCGGCTTCCAGCTCATCCTGCAGGCCGTCCTGCTCGACATCAGCTCGAGCCCGCGCTGATGGCCGCGCCCGCCGAGCCGTCCGTCGACGCGGCGATCGTCATCGTCAACTACAACGGCGAGGGCTTCGTGGCCGACGCCGTGCGCTCGGCGCTCTCCCAGACCGCGCGGCGCGCCGCGCCCGGGCGCTTCCCGGTGGTCGTCGTCGACAACGCCTCGACCGACGGCTCGCTCGCGGCGCTGGCGGCCTTCGGCGACGCCATCACCGTCATCGCCTCGCCCGCCAACACGGGCTTCTCGGGCGGGAACAACCTGGCCTTCGCGCGCTTCCCGGACGCCGCGTCCTACGCGCTGCTCAACCCCGACGCCGTCGCCGAGCCCGGCTGGCTCGCCGAGCTGCTCGCGGCCGCCGCGCGGCACCCCGGCTGGGGCTTCATCGGCTCCCGCATCGGCGACGCCAACGCGCCCGGGCGCCTCGACAACGTGGGCCTGCGCATGGCCCTCGACGGCACGGTCCGCGGCCGCGGCCGCGGCGAGCCCGACGACGGCCGCTACGCCGACGAGCGCCCCCTCCTGCTGGCGAGCGGCTGCGCCATGCTGCTCGACGGGCCGGCGACGCGCGCCGCGGGCGGCTTCGACGAGCGCTTCTTCTGCTACTGCGACGACGTCGAGCTGTGCCTGCGCCTCGGCCTGCGCGGCGGCACGGGCTGGTTCGCGCCCGCGGCGCGCGTGAGCCACCGCTTCTCGGCGACCACGGGCCAGACCTTCTCGCCGTTCAAGGCCTATCACGTCGAGCGCAACCGCTACTGGGTCGTCGCCAAGTGCTTCCCGTGGCCGGCCGTCCCCGTGGCGCTGGCCGCGAGCGTCGCGCGCTACGCCTGGTCGGC
>DASZWW010000071.1:0-13989 GCA_035546175.1 Polyangia bacterium
GCGGCGGCGACCCCAAGGCGCCGCCGCGCCGCTCTCCGTCCCGAATCAGGCGCCGGTCCCCCTGGCGTCGCGCCGCGCGCTCCCCACGTTCTCTTCGCGGAGACGCTCTCCGCGACCGGGGCGGCCATGGGCGAGGCGGAGGGGCGGGACAACGTCGAGATCACCTCGTGGGTCCTGCTCGCCGCCGCGACGGTCGCCTCGGCGTGGTGCGCCTATCAGGCCTCGCTGTGGAACGGCGACCAGATGAGGGGCGTGTCGAGCGCCGGCGTGGCGCAGTTCGCCTCGACGCGGAAGCTGTCGAACGTCAACCGCGAGGTGGTGATCGACGTCGGGACCTACCTCGACTACGTCGGCGCCGACCTCCGCGGCGACGCCGCCCTCGCCGCCTTCCTGCGCGCCCAGGCGCGCCCGGACTTCAAGCCGGCCCTCGAGGCCTGGATCGCCAGGAAGGCCTCGCGCCGCGCCGCGCTGCCGACGCCGTTCGCGCTGCCCGAGTACCGGCTCCCCGAGCTCGAGGAGATGGCCCGCCTCGACGAAAAGGCGCGCGCGGACATCGAGGAGGCGAACACCGCCAACGAGAACAGCGACGGCTACGTGCTCCACACGGTGCTGTTCGCGCTCGCGCTCTTCTTCCTGGGCGGAACGTCCCAGCTCCGCAGGCGCGGCCCGCGGCGCGCCATGCTGGTCCTGGGCAGCCTCGTGCTCCTGCTGACGGTGATCTCGGTGGCGCGCCTGCCGAGAGCGCGCGCCGGGCTCCTCGAGGGGCGGGCCGCTACCTCCGGTCGCCGAGAGTGAGGGCGCCGCCGCCGCGCAGGTCGCCGCACGCCTTTATCAGCGCGGCGACGCACCGGCCGAGCTCGCTCTCGACGCCCTCGAGGCCGCGCAGCGCCTCCTGGAACGTCCCCTGCTCGCGCACCTCCGGCCCGACCGCGATCAGCATCTCGATGAGGTCGAGCTGCTGCTCGAGCCCCGCCGCCGCCTTCGTCACGCCCGCCAGCGCCTGCCGGGCCGCGAGCGTCGAGGGCCGCGGCGGCAGCTGCTTGCCGCTCAGCCACTCCTGCCGCGTCTGCGATTCGCGGCTGGGCGAGGGGCGGCCCCGCCCGCCGTCGGCGCGGGCCCGCGTCCCTGCTGCTGATGGTGGAAGGTCTGCCCCATCGACGGTCGCCGAGTAACCTCGAAGCGTCATGACGCCGCATGATGGCCGACAATGCGCGCGGTCGATCGAAAAATCGAACGCCGGCCCGTCGAATCGCGCCCGCCCGGTCGCATCGGCTAACCTCCGCGCCATGGAGCGGGTCGAGCTGTCCGGAGTGAGCGTCGCGGGCGTCGAGACTTGCATCGAGGTGCCGGGGCTGCACCTGCTGCTCGATCTCGGCGCGTGTCCGCGCTCGGCGGTGAGCCAGCCGGTGGTGCTCGTCAGCCACGGGCACCTCGACCACATCGGCGCGATCGCCAACCACGCGGCGCGCCGCGCGCTCCTCGGCATGGGCGCGGGCGTCTACGTCGTGCCGCGCGCCATCGCGGGCGACGTCGAGGCCCTCTTCAACGCCGCGGGCGCGCTCGACGGCCAGGCGATCCCGAGGCGCGTCGTGCCCCTCGCGCCCGGCGAGGAGCACGCGCTCGGCAAGGGCCGCGTCGTCCGCGCCTTCGAGACCTTCCACCGCGTCCCGAGCCAGGGCTACACCGTCTGGGAGACGCGCACGCGCCTGCGCCCCGAGCACCGCGACGTGCCGGGCCCGCGCCTCGGCGAGCTCCGCCGCCAGGGCGTCGCCATCGACGAGGTCCACGAGGTGCCGCGCCTCTCCTTCACGGGCGACACGCGCGTCGAGGTCCTCGAGCGCACGCCCGAGCTCCAGCACACCGAGTGCCTCGTCATCGAGGCCAGCTTCCTCGACGACCGCGTCCCCAGGGCGGAGGCGCGCGAGATGGGGCACGTCCACCTCGACGAGCTCATCGAGCGGGCGGAGCTGCTGCCGAGGACGGACGTCGTGTTCAGCCACTTCTCGGCGCGGTACCGGGCCGTGGACGTGCGGGAGATCCTCGGGCGGCGGCTGCCGGACCCTCTGCGGCAGATCGTGCGGGCGCTGCCCGCGAGCCCGTGACGGGCGGACGGCGCGCTCTTGCTTCGTCCAGACGGTCACGTTCTGCCCGGGTTGTAGATCGTGATGGACGCATCGTCGGGCATTCGCCCGCGCCTCGCCCTCGCACGATCGCGCGAGGCGCGCCTTCGACGTCCCGCTCCCTGGGCTCAGCCGGACGCGCGCGCGCGCAGGGCGGAGGCCATGTCCTCGAGGGCCCTGGCCTCGACGGCGCGGGCCCTGGGCGGCCTGGCCTCGGCCACCGCGTCGCCCTCGACGAGCAGGAGGCCGCTGCCGACGGCGCCGAGCTTCCGCTCCAACGCCTGCGGGTCCCATCGCGGCGGCGTCGACGCGTCGGCGCGGGCCGACAGAAAGGCGGCGGCGAGGGCCGGCGTGCACGCGACGTACGTCGCGCTCATGTAGCGGGCGAGGGACGGCAGGCCCTCGAGGGCGGCCTCCAGCGAGGGCAGGTCGTGCTTGATGACGAGGCCGGCGACGCGCAACCCCGAGAGCATGCCCTTCTGGTATCCGACGGCGTCGACGGGCAGGCCGCGCGGCAGGTCCGGCCAGGGCGTGAACCCGGCCCCCTCGAGCCAGGCGAGGGCAGGCTTCGCGACGCCGCGCTCGGCGGCGGCGGGCGAGAAGAGATCGCGGCTCGGCCCCGGGGCCCGGAGGCCGGCGCGAAAGAGCGCGGCCGCGAGGATCTCCGGCGCGGGCAGGCCGCTCCAGAGTGTGCCCGCGACGCCGCGCAGCCGCTCGATGTGACGCTCGAGGGCGGCGAGCTTGCCGCGCGGCCCGGGCGCGGCCAGCTCGTCGGGCGCGACGCCGAGCTCGCGCCCCGCCGCCTCCAGCGCCGCCGCGTCCTCGAGGGCCTCGCGCAGGCGGCGCAGGCGCAGGTAGCTGTACCGCGTGCGGTCGGGATCGGAGAAGAAGCCGAAGTTCACGACGGGGCCCGCATGGCCGCGAGCATAGCTCAGCGCCGGAGCGCGCCGTCGGCCTCGCCGGCCGCGTCGTCGCGCAGGGCCAGCTCGCCGCGCCCCGGTGCTCGCAGCCGCCGGCCAGCGTGACCAGGACCGAACAGACGAACCAATGCCCCCGCGAGCCCTCACGAAGAAGATGCATGGTACCTCCCTCCAGGAACGCGCCGGTCCGCCTGCCCTCACAGGCGGCGCCCGACGCGAGCAGCTACGACGCACGACCCTCTGGAAGGACCTCCGCGCGACGAAAAAGTTCCGCGCGCGGGTGCGATGGGACGGTGTCGCGACGCCGCCAGCTGACGAGCGTCATGACCGCCTCCCGGCCGACGCGTGCGACAGGATGTCGCGGGGGCCCTCGCCCGGTGGCCGGCGGTCCCGCTACAATCGGGCCATGCGCGCCCGCGCCACGAGGCCAACGTGAAGGCGCGCTCGCGCTTCGTCCCGGCGCTGGGCCTGGCCGTCCTCGGCGCGGCCAGCTGCGGCTCGGGGCCCGCCGCCAGCCCGACCGGCGCGGCCGGCGCCGGCATCCCGGGTCTTCCGTCTCAGTGCCCGCTCGACGCCTCGACGCACCTGCACGCCCACATCGGCCCCGACGTGAGCACCAAGGTGCTGTGCGGCTTGACGGTGCCCACGGTGATCCCGCTCGCGACGGTCGACGTGGAGGACGACGGCTCGACCTCCTGGACGGTCTCGCTGAAGGGCGATCCCACGCTCGTCCTCAAAGGAAGCACCTTCCAGACCTGCCAGAGCAACAGCCCCACGCTGGCCGCGGCCCTCGTGGACACCTCCCAGGCGGCGCCCGGCGCCATCGTCGACGGGGTCGCCACCGTGAGCTCCGACAGCGGCTCGTTCCCGGCCGGTGAGGTCGACGTCCACGTCGAGATCGTCGCGCCTGCGTTCACCGTCGCCCCGCTCTCCGTCGACTTCGGCGACGTCCTGCCCGACCAGCTGGTCTTGGCGACGGTCCTGGCCTCCGGCGAATACGCGGGGGCGGTGCCCTTCCCCTCCGCCGTCACGACGGGCCTCTTCCAGGTCGATCACATCGCGGAGCTGGTGACTCGGACGACCGCTCAGGTCACCTTCGTCGCGCACGACCCGGGCGACTACACCGACAGCTTGATCTGGACGGCCTTCCCCGGCTCCGACCCGCCCTCGGACTGCGTGACGATGAAGTCGGTCGCGCTGCACGCGCGGGTGATCGCGCCGGACGCGGGCGCCGGCGGCGCAGGCGACGCAGGCGTGGACGGCGACGCGAGCGCCGCCGACGCCGCGGAGGCCGCGAGCCCATGAGAGCGAGCGCGAGGGCGACAGCGCGGGCGCGCCTGCTGGCGGCGCTCGCCCTCGGCGTCGCGGGCTGCGGCGCGCGGCCATCGACGAAGTACCACGCGCCCACGTTCGACGGCGGGACCATCGATGTGGGCTCCGAGGACGCGCTGGTGTCGTGCCCGCCCACCCGCGCCACGCAGGTCCGCGCCCTGATCGGCCCCGACGTGAGCACGCGCGTCGTGTGCGGCACCTCCGCGGTCACGGAGGTCCCGCTCGCGACCGTCGACGTGGAAGGCGACGGCACGACCTCGTGGTCGGCCACGCTCGATCCGGATGACGCCTTCCACCTGCCCAGGTCCAGCTTCGACACCTGCCTGCTCAGCAGCCCGACGCTGGCCGAGGTCCTGCTGACGGTGCCCCCGACGGCCGGCCCGGGCGCCACCTTCGACGCCGTGGCCACGGTGCGCTCCGACGACGGCTCGTTCGCGTCCGGTCAGGTGAACCTGCACGCCGAGGCCGTCGCGCCGGAGTACACGCTCGACCGAACCTCGGTCGACTTCGGCGACGTCTTCCCCGACCAGGAGGCCGTCGAGGTGGTCGAGGCCACCAGCGAGTTCACGGCGGCGGTCGCGTCCCCGGTCTCCCTCTCGAGCGACCACTTCCAGTTCGACACGCCCGCGCACCCCACGTTGCGGCTGGACCACCTCACGACGTCGCCCGTGACCTTCTCCGCGCACGACCCGGGCGATTACACCGCGACGTGGACCTGGATGGCCGGCGAGGGGTCGAAGCCCGCTTGCACGACGACGAAGACGGTCGCGCTGCACGCCCGGGTGGTCGCGCCGGACGCGGGCGCCGGCGACGCCGGCGACGCAGGCGCGGACGGCGACGCGAGCGCCGCCGACGCCGCGAGGACCCTCACGCCGTGAAGCTCCGCGCCCTCGTCGAGTGATCGACTCAGGAATCTGAGGAACCACCGGGTGCGACCTCCCCGACGAGCGCCGCAGCGGCGCGCTTGCGCCGGCGCGTCGTGGCACATCCCGTGCTTCGCCTTGGCGACATGGCTCCGTTCTCCAGCTCAACCCGGTCGCGCGCGGCGCGAGGGGGCGCAACCCTCGCGCTGGCGTTGGCGGCCATCGCGATCGGCGCGTGTGGCGCGACCCCTCTCCACGATCCCGACGGCGGGGCCGCAGGCTCGGCTCCTTTCACTCCGGAAAGGGGAAGCGGGGGCAGCCCGGACGCCGGCGGCGCGGAGTCGGCCTCGTGCACGGTGGTGCTCGCCTCGGACTACGACCAGTCGTGCACCGAGGACGCGGACTGCCTGAGCGTCAGTCAGGTGCCCACGTGTCCGGTGACCGATTGCTCCGGGTGTTACCTGGTGGGCATCAACAAGAAAGAGATGGCGCGATACACGACGGCCCTCACGCAGGCCTTCGTCCGCGAAGGTCCCGGCCCGGTCTGCGCCTGCCCGTGCCAGACCGGGTTCGCGCTCTGCCGCGCAGGCAAATGTCAGGCGGCCGCTTGCGGCCCGCCTCGGCAGGACACTCTCCCCGCTTGTGCGAGCGCGGGTGGCTCATGCGCCTATCGAGCGAACACCACCTGCGGCGACGTGGGCCCGCCCGCAAGCTGCGCCTACGCGGACGAAGTCTGCTGCCTTTGAAGAAGACCCACGGTCTTCGGGCCTGGAACGATTCCGTGCGACCTCCCGCGTTCCGTGTCATCTAGTCAGTCGCATGGCAAAGACCATCCTCGTCGCGGGTTACGGTCCGGGCATCTCGGCTGCGGTCGCAGAGAAGTTCGGCGCCGAAGGGTTTCAAGTCGCTCTCGTGGGACGCACCGCCCAGAAGCTGGAGGCCGGCGTGAAGTCCCTCGAGGCCAAGGGGGTCAAGGCCGCGGGCTTCGCGGCCGATCTCGCCGACCCGGCCGCGGTTCGCGAGGTCATCGCGAAGGTCCGAGCGCGCTTCGGTCCGCTCTCCGTCATCGAGTGGACGGCCTTCATCCCGGGCAACCTCGCCGGCGACCTCCTCAAGGCGAGCGCCGAGGAGCTTCGCTCTCTGTTCGAAGTGTCCATCATCGGTCTCGTCGCGGCCGTGCAGGCCGCTCTCCCGGACCTCAAGAGCGAAAAGGGCGCGCTCCTCGTGACCAACGGCGGGGCCGGCTTCGTCGATCCGAACGTCGACGCCACGCTCGTGCAGTACGGCCTCATGGGCCTCGGCGTCTCCAACGCCGCCAAGCACAAGCTGGTGGGCTTGCTCGCCAAGAAGCTGGAGGCCGACGGCATCTACGTCGGCGAGATCATGGTCTCCGGGTCGATCAAGGGCACCGCCTTCGACCGCGGCGACGGCTCGGCGATCGACCCCAAGACCGTGGCCGCGAAGTACTGGGAGATCTACACGGCACGCAAAGACGTGCGGACGACGGTCAAGTAACGTCCGGGACCGGTCTCGATCGCTGGCGCGGCGCGAGCGCCATCGGCCCAGGCGTAGTGCCCGCGCGGTACCGGAAGATTCGGCGGGCGTTCAACTTGGGTTTGCCGGAACGCCCATCGGCCAAGTGCTCGCCGCCGCCGTCACGATAGACCGTCCCGGTGCGCCGTGCGATGTTTTGCCAGTAAACCCTATTGGTCAGCCAGACAAGGGCACTGTGCACGCCACGATTCGCACGCGATCCCCGCGGGCGCGACGCTGACGGCAAAAACGACCGGTCAGAGCTCGGTGCGCATCCTGGACAGCTGCGGTTCCCCGACCTGCCTCGCGAGTGGTGCGGACAAGGGTTCGGGCGATGGCGCGACTGTCGCTTTCATGAACGTAACCCCGTCGTCGCTCAACGTGATCCTCGCGCTCGGCAGCTCCAGCGGTGCCGCCCCGGGCTGCTACGGCTTGACGGTCTCAATCAAGTAGACGCCGAGAGATGAGGCGACACGTGCCGTCGTAACAACCTGCCGGCCAACCCATAGATCTTTCCTCGATCTGCGGCGCAAGTCCGATCGTCACCCGTGGGCCGAAGGAGTAGGGCGCGATCGATGCGCTGCGCGTCGCCATCATGCCGACCTCGCGGACGCCACCCGGTGACACCCGGCGCGGCGCCCGGTGTTCCCCTGTCGTCGGGTTCGTATCGACCGACCAACACAGGGAGACGAACCATGAAACCGATGGCATTGATGCTGGCGACGCTCGCGCTGGGGGCGGGCTGCCTGGACCCGGGCGCACCCGGGAACCTGGTCCCCCGGACGGTCGCGGAGGATCCGACGCTGCCGCAGGTCGAGCTCAACGGCACGCGCCTGCACGCCGAAGCGTTCGGCAACCCGGCAGCGCCCACGATCATCGCGCTGCACGGCGGCCCGGGCGGCGACTACAGGAGCATGCTGGACCTCAAGGCGCTCGCGGACGACGGCTACCGCGTCGTGTTCTGGGACAACCGCGGCGCGGGCCTGTCGGAGCGGCACGACGGCAGCGTCTACACGTTCGACCTCTACCTCGAAGACCTGCGCCAGGTGGTCGACACGATGACGGCGCCCGGCCAGCCGTTCGTGTTCATCGGGCACTCGTGGGGCGCGATGTACGCGACGTGGTTCATCAACGAGTACGGCGACTACGGCGGCCGGCTCAAGGGCGCGATCCTCAGCGATCCGGGCGCCTTCACGAAGACGGAGCTCGACGCGTTCATGAAGCGGTACATGGCCTCGGTCGATCTGACGGGTGAACAATTCAACGATGCGCTGTGGTCGGGGCAGTTCATGTCCGCCAACGACCAGGCGCGCGCGGACTACCTGCTCTTGACCATGGCGCTGCGCGGGGTCCCCGCGGAGCACAAGGACCCGGCCCACCTGCCGCCCCTGTGGCGCCTCGGCGCGGTCGCGAGCGCGGCGCTGCTCCGGCTGGCCGAGGAGCACGGGTTCGACTGGACGACACACCTCAAGTCGTTCGATCACAAGGTGCTGTTCCTTCGCAGCGACCTCGATACGGCGCACACGCTGGAGAGCCAGCAGCAGATGGCCGCGCACTACGCCGACGCGGACATCATCACGATCCCGGGCGTGGGCCACGAGATGATCTACGAGGCGCCGGCCGCGTACCTGGCGCACGCGCGGGACTACTTCCGGGCCATCGACTTCCCGGGGGTGGCGCCATGATCCGCCGGGCGGGGATCACGATGGTCGCGGCCGCGGTGTGGGTGGGGCTGTGGGCGTCGGTGTTCACGATGTTGTTCTCGTCGCGCGCCGAGGCTCAGGAGCTGAACCTGGCGAAGCTCGCGGACGCCCCAGCCAACCGGGTCTACGTGCGCACGGGCGCCGAGTGGGCGTTCGTCGCGGGCGCAGGCTACGCGCGCACGGTCCCCGTCGGGCAGCGGCGCCTCGTGCTGCTCGGCGAGCTTACGGCGCCCTGGGCGACGCTGGACACCTCCGACTACCAGGCCCGCGTGGGCGCGCTGCTGCCCTTCCTCGCCCGGCGGGGTTGGCAGGTCGCGGGCTCGCTGGAGCCGACGGTGCGCGGGACCAAAAACGACGTCGGCCGCATGACGGGCCTGGGGGCGAACGCCGGCCTGACGGCCGGCTACTACGCCCAGCGCTGGTTCCTCGCGGGCGAGCTCGGGTTCGACTACACGCTCACGACGAAGATCACCCACTCGCAGCTTTACCGCGCGGCCGTGTACGCGAACGCGCGCGACGGCTGGTACATCAACCCGGGCGGCAACTACCGGCTGGGCGGCCAGGCCGGCGCCTCGTTCGGCAACTACGAGGTCGCCCTGCGCGCCGGCATCCTGCGCGACATGATGGGAGGCCAGCCGATGTTCCCGTTCTACGCGACGCTGGGCGTCTCGACGAGCTGGTGATGGTCGCGGTCAGCGCGGCGCTGCTGGCATCCATGCGGAGCTGACCGCGTCCCGCGCGTCGAGTGCGTCGCTGATCCGTGCCGCTCAGGCGGCGGCGCGCTCGACCGCTTCGGCTACGCCGCCGATCGTGACGGGGCGGCGCAGGAACGCCGCCCACGGGCGGTCCGCGTCGGCGGCCTCCGCCGCGCCCGCGATCCCGATGACGCGGGCGCCGTGAAGGAAGAGCGCGGCGAGCCGGTCCTCGTCGTGGTCCTGCTCGTGGAGATCGACGACGATCACCTTCGGCGCGCGCGCGGGTGACAGCGCGAGCGCGAGGAGCGCGTCGCGGATCGTCGCGTGGCCGACGGCGTCGAAGCCGCGCTCGATGAGCTCGGCGCGCAACGACGCGCGCGCCCAGTGATCCCGGCCGATGACGAAGACTCGCGGAGCTTCCATCTCGCCGCCGCCCCACGAGCGTGGGCCCGCGCGCCCGCGCGGTCAAGGCGTCAGAAGGACCAGCGCAGCGTCACCTCGCCGCCTCCCAGCACCGGTGCGTAACCGATGATGACGGGGGGTGCCTCGAGCTCCCGGTCGTGGTAGTGGGGCCGGCGATGGAAGTGCGGCACGAGCACGCCGATGCCGGCGCCCGCCGTCGCGCCCATGATGACGTCGGTGGGGAAGTGCTCGCCCGAGCGGACGCGCCAGTAGCTGACGAGCGCCGTGACCGCCGTGCCGACGCCGAGCGTGAGCCACGCCCGCGGGCGGCGCCAGCCGCTGCGCACGAAGGCCAGGTAGCTCGCCGTCGCGGTGATGGCCGCGGTCGTCGACGCGTGGCCCGAGAAGAACGACAGCTGCAGGTCCGTCTGGTTGCACTCGCTGGCCGTCGTCATGCCGCTGCAGGCGGCGTAGTCGATGGGACGGGGCCGGCGCACGGCGATCTTCGTCGCGTCCGTGACCGCGAGCGTGATGGCGATCGACTCGGCGTACATGATGGCGTCGACGGCCAGCGAGCGGCGCCCGTCGCGGACCCCCGACATGAGCGGATCGATCACCGCATAGGCGCAGGCCGCCGCGAGGCCGATGTTGGAGTACCTCCCCGCGCTCGCGCTCGGCGTCTGCGTCACGGCGACTCGATCGATGCCCAGCAGGTGGCTGGGCGCGTCGGCCGACGGCGGCAGCGGCTTGATCTCCCCGGTCGAGAGGACGAGGGCGAGGAGCACGTCGAACGTGCCGCCGCCCAGGATGATGACGCCGTCGACGATGGGGTCCACCGTGAAGTGCTGGTTGTCGGGGAGGCGCGAGGGCGGCACCTCCTCGGCGCGCGCGCTCGACGACGGCCCGAGCGCGAGGGCGGCGGTGACGACGGCGGCGGTGATGCGCGCGGTCTTCATGGCCTCAGAGGGTGCCGGTGATGGCGAGCCCGCGGGCGGATTCGACGGCGAAGGGCGCCACGCGGATCTCGAGCTCGTGCAGCGCGGGCACGGCGATGCCCATGCCCGCGCCGAGGCCGTAGCCGATGAGGACGTCGCTCGGAAAGTGACTGCCCGCCTCGACGCGGGCGACGCCGATCAGCAACGAGCCGACGACTCCGATCCCGAGCGCCGTCCAGGCGAGCCCCGGCCGCTCGAGGCGGCGCAGCGCGCGCGTCGTCGCCAGCGTGACGGCGACGGTGTTGGCGACGTGCCCGCTGATGAACGACCGCGCCGCGTTCGCGTTGTCACGCGACGAGAGCGGCGCCTCGTCGCCGTAGACGCGCGGGCGGGGCCGCCCGACCGCATAGGTGGCGATCACCTGCACGCCGGAGGTCGCGAGGGCGGCCTCGGTCACCACGAGCAGGTCGCCGAGGACGCGCCACGAAGGCTCGGCCACGACGAGCGTGAGCGGCACGAGCGCCAGCGTCGAGAACGTCACGACGTCGCCCACCCTATCCCAGGTCGGGCTGAAGAGGCCGGCGAAGGGTCGGTCGAGCACGTTGACGTTGGCCTTGTTGCACAAGGGCGCGCACGCCGGCGGCGCCCCCTCGCCGAGCAGGAGATAGCTCGCGGCGAGGCCGCCGCTCACCAGGACCAGCGGGACGTCGAGATCGACCGACAGGCGATACGCGGGGCGCGGCGCCGGCTCGTCGGCGCGCGCGCGTCGCGCGCCGGCGGCGAGCGAGAGCCACGTGACCGCCGCCAGGATCGGAGCGAGGGAGCGCATGTCACCCCCCGTAGACCTCGATCGCCAGCGTGGCGCGGTACTGCGGATACCAGTAGGGGATGCCGGTGAGCTGCGGCACGGGCGCCGCGAAGCCGAGAGGGTTGAGCACGACGTAGAACAGACGCGACGCCTTCCACTCCACGCCGAGGGGATAGATGGCGCCGAAGATCCCCGTGCTGCCCTTGGCCACACCGTAGAGATCGATCAAGATGCGCGAGAACCCGGCGTCGCCCGTGATCCGCAGGTTGAAGCGCTGGTACGCGAGCGGCACCCGAAAGATCGCGGCGGCGTAGCCGTTGAAGGAGCCCGCGCGCACGCTCTTCGCGCCGTTGATCGCGATCCAGGGGTTCCACTCGGCGTCGAGGCCGAAGGTCCAGTGCAGCGTCGCGCGCACCCGCAGGCCCGCCGCCACGCCAAAGGCCGGGTCGACCGCCGAGCCCGACGCGCCGAGGGAGCCCCCGAAGGCGAGCTGGGAGCGATCGGAGGGGCCCGGCTCGGGCACGGGCAGCGTGCGCGGCGGCGGCACGTGGGCCTCGGCGGCGGCGGCCGCCGCCGTGCGCGGGAGCGGCTCGTCGGCGCGCGCGGGTCTGGCGATGGCCGCCGCGACCGCGACGAGGGCGGCGCAGCCTCTTCGACGGCGTCGGGCACGCGCCGAGACCAGGACAGCGAGCACCGCCAGCGCGGCGGAGGACCGGCCGAACCGCGCCGGCGAGGCGATGTCGCAGGAGAGCAGGGACACATTGCCGTACTCGCGCTCGGGGGCGTCGCACCAGCCGTTGGCGTGGCTGCAGCCCGGCGAGTAGGAGAGCCAATCGTCGAGCGCGGCGGAGACGGCGGCCATCTTCTGGGCCCGCGTCTGGGTCGGGTCGAGCGTCATTTGCAGCATCGCCGTCGCCGATGACGTGGCCAGCTCCCGCCGCAGACGCCGGAAGTCGTCCGGATCGTCACAGCGATCCATCTCCGTCGAGTGCGGCGGACCGTCAGTCTCCGCGTGCAGGTCGCCCTCGACCTCGTCGACCCAGTCCATCACCGTGGTCACGCTCGACTGGTCGGACGTGCGATAGGTGTGCGCGTAGACGTCCTCGACGGTGTGGATGGCCTGGCCAATGCGTACGTAGTAGGTGGGGAGCGAGGCGTCCACCTTGTGCCGGAGCGCGAGGTACACGGGCAGCGACGTCCGGATCGTCGGATCGGGTCGGCCGGTTGCGTCGAGGCCCTCGAGCGCGTCGGAGACGCGCCCGAGGATGAAGGCCCGACAATCGGCGAGCGCCTGCATCGAGCCGCCCGGCTCGGCCGTCTGCACGGGGTGCAGGCAGTGCAGCTCTTGCAGCGTCGGATCGCCGTGCACGATGGCGAGCTCGCTCAGATCGTTCGGGTCCCTCCCGAGAAGATCGTTGTCGCGCACACCAACGAGCAAGGCCGCGCCGCCCAGGTCGGTCATGTCGGCGGCCGGGGAGAACGGCAGGTCGGCGATGAGCGCGAGGTCCTCGCGAGACGCCTGGAGCGGCGCGGCCGTCGCGAGCGAGGCGCGCGCGACGCGGAGCGCGTCCGTCGTCATCTCCTCGTGGCATCCCCTCGTCACGAGCGTCGAGATGGTGAAGGCCCGAGCGGGCCTCGCCCCCTCGCAGACGAGGAGACACCCGACCAGACAGGCCCCGGCCCACGCACGCGTCCGCATCGCCGCGTGCGCACTAGCAAGCCGGATGCCGAGGCGAGCCTCCTACGCGGCCTACGTAGCGAAAGAACGGGGGGAGCGGCTGCGCTCCACCAGCAAGCCAGCTCGCGACCGACGACCAAGCTCTTCTTGCCGGCGACATCCCGGGACTGTCCGTAGAGAGCTGGATCTGATTGCCGATGCTCGGTCGAGAACGGCGGCAAGCCGCTCGTCCACCTCAAGCGCGCCAATCGATCCTGCTCGAGCGCGCAGGCGTCCCGCGCGAGGCGATCGACGCTGGCCCCGAATGCACGAGCTGCGACCGCGCGCGCTTCTTCTCCCACGGCGCGACGAGGGCACGACAGGCCAGCACCTCGCGTTCGTGTCGCGCGACGCCCGAGCCTGAGCGTCGTTCACGGCGCTGCTCCCACGTCGAGCTTGGCGCCGGCCGCTGCGAGGTCTTGCGCCTTGATGCCGACCCGGGTCGTCGTGCCGAGTGGCACGTCACCTCCACAATTGGTGCCGGACGTGGAGATCTCGTAGACGCTCACGTCGCAGGCGACGCCGCCGATCGGAACCGTCGCTGTCTCGCCGCTTCGTACGAGGACTTCCGTGTCTCCGTGCACGAGCAGGGTCCAGTAGGTTTCCATGCAGGCCCCATACACTTCGGTGCAGCTCTCGCTCCCTTGCGCGATCTCGATCGCCGTGGGCTTGTTGAGCGCCGCCGCGACGAGGAGCCTGCCCCCCTTCTTGTCCCGCACCGTGACCGCTTCGTTCGCCGGCGCCAAGAAGGTCACCGGCGGCGGCTCTCCAGCAGGGTCCTTCGTCAGCCACACGCGCGCACCCACGGGGAGCGGGGGCCAGCCGGAAAGAGACGTCATCGTGAGGCTCACATGCAGAGGGACGTTCTGGACGCCGCCGCCTCCGTCGGCGACGCCCCCGTCGGCGGCGTTGTCCGACGCGAAATAGGCGATCCTGATCTCGGTGGGGCTGCTGCTCTCGA
>DASZWW010000072.1:0-3733 GCA_035546175.1 Polyangia bacterium
GCCGTGGCGGGCGCGCTGACGGCCGGCTGCGCGACCGCCGTCTCGGTCGCCACGGACTTCGACCGCGGCGCCGACTTCTCGCGGTACCACACCTTCTCGTTCGTGGGCGGGCACCTCAGCCTCGACGGCGTCTCCGACGAGGGCAACACGATCGTGAAGGACCGCATCCGCAACGCCGTCGTGGCCGCGCTCGGCGAGCGGGGCCTGGCCGAGAGCACCGACCACCCCGACCTGTCCGTCGGGTACTGGGCGGGCGCGCACACCCGCACCGAGATCGAGGGCATGCCGCCCTACGCGCCCGAGATGGGCCCGTACTGGTACGGCGGCTGGTGGGGCCCCGGCTACACCCAGTGGTGGACCCGCACCTACGACGAGGGGACGCTCATCATCGATCTCGTCGATGCGGCGAGCCACCGCCTCGTCTGGCGCGCCTACGCGCGCACCGAGATCAAGCCGCCCGTCGACGATCGGCGCGTGCGGGAGATCGTCGAGCGGGCCTTCAAGGACTTCCCGCCCCGCCCCTAGCGCGCCTCTCACTCATGCGGCGCGAGGGGCCCGCGCAGCAGGCGCCGGATCTCGTCGCGGATCTCCTTCGACGGCCGCTCCTCGAAGAAGCCGCCCAGGTTCGCCTGGCTCCACCCGCCGAGGAGGCCGCTGCCGAGCGACTCGCCCTGGGACCGCACGTACGCCTCGTCGGGATCGACGAATTGCCCGAACGGAGGGCCCTCGACGACCACCGGCCTCGTCACGTTCGCCATGGCGTCACCCCCTCTGTGGAAGCCTGGGCCCCCGCCGCGCGCGATCAAGAGGCGGGCCCGGCCCGACGCGCCCTTGCCTTGGCGCCGGGGATCGAATGGCTACTTTTTTTTCGAGAGCTTCCGGCCCGTTTCACTGGGGAGGTGAGTCATGGCGTCACCGAAATGGTTCGAGCGCGATCTGCTCGGCGACACGTCGGCGCACGAGGGCGCGGGGTGGCTCTGGCTCGTGGCCGCGAGCAAGGCCGCGATCTCGAAGCCGGCGACGCTCACCGCGGCGGCCATGGCCGTGGTGGCCGCCGTGCTCACGGGGATGCCCTCGCTGCTCTTCGTCGTGCCCGTGAGCTTCACGCTCTTCCTCGCGGCGACGTTCCTCAACGGCAAGACGCGCCAGCTCGCCATGCGCCGCGCCCGCACCCTCCCCATCGAGCTGCCGCCGCTCACCGCGTTCACGGACGCCAAGGCGCGCATCCTCCTCGAGCGGCTCGCGCGCAGCCGGGAGTCGATCCGCGACGCGCTCGAGGCGGCGCCGCGCGGTCCCGGCTTCGACCTCGAGCCGGCCCTCGGCCGCGTCCCCGAGCTCGAGCGGCAGGTCGTCGTCATCGCCACGCGCGTCGAGTACGTGGCCCGCTTCATCTCGACGACGACGGCGAGCTGTCTGCGCGCCGACGGCGAGCGCCTGCGCGCGCGCGCCCGCGAGAGCGGCGAGGACGCGCGCGCCAGCTTCGAGCGGGCCGCGGACCGCAGCCACTCGCACTTCGAGTCGTTGCTGACCTTGCAGGCGCAGGGCGAGCGTCTGCTCGGCATGGGCGAGGAGGCCCTCGCCACGCTCGAGCAGATCCCGGTGATGATCACCACCGTCCAGCTGCGCCGCTTCGAGGCCTGCGACGACGACCTCGGCGCGCGCCTCGCCGAGGCATCCACGGACCTCGGCGAGGGCATGCACGCCCTCGCTCAATCCCTGAGCGAGACGCGAAACTGACGCGCTTTGCTCGGGGGCGGCGAGGCGAGCGTCAGAGGACCCGGCCGCCCAGGGTGCGGACGACGGAGCCGACCATGGCGGCCACGGGCGTCGGGCGCGGCGTGCGCGCGATCTCGAAGGGCGCGCCCGCGGGCGGCATGACCTCGGTGAGGACCTTGAGGAGGTCCTCGAACGCGAACGGCTTCTCGAGGAGCGCCACCTCGTCGAGGCCCGCGCGCGCGAGCCGCGCCCGGGCCATGACGGGATCGCTGCCCGTCATCATGATGGTCGGCGCCCGGCACCCCTCGCGGCGCAGTCGCAGGATGAGCTCGATGCCGTCACCGCCGACGCCGAGATCGAGATCGGTCAGCACCGCGGCGGGCGACTCGCTCTCGACGAGCCGGCACGCCGACTCGACCGAGGTCGCGGCGCGGGCGGCGTGCCCGAGCCGGATGAGGCTGCGCGCGAGGGAGCTGCAGATCAGGCTATCGTCGTCGACAATCAGCAACTTCATGACGTCTCCCGGGTACTTGTTTCGTTCTTCGGGACGTCTGGTGCGAGGGCCGACTCGAAAGTTGCTGAAAAAATGCGGTATGCTCCCGTGTGGGTGACATTCGCACCTTTGGGCACTTCCTGACACCGGGGGACCGCCGGAGGCCGACCGGCTCGGTGGATTCCCGCAACTTTTCCCCGGCGCGGGCGCACCAACGCTGAGATGATCCCGGCCGTGCAGCCCCTCACCGCCGAAGACGCCGCGCGAGACCTCGTGCGCCGCTGCGTGAACGGCGACCGGGCCGCGCAGACGCGCCTCTTTCGCGAGGAGGTCCGGCGCGTGTACGGCCTCCTCTACAGAGTGCTCGGCCCTTCGGGGCCGCACGAGGACCTGATCCAGGAGACGTTCCTGCGCGTGTTCCGCTCCCTGCCGCAGTTCCGGGGCGACGCGCAGCTCTCGACGTGGATCGGCGGGATCGCCCTCAACGTCGCCTACGGGCACCTGCGGTCGAACCCGCCGCCCGCCGTGCGCCTCGAGCTCGTGCCCGACACGCGCGCCGACGTGCCGGGCGCCGAGCAACAGGTCGCCGCGCGCGAGGGGCTCCGGCGCGTCTACCAGATCCTCGATCGCCTCGACGCGCGGCTGCGCATCGCCTTCACGCTCCACGCCATCGACGGGCGTCCGCTCCGCGAGGTCGCCGAGCTCATGCAAGCCTCCCTGGTCGCGACGAAGGCGCGGGTCTGGCGGGCGCGGCGAGAGCTCGACAAGCGGGCGCAGCGCGATCCCCTCTTGCAGTCGTACCTCCAGGGCGAGCTCTCCCCGGATTCGGAGGGCTCGGAAGGCGCCGGCGGCGCGCCGGATCCGGGGGAGGCCGCGTGAGCAAGCGGACGCGCATGCCCGTGCCGCCGCTCGGCGAGGCGGCGATCTCGCGCATCGAGCGCGGGCTCTTCGCGGCCCTCGAGGCGCGGCCCCTCGCGGCGGCGTCCCCGGCGGGCGCCCGTCGGCGCGGCCTCGCGGTCGCGGCGGTGGGCGTGGCGGCGGCGGTCGCCCTCTTCGGGGCGCGCGAGTGGCGGCGCGGCGAGGGGCCGACGCGCGCCACGCAGATCAGCACGACGACGAGCGGCTCGCGCATCGCGATCGCGGGCGCGACGCTCGAGGTCGCGCCCCACTCGGCGATCAGCGTGGGCGGCGGGCGCGACGGCGCGGTGGTCGTCGCGCTCGAGCGGGGCACGGTGACCTGCGAGGTCGAGCCGCGCTCGAAGCGCGCGCCCTTCATCGTCGAGGCGGGGGCGACGCACGTCACCGTCATCGGCACGCGGTTCTCGGTCCACCGGGTCGGCGAGCACGCGACGGTGTCCGTCGAGCACGGCCTCGTCGAGGTCGCCGACACGGACATGACCGAGCTCGTGCACGCTGGCGAGCGCTTCGTGCCGGGCCAGCCGGTGACGCGCGAGCCGCTCGCCTCGGAGACGCCGGCGGCGGCCCCCGAGGCGCCCGCGAAGGAGCCAGCCGCGCCGGCGTCCG
>DASZWW010000073.1:0-5930 GCA_035546175.1 Polyangia bacterium
GCGGCGCCGTTCTCCCCGCCGACGGGGGCGCCGGGACGTCCGAGGCCGGCGCGGGCGGCGCGGCCGGCGCCGACGCGGCCGCGGGCGGCCCCTGCGGCGCCGGCACGCTCCTGTGCGAGGACTTCGAGAGCTACGCCACCCCCGCGGATCTCTCCGCCGCGTGGACGACGACAGTCACGGCGGCGACGCTCGCCGTGGACACGACCAAGGCTTCGCACGGGACCAGAGCCTTGCACATCAAGGCCGCCGCGGGAACGCCCGTCGCCGTGATCGCGAAGCAGGGCCCGCCCCTCTTCCCCATCGCGGGCAACATGATGTACGGCCGCGTGATGATGTGGCTCACCGCGACGCCCGGCGGCGACTACCACTGGAACAACATCCAGGCCGCCGGCGACATGCCGGGCGCGACGACCTGGGGCAAGTACGGCTGGGGCGGCCAGTTCGGCAAGGTGCTCGCCGGCTACACCGTGCGCACCTCGCAGACGGCGACGACGGCCACGATGGACTGCTCGAACCCCTCGGCGTCGGCGTTCCCGAGCCAGAAGTGGGTCTGCGTCGAGTGGCAGTTCGACGGCGTCAAGAACGAGATGCACCTCTGGTTCGACGGCACGCTGCTCAAGGACGTCGACGTCGTCGGCATGGGCACCAAGTGCGTGAGCAACGCCGACCTCGGCAAGCCGTGGAGCGCGCCCGACTTCTCGTTCCTGTCGCTCGGCTGGCAGGCGTACCAGGCCTCGAACGGTCCGCTCGAGCTCTGGATGGACGACGTCGCCGTCGGCACGCAGCGCATCGGCTGCCCGACGCAGTAGCCGCGCGCGCGGCACGAGCGGCCGGCCTGCGCCCCGCGCGCGCCTCAGGGCAGCGCGCCGCCCCTGATCCAGGCGCGGATGGTGTCGATCTCGAGGTTCGTCAGCATCTTGCCGGACGACGGGTTCGGCATCGGCAGGCCGCAGTTGTTGGCCGCCGCCTGGTGCGTGTCCTCGGTGATCTTGATGAAGAGCAAGCTGTGGTCGGGATCGCCCGGCACGACGCGCTTGCCGGGGTTCATGATGAAGACGCAGCCCTTCGTGGCGGCGTTCGTCACCGCCGAGTTCGTGACGAGCGTGTCGTAGGACCAGTTGTACCCGGCCGCCATCTGCGTCGTGTGGCAGGGCGAGCACTTGTTCGCGATGATGGGCGCGATGCTCGTCGCGTAGCTGATCGGCCCCGCCGGCACCGAGCCGGTCGAGCCCGCGGTCCCCGCGCCGCCCGCCCCCGCGCCGCCGGGGGAGCCCCCGCTCCCGCCGCTGCCCGCCGCGCCGGTCCCGCCGGCGCCGCCCGCGCCGCTCGTGTCGATGGGGGCGTTGGAGGGCAGCGCCGCCGTCGTGAAGGCCGCGCTCGCGAGCATGCCGTTGACGAGCGCGCTGAAGTGGAACTGCCCCGACGAGAACGACTGCACGAGCTGCGTGATGGCCGGCTCCTCGCCGCCGCTCTCGATGTGGCCCGTGACGTAGCGGTAGAGGTTGCGCGCCACGCAGGCCATGGTCTTGGGGTTCTGGCTGAGCAGCGTCTCGAGGTCGCGCGGGGTCTCGAAGTTCATGCCGTCGAGCGTGCCGGTCGCGTCGATGACCTGTCCCGCGTCCATCGTGCGAAAGGCGCCGATGCCGTCGAAGTTCTCGAAGGAGAGGCCCAGCGGATCCATGAGCGAGTGGCACGTCGCGCACGGCTCGTTCTGGCGATGGGCCGTGAGCTTCTGCTTCATCGTCTGCGGCGCGGCGCCCGGCGTGTCGGGCGGCAGCGGCGGCACGTTCATGGGCGGCGGCGGGATCGTCTCGCACATGAGCATCTCGCGGATGAACTTCCCGCGGTAGGTCGGCGACGTGACCGTCGAGTGCGCGTTGAGCGCCAGGAAGCTGCCCTGCCCGAGGTAGCCGGCGCGCAGGCCGCTCGCGGGCAGCGTCGCCGGGACGAACGCCGTGCCCGTGACGCCGGGCAGGCCGTACAGGCTCGCGAGCTCCGCGTTCACGAACGTCGACTGCGAGGTGAACAGCGTGCGCATGTCGCCGTCGCGCGTGATGGCCAGGTCGGAGAAGAACATCTGCGTCTCCTGGCGCATCGCCGGCCCGATCGTGGGCGTGGCCTGCGGGAACGCCGTCGGCAGCTGCGGCAAGCTGTCGAGGTCGCCCAGGCGGAAGTACTCGCTGAAGAACGTCTGCGCGCCGTCGACCGCGCGGGGCGACTTGAGCAGGCGCTGCGCCTGCGCCGCGAAGCCCGCGCCCGTGAGCTGCTTGGCGTCGGCCGCGTCGAGGAGCGCGTCGTCCGGCGTCGTGTTCCACAGGAAGTAGGCGAGGCGCGTCGCCAGCTCGTGGTCGTCGAAGAGGACGCGCGACGCGTTCTTCGGGTCGGGCGTGCCGAGCTCCTCGCGGTAGATGAAGTGGGGCGACTCGAGGATCGCGGCCACGCCGTACTCGAGGCCGCCGAAGTAGCTCCCCATGCTCGTCTGGATGCTCTTCGTGAGCGTGGCCAGCGCCCCCACCTCGTCGGTCGTGAGCGGGCGGCGCCAGGCCCGGCGGCCGAACTTCGTGAGGAACGCCGAGGTGCACGCGTCGTCGGTGGCGGCCGTCGGGTCGCAGCCGACGAACGCCGCGCGCGTCGCGGTGTTCGACAGCGCCTTGTGCGCGACGTCGAGCGCCGAGGTCTCGAGCTGCTCCACGAGGTGGGGCGACAGGCTGACGAGCGACGCGCCGATCGACTGGAACCCCGAGAGGGCCGTGTCGGCCTCGAGGTCGTCGGTGGCCGTGACGGCGCCGCCGAAGAGATCCGAGATGCTGTTGCGGTACTGCACCGAGGTGAGCCGGCGCAGCGCGCCGGGCGCGGGCGCGAACACGCCCGGCGCCGCGCCGCCCGCCGTGCCGGACACGCCTGCGCCGCCCGAGACGCCCGCGCCGCCGCTGCCTGCGCCCGCTCCGCTGCCCGGACCGCCGCCGCCGGTCGCGCCGCCGCGCGCGGTGCACCCCGCCGCCGCGAACACGGCCATGGCGAGCCACGCGACGTGGCTCGTCGCGCTTCGGCCTCCCCGCTCCCGATCGCGCTCGCTCATGGTTTCGCCTCCCAGTCTCGGCAGGAGGGCCGTGGCCCACGGCACTCGATCGCTTCCTTATAGGCCGTGCGCCCCCGCCCCCGTGGGCACCGGAGGCCCTTCGGATGCACCTCCGCCGGGGCTCCTGCCGGCTAGATTGGCCGCGAGGATTCGGGAGGAGGCGTCCATGCCAAGACGGCGAATCAGTCGGCGCACGGTACTGCGCGGAGCCCTCGGGGGCCTCGGGATCTCCGTGGCCTTGCCGCCGCTCGAGTCCATGTTCAACGGCAACGGCGACGCCTACGCCGACGGCGCGGCGATCCCCAAGCGCCTCGGCATCTTCTTCTGGGGCAACGGCGTCAAGCCCGACCACTGGACGCCGACGAGCACGGGCGCCGGCTGGGCGGCGACCCCCTCGCTCATGCCGCTCTTCACGGCGGGCGTGAACGACTACGTCAACGTCGTCTCGGGCACGACCATCACCTCGGGCGACGAGCGCGGCCACCACTCGGGGACGGTGGGCATCCTCTCGGGCGCCCCGCTCGTCTCGCAGCCGGCGGGCGGCGCGCCCTATCGCTCGACGTTCTCGATGCCGAGCATCGACCAGGTCGCGGCGAAGATCATCGGCGCCTCCTCGCAGTTCCCCTCGCTCGAGGTCGGCATCTCGACGCGCGTGAACGGCAACGAGGGCACGACGCTGCACTACCTCTCGCACAGCGGCCCCGACAGCCCCAACCCGCCCGAGTACGATCCCGCCAAGCTCTTCTCGCGCGTCTTCGGGACGTTCACCCCGCCCGCGGGCGGCGGCGCGACGCCCATGGTGGACGCGACGCTCGGCTACCGGAAGAGCGTGCTCGACGCCGTCCTCGGCGACCTCATGAAGGTGCGCGCGCGCGTCGGGACCGCCGACAAGGCGCGCCTCGACCTGCACGCCTCGGGCATCCGTGACCTCGAGAACCGCCTCATGACCGCCTCGCAGCCGATGTCCGTGGCGATGGCCTGCCAGGCGCCCACGAACCCCGGCAGCTTCCCCGACCAGAACGGCAAGGAGCAGATCGCCGAGAAGACCAAGGCGATGAGCGACCTCCTGGCCATCGCGCTCGCGTGCAACCAGACGCGCGTGTTCTCGATGATGTTCTCCGGCAGCACGGCCAGCACCGTGTACTGGCAGGTCAACCTCAGCGAGGGGCACCACCAGCTCACGCACGACGAGCCGGGCGACCAGCCGGGCGTGCAGGCCTCGACGGTGTTCACGATGCAGTGCTTCGCGCAGCTGCTCGTCTCGCTCAAGAGCGTGCCCGAGGGCGCCGGCAACGTCCTCGACAACACGGCGATCCTCGCCAGCACGGACACGTCCGACGGACGCTTCCACGACATCCGCGACTATCCGATCCTCGTGGCGGGCAAGGGGGGCGGGTACTTCAAGTACCCGGGCATCCACTACCGCTCGCCCACCGGCACCGAGAGCACCAGCAACGTGCTGCTGAGCGTGATGCGCGGCGCGGGCACGAACGTCACGTCGGTGGGCGGCGGCGGCGGCCTGTCGACGACGAGCTGCAGCCAGATCGAGGCTTGACCCTCGCCCCGGCCGGGCCGGCTACTGCTGGAAGAAGAGGAACGCGCCGTGCTTGCTGGCGACGGCGATGTCCACCTTGCCGTCGTTGTTGAGGTCGCCCGCCGTGAACTGGCGGCCGAGGCCCTCGACCGAGTCCACGAGGTGCGGCTCGAAGGTCACGGCGCCGCCGGCGCCGCGCACGAGCTTGAAGACGTAGAACACGGGCGTGCCGTCGGCGTCGGGGTCGCCCATGCCGGGCGGGTGCGCGTAGAAGCTCTTGCCCGTGACGATGTCCTTGAGGCCGTCGCCGTCGATGTCCGCGACGAGGAGCGCGTGCGGCTGCGAGAACGGCGCGATCATGCCGGCGTTGGTGGCCATCGAGCCGGCGCCGCCCACGATCACGTGCTGGATCCACGCGCCGTTCTTGTTCTCGAACCACGCAACCCCGTACCCGTGCGCGTTGAGCGCCGTGATGACGTCCTGGTCGCCGTCGCCGTCGACGTCGTAGCCGTACATCTGGCTCGGGCCCTGATCGCCGACGAGCGTCGGGTCCTTGAACGTCTGCGCGTGGCTCGTCCACGCCCCCGCGCGCGGGCCCGCCGCGGGCCGCGAGTACCACGCGGTGTCCTGGATGAGATCGGTCTTGCCGTCGCCGTCGAGATCGCCGGTGCCGATGCCGTGCCACCACGCGTAGGCGACGGTCGCGCCCGTGACGCCGATGGGGTTGAACGTCCACGGTCCGCTCGGTTTCACGTCGAACCAGCCGGTCTTCCCCTCGATCGCCCCGACGAGCTCGGGCTTCCCCTCGCCCGTGAGGTCCGTGAACGCCGACTGCTCCATGACCAGCGTGCCGAGCGTCGTCTGGGTCCACGTCGAGATGGCGGCGTCGAGCGTCGGCTTGCCCGGGTTCTTGTACCAGTAGCTCGGCGTGCCGGGCCGCATGATGTTGATGCTGTCGAGCCATCCGTCGCCGTCGACGTCGTACTCGTAGTCGGCCCAGTCGCCGAGCGTCTTGTCCGTGTAGGCGTTGTTGGCGGGCGGCGGGAAGAGCTGGTGCTTCTGCGTGAAGTCGGGCCCCTCCCACCAGAACGGCCCCGAGTGGACGTCGACCGCGCCGTCCTTGTTGAAGTCCCCGATGCCGATGCCCTCGGCGTAGTTGAAGAGGTGGAGCGTCGTGCGCGTGAAGGTGAGCGAGCCCTCGACGATCGGGTGCACGACCGTGCCCGCGCCGCCGCTCGCCCCCGCGGCGCCGCCCGTCTGGCCGCCCGCGCCGGCCGCGCCCGCCGTCGTGCCTGCCGCGCCCGTCGTCATCCCCGC
>DASZWW010000074.1:0-2153 GCA_035546175.1 Polyangia bacterium
CGCCCGCGTTCCCGCTCGCGCCGGCCGTGCTCGCGCCCGCCGCGCCGGTGCTGCCGCCCGAGCCCGCCGCGCCGGTCGCGCCCGCGGAACCCGTCGACTGTGTGACCTGCGAGCAGGGCCTCGGGCCGCCGGGCGTGTTGCAGGTGCTGTCGTTCGAGCAGTCGCCGAGCACGAGGGGGACGGCAACGAGGCTCAAACAGAACGTGAGGAGTGACGTTTTACTCATGGCGTGAACCTTCCCGTCGCAAGGGAGTTCGGCATCGTATAACACCGCGCCCTTCCGCGCCCGGTGCGCCGCTCCCTCAACGATTGCACCGGCCTGGGAGCGCGCCCCCGCGCCGCGTCTAGCGGCGTTGAATCGCCGTCGCCGAGCCTGTATCGTGCGCGCGCTTTCCGCGAAATACGACAAGGAGACACCCCATGCGCGCGCTCATCTGTGTTCTGCCCGGTGACGGGATCGGCCCCGAGGTGACCGCCGAGGCCGTCGCCGTCCTCGACGCCGTCGCCAAGGCCGGCGGGCACACGTTCGAGACGCGCGAGGCGCTCATCGGCGGCGCCGCCATCGACGCCGCGGGCTCGGCGCTGCCGCCCGCGACGCTCGAGCTCGCGCAGAGGTCGGACGCCGTGCTGCTCGGCGCCGTCGGCGGCCCCAAGTGGGACGACCCACGCGCGAAGGTGCGGCCCGAGCAAGGGCTGCTCGCGATCCGCAAGGGGCTCGGCCTCTACGCGAACCTGCGCCCCGTGGCGGTCAACCCCCTGCTCATGCGGGCGTCGCCGCTGCGGCCCGAGCTGCTCGCCGGCGTCGACATGGTCGTCGTCCGCGAGCTCACGGGCGGCATCTACTTCGGCGAGAAGAAGCGCGACGCGACGAGCGCCTCGGATCTCTGCCTCTACACCGAGGCCGAGGTCGAGCGCATCGTGCGCAGCGCCGCGCGCATCGCGCAGGGCCGCCGAAAGAAGCTCTGCTCCGTCGACAAGGCCAACGTCCTCGAGACCTCGCGCCTGTGGCGCGAGGTCACGGCCCGCGTGATGAAGAGCGAGTTCCCCGACGTCGAGCTCTCCAACATGCTCGTCGACGCGTGCGCGATGCACCTCATCCGCCGCCCGGCCGACTTCGACGTCATCGTCACGGAGAACATGTTCGGCGACATCCTCACCGACGAGGCCTCGATGCTCGCGGGCTCGATGGGCATGCTGCCGTCGGCGTCGCTCGGCGAGGGCAAGCGCGGCCTCTACGAGCCCATCCACGGCTCGGCGCCCGACCTCGCGGGCAAGGGCGTCGCCAACCCCTACGCGACGATCCTCAGCGTCGCGATGCTGCTGCGCCACTCCCTCGGGCTCGAGGCCGAAGCGCGCGCCGTCGAGGCAGCCGTGAGCGGCGCGATCACGGCCGGCGTGCTGCCGGGCGACGTCGCCGCGCCGGGCGCCAAGGCGGCGACGACGGCCGAGGCGGGCGCGGCCGTGCGCCACGCGTTGCGTATCTCTCGTTGAAACGAACGTCGGGAGAACCCCCGACGTTTCGCGGGTCGTTGTGTGGGCGGAGGTGCGATGTTTGCGCCCGCTCGCCTATTTTCTGGCTCGATTGTGCATTGGGCCTCTTGCCGGTATCTCGACATCGTTGGAACCCGCTGGTAGCCTGAAATGGTCAGCGAGTCCTTGCGTGTTGAGTCCCCGAGCCCGTAGCCCGCAGGTGCAGCCGCCCTTCTCCGGCCGCGCCCCCTCTCCAGGATCGCCGCAGGGCGAGTGCCCGCAGGTCCGCGACGGCGCGCCGATGGCGTCCGCGCGTCCGTGCGATCCGTCGGTGGCCAGGCCACGCGTGACGAAGATTCGTTTCGATTATTGAGCTGCAAGCGCCCAACGCGAATCCGTGTGACCGAACGAAGGAGAACGAGATGGGAACGAGGCTATACGTCGGGAATTTGTCGTACAACGTGACCGAGCCCGAGCTGCGGGACGTCTTCGCCGAGGGCGGCAAGAACGTCGTCGAGGTGAAGGTGGTGATGGATCGAGAGACGGGCCGTCCGCGCGGATTCGCCTTCGTCGAGATGGGCAGCGACCAGGAAGCGGCAGACGCCATCCAGAGCCTGACGGGTCGAGAGATCCAGGGCCGCGCGATCAACGTCAGCGAGGCCCGCGAGCGCGCGCCGCGCGGG
>DASZWW010000075.1:0-6309 GCA_035546175.1 Polyangia bacterium
GTGGCAGCCCGCAGCCGGCGCCGAGCGGCGGCTGGCGCGGCGGCGCTGCCCCGCAGCAGCACGGCGGCGGCTGGCGCGGCGCCCCCGCCGGCGGCGGAAACAAGCCCAGCCACGGCGGCTGGAAGCGCTGAGCGAGCGGCCCATGCACAGGCCCCATCGATCCACACTGGTCTTTGCCTGCTCGATGCTGTTCGGCCTCGCGCTCGCAGGCGCCGCCTGCGGCAAGAAGCCCGGAGCGGCCGCCAGCGCGACCGGAGGGCCGGCGCCCGCGCACGCCGACGGGACCACGCACACCGACGCCGTGCTCGATGCGTGGAAGAGCGCCGGCCTCAAGCCCGAGGGCTTCGCCGCCGTGACGCCGCCCCCCTACGTCGCGACCTACTGCGAGCGCGGGACCGTCGGCGGCGTCGACGCGACGGTCTGCGAGTACTCCGACGACGCGGCGGTCGATCGGGGGCAGCAGCAGATCAGGGACGAGTGGGCGCGCACCGGCGTGCACACGGGCGTCGTGCTGCGCGGCAAGCGCACCGTGCTCTCGGCCGTCGACCACGAGCTGCGCGATCCGAACGGCAAGACGATCAACCAGCTCATCCAGGCGTTCCGCAAGCTGTGAGCAAGCGCGGCGACGACGCGGACGCGTTCGCCGAGGCGGTGCGCGGCGCGAAGCCGCTCGCCCCGGACGAGCGCGGCCGTGTGGCCGCGCGGCCCGCCCCGAAAGGGCCTCCGCCGCGGCAGGCGCCCGGCGCCGGCCCGCGCGCCGACGCGTATGACGGCCCGGTCGAAGCGGCGTCCGACAGCGCGTCGTTCGAGGTCACGATCGTCGGCGAGGCGATCGAGGCGCGCGGCGCGGGCGTCGACGTCAAGCTCCTGCGCCGCCTCAAGGCTGGCGAGCCGCGGGTCGAGGCGCCCCTCGACCAGCACGGCCGGTCGCGCGAGGAGGCGCTGCGCTCCCTCGAGCGCTTCCTCGCGCTGGCGCGCGGCGACGGCAAGCGCTGCGTGCTCGTGATCCACGGGCGCGGCGCACACTCGCTCGACGACGCGCCCGTGCTCAAGCCGCTCGTCTGGCGCTGGCTCGCGCTCGCGCCCGCGGCGGCCGAGGCCGTGCTCGCGTTCGCGTCGGCGCGCCCCGCCGAGGGCGGAGAGGGGGCGACGCGCCTGCTGCTGCGCCGGCCCGGGCGGTGACCCCCCGGCCGGGCCCGCGGCGGCCCTCGACGACGGCCATTCGCGTCGTGGAATCGGCGTCGAGTTGCTTGGCCGGAACGCCCCGGTCATATAGTGTCCCAAGCCTGTAGAAGTGACGTGACGTAACGCAACGCCGGGAGAATGAAATGAGCACGCGCATCGCGATCAACGGTTTCGGACGCATCGGCCGCCTGGTTTTCCGCGCCCTCTACACCCAGGGCCTCTTCGGAAAGGAGGTCGAGGTCGTGGCCGTTGGTGACATCGTCCCCGCCGACAACCTCGCCTACCTGCTCAAGTACGACTCGATCCAGGGCCGCTTCGAGGGTCACGTCTCGTCGAAGAAGTCGGGCGCCGACAAGGAAGCGGACGACGTGCTCGTCGTCGACGGCAAGGAGATCCACGTCGTGTCGGCCAAGACGCCGGCCGAGCTGCCCTGGAAGAAGTACAACGTCGACTACGTGATCGAGTCGACGGGCCTCTTCACGGAGGCCGAGAAGGCCAAGGGCCACCTCGCCGCGGGCGCGAAGAAGGTCATCATCTCGGCGCCGGCCAAGGGCGAGGACATCACGATCGTCATGGGGGTCAACCACGAGAAGTACGACGCCGCCAAGCACAACGTCGTCTCGAACGCCTCGTGCACGACGAACTGCCTCGCGCCGCTCGTCTACGCCGTCCTCAAGGAGGGCTTCGGCCTGAGCGAGGGCCTCATGACGACGGTCCACAGCTACACGGCGACGCAGAAGACCGTCGACGGCCCCTCGCGCAAGGACTGGAAAGGCGGGCGCTCGGCCGCCATCAACATCATCCCGTCGACGACGGGCGCCGCGAAGGCGGTCGCGCTCGTGCTCCCCGAGGTCAAGGGCAAGCTCTCCGGCATGGCCTTCCGCGTGCCCACGCCGACCGTCTCCGTCGTCGACCTGACCTTCAAGACCGAGAAGGCGACGAGCCTCAAGGAGATCAACGCCGCGCTCAAGAGGGCGAGCGAGACGTACCTCAAGGGCATCCTCGGCTACACCGACGAGGAGGTCGTCTCGAGCGACTTCATCCACGAGAAGATCTCGAGCGTCTACGACGCCGGCAGCTCGCTCGAGCTCAACCCCAACTTCTTCAAGCTCGTGTCCTGGTACGACAACGAGTGGGGCTACAGCAACCGCTGCGTCGACCTCCTGACCTACATGGTGAAGAAGAGCGCGTAGCGCTCGTTCAGGCCAGGGTTCGATCCTTCGTCTCGATCGCGTAGCGCGAGAGCACGACGCCGATGAGCGGGACGACGCCGATCCAGAACAGCACCTGCTGAGCGCTGGCGAGGGCGTCGGCCCCGCGCGAGGCGATCGCGCCCACGAGGAACGGACCGCCCGCGGCGACGACGCGGCCGGCGTTGTAGCAGAACCCCGCGCCCGTGCCGCGCAGCCGCGTCGGGAAGAGCTCGGGCAGGTAGTACGTGAAGCTGCCGAAGACCCCGAAGACGGTCACGCCGATGAAGAAGTACATGTAGAGCCGCGTGAGCGGCGGCAAGTCGAGGCCGAAGGTCGCCAGGATCGCGGCCCCCGAGGCGAGGTAGTAGAGCGCGAACATCTTGCGGCGGCCCATGACCTTGGCCGCGGGGATGGTGAGCAGCGTGCCGATGAGGCCGCCCAGGTTGAAGACGTTGGTGGCGCGGGCCTTCCACGACTCGACGAGCGCGAGCGTGGCGGCGCGATCGAAGCCCCTCGCCTTGGCCGTCGCCTGCGCGAGGCCCGTCGAGACCGTGGGGATGAACGCGTTGACGCCCCACCAGGCGATGAGCGCGATGATCGCCATCGACAGGCCGCTGCGCGTGATGGGCCAGAGCTTGGCCGTGAAGAGCTCGGCGATGCGCGGGTGCTCGCGAGCGCCCGCGGCCGCCTCCTTCCAGCGCGCGGGCTCGCGCACGAAGAGGCGCACGACGAAGGCGACGGCGGCGGGGATGAGGCCGCACAGGAAGACCCACCGCCAGGACGTCTCGGGCGAGCCCTTGAAGAAGACGCCCGCGATCTGGAAGTTCGCCCACGTCGCGAGGAAGAGGCCCATGGGCGCCGAGGTGTAGAGCAGCGCGCCGGCCTCGACGCGGCGCCTCTCAGGGACGACCTCGGCGACCATGGCGGCGCCCGCGGCCCACTCGCCGCCGATGCCGAGGCTGCCGACGATGCGGAAGAGCACGAGGGCCCAGATGTTGGGCGCGCCCGCGCAGGCCGCGGTGCCGAGCGCGTAGAGGAGCATCGTCAGCATGAGCGTGCGCGTGCGCCCGATGCGATCGGCGACGCGGCCGAAGAGGATGCCGCCCGCGGCCCACCCGAGGAGGAGCAGCGACGTGAGGATCCCGCCCCAGAGGAGCGTCGCCTTCTTGGCCTCGGGCGAGCCGATCGTCAGGCCGAGCAGCGTCGGCACGCAGTTGGGCGCGACGTAGTTGAAGAGCAGGCCGTCGAAGACGTCGAAGCCCCAGCCGAGCCAGGCCGCGAAGAGCACGGTCCACTGGTAGGCGTTCATGTCGAGGACGGTGCGCCCGCCCGCCCGCATCTCGGGGGCGGCCGTCATGGCTCGAGCGTCGCCGGCGGCGTCGCGGGTGCCGCGGCGTTGCAGAAGTTCACCTTCTTGATCATGGGCGGGGGGTTCGCGCGCTCCCGCGCCGCCGAGGCGCGGCGCGTGGCGAACGTGCGCTGCACCTTCTCGCTCGCCTTCGCGAGCGCCGCGAGCATGCTCTTCCACGTCGCGAGGTCCTTCTCGTCGCTCGCGTCCGGCGCCGGCACGAGCGCGACGACGCCGGCGATGTCGTCGAGCGTGGCGGGGTCGGCGTGCGGGTCGGCGAGGGCCTCCATGAACGACGGCACGAGGACGCGGTCGCGCAGCTCGGCGAGGTCGCCGGCGTCGATCTGACACCAGAGGAGCCGCGCGTGCAGGTGGCCGAGCGTCGCGCCCGCGGCGGCGCGCGACTCGCGCAGGAGGCGGCGCAGGGGCTCGTCGTAGTCCCCCTGCGCCTCGCCGAACGAGCTCAACATGACGTCGACCATCTTGCCGCGGCACTCGGGGTCGCAGCTCGCGCCGAAGACGTAGTCGGCCAGCCACTTGCGACGGTCGGCGTGGAACTTCTCGACCACGGTGGCCTCCGTGGGCGAGAGCAGCTCGCCCGTGCGCGCCGTGGCGAGCACGATCGCCGAGACGAGCCTCGCGCCCGTCGAGGCGCCCTCGAAGCGCTGGATCTCCTGCCACTGGCGCCGCTCGTAGAGGTCCTGCAGGTAGGGCTCGAAGAGCCACGAGAGGCGCGCCGCGTTGTCCTGCACCTCGCGCTCGTCGCGCAGGAGGGACAGCGGCCCCTCGGCCGGCTTGCCCGCCGTGTTCGCGGCGTTCATCTCGTCCTGGATGACCTGGGCGATGGCGTCCGAGCGGTCCGAGAGCGCGTCGTCCTTGCAGATCTCCGCGGCCTTCTCCACGCCGAAGCGCTGCAGGCATGTCAGCTTGAAGCCCTGCAGGAGCTGCATGTAGTTCTTGTTGGCCGTGCTCTCCAGGACCGACCGCATGTAGCTCGGGTTGTCCTTGCCGAGCTCGAGCGCGTACGAGACGGCGAGCTCCGGGTCGATGATGGCGCCGCGCGTGAGCGAGAGCAGCACGCCGAAGCGCTGGTCCGCCGTGCCCGGCCCCTGCTTCGAGAGCACGTCGAGGTTCTTCGAGAGGATGTCGGCGCGCGTGATGCGCCAGTCGTTGTCGGCCTTGGTCTTGGCGATGGCCTGCTCGGAGATCGCCTGCTGCTCGGCGGTCTTCGACTGCCGGTACTGCCAGACCGACGTGGCGATGAGGCCGGCCACGCCGATGACGAAGCTCGACAGGAAGCTCGAGTACGTCTGGATGAAGTGCCCGAACTTCGACGTCGAGTGATGGGGCGTCTCGTCGCTCACGGGCGGGAGGATATAGTATCGGCCGATTCCATGCAGTGGCTCGAACAGCCCCACATCAAGTGGGCCGTCCCGATCCCGCTGCTGCTCGCCGTCGCGCCCCTCGTCTGGGCCTTCTTCCGGCGGACCTGGCGCGAGCTCGACGAGGAGGCGTTCGCCTACCGGCGCGCCCTGCACGAGCGCGGCGAGATCGACTACCGCCCGCTCGTCGCGCTCACGCTCGGCGCGCTCGTGCTGACGTTCCAGGACTACTACGGGCGGTTCGACACCTACGAGACCGCCATCAAGCCGTGGCTGGAGCGGCGCGAGGCCGCGCACCCGGGCGGGTGGATCGACGTCGGCATGTACGACGAGCTCTACCTGCGCACGTGGTGGGCGTTCACGCGCGTCGGCGGCTACCTCGTGCCGCTCGCCGCGTGGCGGCTGTTCTTCCGCGGCGACAGCCTGCTCGACTTCGGCCTGCGCCCGCGCGGCTTCCGCGAGCACGCGTGGATCTACGCGCTGTGCGTGTTCTTCATGGTCCCGATCCTCCTCGCCGTGAGCCGCCAGAGCGACTTCGTGAGCTACTACCCGCTCTACAAGCACGCGGGCCGCTCCTGGCTCGACTACCTCGTCTGGGAGGGGCTGTACCTCGCGCAGTTCATCACGCTCGAGCTCTTCTTCCGGGGCTGGTGGATCCGGGCCACGCGCGTGTTCGGCGTGGGCGCCATCTGGTCGATGGTCGTCCCCTACACGATGATCCACTTCGGCAAGCCCTACCTCGAGGCCTGCTCGGCCATGGTGGCCGGCGTCATCCTGGGGTCGCTGTCGATGCGGACGCGCAGCATCTACGCCGGATTTCTCGTTCACGCCACCGTCGCTGTTCTTATGGACGTGCTGTCCCTCTACCGCCAGGACGCCCTCCCCGTCCTCCTGACGCCGACCTCGACACGCCACATCACGTTCCTGCACTGGAACGCGCTCATCTGGATCGCCTGGGCCCTGGCCGGCGCGGTCCTCGCCGCGAAGGCGTGGCGCGTCTGGCAGCGACGAACGGCGCGTTGAGGTGCGCGCCATGGCCGTCCTGTCTCCCCGACCCTCTCCGTCTGCGCGCGCGGCGCTGCTCGGCGCGCTCGCGCTCGTCGCCGCCTGCAGCGGGGGCGCGACCGCGTCGCCGACCGGCGCCGCCGGCGCGCGAGCCGCCGGCGGGACGACGGGCAAGGCGGGCGCGTCCGGCAAGGCC
>DASZWW010000076.1:0-10146 GCA_035546175.1 Polyangia bacterium
CCACGGCCGCCCCGTCGCGCTGGCGGCGCGCGTTCCCGTCGATGGTGGCCGCCCTCGCCGGCACCGCGGTCGTTGCGCTCGCCCTGCGCCCGGGCCCGCCGCGCGCGCCCGCGGCCGAGTGGTCGCTCACCGACGAGGCCGTGAGCGATCACCTGCGCGTCGTGGCGAGCACTCGCCCGCCGGAGATCGAGAGCGGCGGCATCCATCAGGTCAAGCCGTGGTTCACGGGCCGCGTCGACTTCGCGCCCCGGGTCGCCTTCGCGGGCGACGACGGCTTCCCGCTCGTGGGCGGCAGCCTCGGCTACGTCCGCGACCGCAAGGCCGCCGTGTTCGAGTTCCGGCGCCGCCTGCACCAGATCTCGCTGCTCGTCTTCCCCGCCTCCGGCATGCCCTGGCCCGACGGCGGCGTCCCGCTCGCCGGCCGGACCGTCCACGAGGGCTCGTCGCGCGGCTTCTCGGTGCTCCTGTGGCGCGACGGCGATCTCGGCTACGCGCTCGTCTCCGACGTCGCGCGCGCCGAGCTCGAGACGCTCGTCCCGCGCATCACGCCGCAATAGAGGGAACCTTCGCGGCGCCCCGGCCGTTCGTACGGCAGGAGGCTCACATGGCCAAGCTCGAAAGCCGCCGCGACGTTCTCAAGGGCATCGGAAAGCTCGCCACCGTGGGCGGCGTGGTCTTCGCGTCACGCCTCGCGGGCGCCGCCGGAAAAAAGAAGAAGAGCGACGCGCGCGAGGACTTCTTCTTCCTGCAGCTCTCCGACACGCACTGGGGCTACTCGGGCGTCTCGAACCCGAAGGCGGACGTCACGCTGCCGACGGCCATCGAGACGATCAACGCGGCCGGCGCGCGCCCCGACTTCGTGGTCTTCACGGGCGACCTGACGCACACGACCGACGACCCGGCGGTCCGCAAGCGGCGGCTCGCGGAGTTCAAGAAGCTCTCGGCGGGCCTGAAGGTCGACGCGCTCCGCCTCCTGCCCGGCGAGCACGACGCCGCCAAGGACGCGGGCGCCGCCTTCCGGGAGGCCCTCGGCCCCACGCGCTACGCGTTCGACCACAAGGGCGTCCACTTCATCGCGCTCGACAACGTGTCCGATCCCGCGGGCGCCGTGGGCGACGAGCAGATCGACTGGCTCAGCGCCGATCTCAAGAGGACGTCGCCGGACACGCCGGTGGTCGTCTTCACGCACCGGCCGCTCTTCGATCTGTACCCGCAGTGGGAGTGGGCGACGAAGGACGGCGCGAAGGTGATCGACGTGCTCCTGCCGCGCAAGAACCTCACGGTCTTCTACGGGCACATCCACCAGGAGCACCACCACGAGACGGAGCACATCCACCACCACGCGGCGAAGTCGCTCGTCTTCGCGCTGCCCGCCCCCGGCTCGGTCCCGAAGAAGGTGCCGCTGCCCTACGACGAGAAGGCCCCCTTCGCCGGCCTCGGCTACCGGCGCGTCGACGAGCGCGGCGCCGACGGCGCCGTGCGTCTCGCCGAGCTGTCGGTCCGCCCGCTCGACGCCGCCGCGACCTCGACGCCGCGATAGAGCCATCCCCGGCGCGCGCTCGACGCCGGCGTCGCCTTCGCGCCCGACGACGCGGGTGTCGTCGAGTGCGGGACCGACACCTGCAACGCCCACATCCCACGCCGGGACAGCCAGCACCGGTGGCCTCGCGGGGCTGGGCCGTCGACCTCTGACGCGACCGTCGTGATCCACTGCGCGTCGCGGCGGGCCTCGGAGTTGCAACCGGCAGGCGCGTGCCTCCCCCGAACCGCCGCCCGCTCCTCGACGCAGCCCCTTTGCGCGCGAAGCTGCTGCCCCGAGGCATCACCACCTGCTGCCCCGAGTTATCACCTAAGGTCTCCGCGCGGCCGCGCGCGAGGGCAGAGGAACCGGGCCCGCCGACTTGCCGTCTAACCGGGTTGGTGGGTCTCAAGAGCATGCGGCGTTCGTGGCTGGGGCTCTGTGCGCTCGCGCTCGTGGCGGGCGCGTGCGGCAAGGACAAGCCCGCCGACGCGAGCGGCGGGGCGGGCGCGGCGGGCGCCGTGAGCGGGAGCGCCGGCGGCGCGTCGATGGCCGGTCAGGGCGGCTCGTCGGGCGCGCCCGCGCCGTTCGCCGCCGCCATGCCCGCGTCGTACGTCGCCAAGGTGAAGAACGTCCTCGTGGGGTTGCCGCCCTCGGACGGCGAGATCAAGGCCGTCACGGCCGACCCCACGCAGCTCAAGGCGCTCATCGCGACGTGGATGAAGCTGCCGCAGTACGCGACCAAGATGAAGCGCTTCTTCGAGCTCGCCTTCCAGCAGACGCAGGTGAGCGAGGTCGACTTCTCCGACCAGTTCTTCCCCAAGCAGATGGACATCAACGCCACGACGGCGCCGCTGCTCGTGCAGAACGCGCAGCAGAGCTTCGCGCTCACCATGATCGACCAGCTGGGCAAGGGCCGCCCGCTCAGCGACGCGACGACGACCACGAACGTCATGATGACCACGGCGCTCAAGGAGGTGTACGCCTTCCTCGACGTCTGGCAGGTCGACGACGACGGCAAGGTCACCGACCTGTTCAAGCAGGCGCACCCGAAGACGCCCATCGTCGTCGAGGCGGCGGCGGGGCCGATCCCCATCGCCGACACGCTCGACCCCACGAGCCCCAACTACATGCACTGGTACAACCCCGACGTCGCGACGAACGACATGCAGGTCGCGGGCTGCACGCAAGATCCGATCGTCTATGATCCGCCGAGCGGCATCGCCCTCCACTACCTCATCACGGGCGCGCTCGAGGGGCGCAAGAACCCCACCGCGGGCGGTCAGGCCTGCCCGCCGGCGGGCGGCACGGCCGCCGGGCCCCAGCTCGATCCCACGAAGGACTACAGCGACTGGACGCTGGTGACGATCCGCCCGCCCGAGGGCCCCGAGGCGGTGACGCCCTTCTACGACCTCCCCGCGCTGCGCGCCGCCACCGAGCTCGTGCTCACCTCGCCGCGCGTGGGCTTCTTCAGCACGCCGGCGTTCTTCGCGAACTGGCAGACGAACACCAGCAACCAGATGCGCGTCACGATGAACCAGACGCTGATCGTCGCCCTCGGCGCGCAGGTCGACGGGTCGAACATCACGATCCCGCCGACGACGCCCGGCCTCGACACGGCGCACGCCACGCAGGACGCGTGCCTCGCCTGCCACTCGGAGCTCGACCCGCTGCGGTCGATCTTCTCGGCGACGTTCTCCTGGAACTATCACGACCAGCAGGACATGGCCTTCGCCGGGCAGAAGGGCCTGTTCGCGTTCGCGGGCGTGGTCGGCCCCGTGCAGAGCCTGGGCGACCTGGGGACGACCCTCGCCGCGCACCCGCTCTTCCCCGAGGCGTGGGCGCAGAAGCTGTGCACCTACGTGAACTCCTCGCCCTGCCTGCACGAGGATCCCGAGTTCCAGCGCGTCGTCACGGCCTTCAAGGCGGGCGGCCTCATGTGGGACACGCTCGTGCTCGAGCTGCTGTCGTCGCCGCTCGTGACGAACGCCGCCCCCACGGCGACGGCGGCCGCCGCGGGCGAGGTCGTCGCCGTCTCGCGCCGCGATCACCTGTGCGCCGCGCTCAACGCGCGCCTCGGCTTCGACGACGTGTGCGGCCTCAACGCCGTGACGCGCAAGCAGGCGCAGGCGACGATCGCGCAGATCGCCTCCGGCCTTCCCTCCGACGGCTACGGCCGCGGCGCGACGATGCCCGTGCTGCCCAACGACCCGACGCTCTTCTACCGCGCGGGCACGGAGAACATGTGCGAGATCGTCGCCGCCGCCGTCATCGACGTGCCGGCCGCGAAGCAGACGATGGGCGTGACCCAGTGGTCGAGCGCCATGCCCGACGCCGCGATCGCCGACTTCGTGGGCACGGTGATGGGCCTGCCGCCATCGGACCCGCGCGCCGCGCCCGCGACGACGATCCTGAAGAGCCACTTCACCGACGCCATGGGGTCCGGCGCGACGGCGTCCGACGCGCTCAAGTCCACCTTCGTCGCCGCCTGCCTCGCGCCGTCGGCGGTCTCGATCGGGCTGTGAGGGAGGACGCGATGCTCACGCGACGCCAGGCGCTGCTCTCGACGCTCTTCGGAACCGGGTACGTGGGCCTGCGGGCCCTCGCGACGGGCCTGCCGGCGGCCTTCCTGCTGAACCCGCGCCGCGCCCTGGCCGCCAACCCCGCGCCGGCCTGCGGCGCCGCGGCCAAGGCGCAGTACTTCATCTTCAACACGCTCGGCTCGGGCGATCCCATCAACGCCAACGTGCCGGGGATGTACGACGACCCCAAGATCACGCACAGCGCGGATCCCTCGATGGCGCCCACGCCGCTCGCGCTGCGCGGCCAGACGTTCACGGCCGCCGCGCCCTGGTCGACGCTGCCCCAGGCCGTCCTCGATCGCACGACGTTCTGGCACCTCATGACGAACACGCCCGTGCACCCGAAGGAGCCGGACGTCCTCAAGCTCATGGGCGCCGCATCGGGCGGCGAGATGCTGCCCTCGCTGCTCGCCAAGGCGATGGCCCCCTGCCTCGGCACGATCCAGACGCAGCCGCTCACGCTCGGCGCCACCTCGCCCGCCGAGGGGCTCTCCTACGACGGCGCCGCCCTCCCCATCATCCCCGCGCTCGCGCTCAAGGCGACGCTCACGAACCCCGCGGGCCCGCTCACGAACCTGCAGGCGCTCCGCGACAAGACGCTGGGCCAGCTCTACGACCTCTACAAGAACGGCGCCACGCCGGCCCAGCGCGCGTACATCGACTCGCTCGTGAGCTCGCAGGCGCAGGTGCGCAACATCAACCAGAGCCTCCTCGACGCGCTCACCTCGATCAAGGACAACACGGCCGACTCGCAGATGCTCGCCGCCGTGACGCTCATCCAGATGAAGGTCACGCCGGTCATCTCCGTGCACATCCCCTTCGGCGGCGACAACCACCGCGACATCGGGCTCGCCGCCGAGACCGCCCAGACCGTCTCGGGCGTGGCGACGATCGCGTCGCTCATGGCGCAGCTCGCGAAGGCGGGCCTCTCCGACCAGGTGAGCTTCGCGACGCTCAACGTCTTCGGGCGCACGCTCGGCCCCAGCAACACCGACGGCCGCCAGCACAACCAGAACCACCAGGTGTCGGTCACGATCGGCAAGCCGTTCGCCGGCGGCGTCATCGGCGGCGTCGGCCCCGTCGACAAGGACTACGGCGCGCTGGCCATCGACTCGAAGACCGGCAAGGGCGCGGCGAGCGGCGACGTCGTCCCGCTCGAGACCCTGCCCTCCTTTGGCCGCACGCTGCTGTCGGCCGTGGGCGTCGACAAAGCGACGCTCGACGCCCAAATCATGGGCGGTACGGTCATCGGCGCCGCGCTCGTTTAACTAAAACCTCGAAGTGCCGAGATGTAGGCCCCGGAAGGGGTCGCGATGCGTAGAGGTCCGCGGGTTGCCGGTGTCGTCCTTGTCCTGGTCTCGACGTGGGGGGTGGTGGCGTGGAGCGGCCCGGCGCGCGCCGAGGGCGGCGACGCCAAGGCCCGCTACATGTCGGGCCAGAGCCACTACAACCTGAACGAGTTCACCGAGGCCCTCCAGGACTTCAAGGAGGCCTACCGGCTCCACCCCGACCCGGCCTTCCTCTTCAACATCGCGCAGTGCGAGCGCCAGCTCGGCGACTTCGACGAGGCGATCAAGTTCTACCGCAGCTACCTGCGCAACAAGCCTGACGCGACGAACGCCAGAGAGGTCCAGCACAAGATCGACGAGCTCAAGGGCCTCTCGGAGGCGAAGCGCAAGTCGAAGGAGGGCGCGCCGCAGTCGGTGATCGCGCCGACGTCGCCGCCGCCGGAGGCGAGCCCGCACACCGCCCCACCGCCCGCGGCGCCCATCGCCCCGCTCACGCCGCCACCGCCGCCCGCGCCCGCGAGCGCGCCGCCCCCCGCGGCGGTGCCCGAGCTCGCGCCCGCCACGACGGCGGCGTCATCCGCGTCGCCGGGCGCCGACCTCACCGCGAAGCCCGAAGGCGGCGGGAGCGCCCCCATCTACAAGCAATGGTGGTTCTGGGCGGGCGCCGGCGCGGTCGTCGTGGGCGCCGTCGTGATCGCCGTCCTCGCGACCTCGGGCTCGGCCTCGGCGCCCTCCTCACCGCTCGGCAACAAGAAGGTCTTCTAGTGGTCCCCCCCCTGCCCCGAAGGATCCCTTCATGACTCGCTGGCTCTCCCGCGCGTGGCTCGCCGCCGTCGTCCTCGGCGCCTGCCTCGGCTTCGGCTGCTCGAAGAGCGGCACGTTCGTGGTCCTCGACTTCAAGGCCGGCGCGTCGGCGCCCCAGGGCGTCAAGTCGATCGACGTCGGCCTCACCCTCGGCGGTCAGACGGCCATGACGAGCTACACGGCCCCGGGCGGCGGCGACATCACGCTGCCGACGAGCGCGACGCTGGAGATCGGCAGCGGCTCGGGCACGCTCGCCGTCTCGGCCACGGCGCGCGACGCGGGCGGCGCCGCGCTGGCGACGGCGGCGGCGACCGGCGTGGTCACGAGCGGCTCGACGACGCACGTCACCGTGACGTTCGGCGGCTCCTCGCCCGACGGCGGGGCCGGCCAGGGTGGCTCGTCAGGCAGCGACGGCGCCGCCGGCCAGGGCGGCTCGTCGGGCACGGCCGGGGGCCAGGGCGGCGCGTCCGGCGCGGCGGGCGAGCCCTCCGACGCGGGGCCGACCGAGGGCGGCGCCGACGGGGGCCCGACGCCGGCCCTCCTCGCGAGCGACAAGGACGCCTACGACTTCGGCACTCAGGTCACGACCGCCACGGGCGCCGCCGTGGGCTCGACCGTCGTCACGATCACCAACAAGGGCGGCCAGAGGTCGGGCACGCTCATCGTGGGCGTGATCGACTCGTCGACCTTCCCGACGAGCGGCGACACGTGCAGCGGCATGACGCTCGATCCGGGCGCGTCGTGCATGGTGACCGTCAAGTTCATGCCGGGCACCGCCGGCGCCAAGAGCTCGAAGCTCCAGGTGGGCGCCACGCCGGGCGGCACGGTGCCCGTCATGCTCTCGGGCATGGGCGTCGATCCGGGCGCCCTCTCGCTCACCCCCGACCACGGCACCTTCGACCCGCTGCCGGCGGGCCAGACGAGCGCCACCGAGACGACCTTCACCGTCAAGAACACGGGCGGCGCCGCGACGACGGCGCTCACGGCCGCGCTGACCGGCACGAGCGCGGGCGAGTTCGAGCTCTCGACGGACACCTGCACCGGCAAGGCGCTCGCGGGCGGCGACACGTGCACGGTGGGTGTGAAGTTCGCGCCCACGCAGGCCGGCACGCCCGGCGCCGAGGGCGCGGTCCTCTCCGTGTCGGCGACCACGGGTGGCAGCGCGACGGCCAACCTCATGGGCACGCTGCTCGGCCCGGCCTCGATCGCCATCGTCCCGACCGATCAGGACTTCCTCATGATCGTGATGGGCCAGACGAGCCCCGAGTACTTCTTCATGGTGACGAACAAGGGCGGCGTCGCCTCGGGCGCGCTCGCGACGGGCGTCTCGCCCGCAGGCGAGTTCGCCATCACGACCGACACGTGCAACGGCACGACCCTCGCGCCGAACGGCACGTGCAAGCTCGGCGTCAAGATGACGCCCGCCGGGACCGGCGCGCGCGGCGCGAGCCTCAACGTGCGCGCCACGCCCGGGGGCAACGCCGTGGCCACGCTGCGCGGGACGGGCCTCGCCCCGGGCCAGATCGCGCTGCAGCCGCAGGGCGCGTTCAACGTCGTCGACGTCGGCTCCCCCGTCTCGGTGCCCTACACCGTCACGAACACGGGCGGCGCGCCCACGACGGCCCTCTCGCTCAACCTCACGGGCGCGACGGAGTTCACGCTCACCTCCGACGCCTGCACGAACATGACGCTCGCGCCGGGCGCCTCGTGCATGTTCAAGGTCGCCTTCACGCCGACCGTCTACGGCCCGCGCTCGGGCATGGTGAGCGCCTCGGCGACGACGGGCGGCTCGAGCGCCGCGCCGCTCGCCGCGACGGGCCGCGACTACGTCACGCTCACGGTGACCAAGGGCGGCACGGGCGGCGGCACGGTCTCGGCCTCCGGCCTGACGTGCACGAACGCCACGTGCACCGGCAGCTACCCGCGCACCGACCCGGCCGCGTTCCAGGTGGTCAACATCAGCGCGACGCCCGACTCGCTCTCCGTCTTCGGCGGCTGGGGCGGCGCCTGCACGGGGACCGCCGGCTGTCAGGTCACGATGAGCATGGCCCAGACGGTCACGGCCTCCTTCGGCGTCAAGACCGTGCTCATCACGGGGACGATCAGCACCCTCTCGGGCCAGACGGGCTCCATCGCCACCGCCGACGGGGCGTTCTCGTGCACGACCGGCACCTGCGGCCCGAGCAAGCACAACGCGCAGGCGACCATCACGTTCACGGCGACGCCCGGCCTGGCCTCGAGCTTCGTCGCCTGGTCCGGCGGCCCGTGCAAGGGCGTCAACCCGACGTGCGTCGTGCCGCTCACGAGCGACGTCGCCGTCACGGCCACCTTCGGCCCGCCCAACTACATGTTCGTGACGTCGGCCACCGTGATCCCCGGCCGCCTCAACGGCATCGCCGGCGCCGACGCCGAGTGCGCGCAGCTGGCGACGACGGCCGGCCTGCCCGGCACGTACAAGGCCTGGATCAGCGACAACGCCACGAACGCCAACTCACGCATCGGCGCGGGCGGCTGGGTGCGCACCGACGGGCGCCCGTTCACGCGCAACCTCGCCTCGCTCACGCAGTCGAACCAGATCGTCTACTACCCGCCGCGCGTCGACGAGAACGGCAACGACCTCGGGCCCAAGCGCATCCCCGTCGTGACGGGCGGCGACAACACCGGCAAGTCCTTTGGCCAGCAGTGCAACGGGGCCACGACCCAGTCGTGGACGCAGACCACGGGCAGCGCCTACATCGGCCTCGCGGCCGCGGGCTCGCAGTACTGGGCGTACAACCAGCTCGACGGCGCGGGCTGCTCGAACCCGCAGCACCTCTACTGCTTCCGCGCCGACCTCGCGCCCACCGTGCCCGTCGTCGTGACCTTCCCGCCCGCCAACGTCCGGCGCGTCTTCATCTCGGACTTCTCGGTGAGCTCGGGCGGCGGCGTCGCCGCCTTCGACGCCGAGTGCGTCGCCGACGCGAAGGCGGCCGGGTACGCGAACTACTCCTCGTTCATCGCTCTCGTCGCCACGACGGGGGGCTCGGCCCTCAAGCGCGTCAACATGAACGGCCCGACCTGGATGCGCCCCGATCAGGTCCTCGTCGTCGCCACGCCCGCCGACCTGGCGAGCGGGAACCTGATCTCGCCGATCGACTGCGCGGCGGACGGAGCGACGTACAAGAACCCCGCCGTCTGGACCGGCGGCGTCGACGCCGCGACCGCGGGCGACGCGACCTGCAACGACTGGGCGAGCGCCGACAACGGCGTCAAGGGCCGCTACGGCTACCCGAACGCCGCCACCACGCCGGACTGGTTCAGCGACGGCACGGTCGGCTGCGACCAGCCCTTCATGAACGTCATCTGCATCGAGCCCTGACGGGCGCCCTCAGGCGCGCTCCGTGACGGCGGAGAGCGCCAGGGAGAGGCCGACGACGGCCGCGCAGCCGATGACGTTGAACCACAGGAACCCCACGCTCGTCCCCAGCCAGATGGCGAAGACGACGCCCTCGGAGACGAGGGCCGCCACGAAGACCGGCGTGGCGCGCACGCGGCGCAGGAAGAACGCCACCAGGAAGATCCCCAGGATCGTGCCGTAGAAGAGCGACCCCAGGATGTTGACGGCCTGGATGAGGTTCTCGAGCAGCGACGCCCCGAGCGCGAAGGCGACGGCGAGCACGCCCCACGCCGCCGTGAAGAGCATGGCGGCGCGGAGGGTGTGCCCGTCGCTCCGCCCCGGGCGCGCGCCGCGCTGGTAGAAGTCCACGAGCGTGCACTGCCCGAGGGCCGAGAGCTCGCTCGCCGTCGACGACATCGCGGCGCAGAAGATCACCGCCAGCAGGAGCCCGATGAGCCCGCGCGGCAGGTTGTTCATGACGAACGTGATGAAGACGTAGTCCGCGTCCTTCGTCTCGGCGCGCGGCACGGCCTCGGCGACGAGGCGCCTGGCCTTCGCCCGCAGGGCGGCGGCGTC
>DASZWW010000077.1:0-26094 GCA_035546175.1 Polyangia bacterium
AACTCGCTCACGGCGCACAGCACGGGCGGCTGCGTCGACAACGCCGCCGGCGACGGCGCCGCGCAGTGCAAGCTGAACGGCACGACGTGGAACTACCCGATCACCGTGTGGCGCGGCCAGACCTTCCAGGCCGAGGACGCCCAGGGTGGCGCCTGGCAGATCGGCGGCAACGGCGCCGGCTGCATCCCGCCGGCGAACAACTGCTCCTGGAACCCCGGTGGCATGGGCTTCATCGCGAGCCAGTGCACGACGCCCGGCGCGAACGGCTGCGCCATCATCGTCGACAGCAACAACGGCATGGGCAAGCGCGTGGGTTACTTCAACGGCCCGAGCAAGGGCCTGAAGTTCTCGGGCGTCAACGTCGCCTGCGCCGGCACGGCGAACCTCACCATCTACACGACGAACGGCGACGTCGTCGGGACCACCGCCCGTCACCTGTCGTTCATCGTCAACGGCGGCGCGCCGCAGGACGTCACGTTCACGGGCGCCAACGACTGGTCGCACCCGGCCGGTCAGGCCGTCACGCTCTCGGGCTTCAACGCGGGCACGAACAACACGATCTACGTGACCGCGACCGGCTCGGCCGGCGCGCCCGACGTCGACTGGATCGAGGTCACCAACACAGGCGGCGCCTGCGCGACGACGTCGGTCACCGGCACCTGCGACGAGTCGAAGTGGGTGGAGAGCTCGAACGTGAACGACGGCACGGAGGCCGCTGGCAACGACGGCAGCCTCACGACGCGGTTCACGACGGGCCGCGCGATGAAGGGCGGCGACTACTACCAGGCCGACATGACGGGCACCGTGTACCTCTCGGGCATCGTGCTCAACAACCAGCAGACGTCGAGCAGTGACTACCCGGCGAGCGTCGACGTCTACAGCTCGAACGACGGCTCGAGCTGGAACAAGATCGTCAGCGGGGCCGCGGGCGGGACGACGACGACCATCTCCTTCACGAAGACGCTCATGCGCTACGTGCGGGTCCAGATCAACGCGGCCAACAGCAACAACAACTACTGGTCGATCGGCGAGCTCCAGACGACTTGCTCGACGAACTGAGCAGGGCCTGACCAGTCACTGAGACGGGGCGTCCTTCGGGACGCCCCGTTTTTTTTTGTCCCACCTCCCTGCGAGGCGGGTGGCGGAGGCCCCGGCTCGGGCGCAGCCCCGCGGAAATCGCCGTTGTCGAGGAGACAACGGTCTGTTTCTCGCCCGACAACGGCGACTTCCTGCGGCAGGCGTAGAAATGCCGGCTTATGAACTTTTTGGCACCAAGTTTTTGTAGGCACACTTACTGCTTATAGATAAGGTGCAGGGCAACAGCTCTCGAAAACGCAAAACCCGGGTGACCGGGTGACGCAAAGCCCACGGGACTCACGAGTCGGCCGGGCTACCGAAGGAGAACGGCAAAATGGACAAGAAGACGTTGCGGAGGATCGGGTGGATCGGGGCGTCGCTGGGGCTGACCTCGGCCCTTGTGGGCTGCAGCGACCTTCAGTCGGGCGCGGACACGACGGGCGGTGACACCGGCTCCGCGCCCGTGGCCGCGGGTTACCTCGACACCCAGAACGGCCTCAACAGCCTCAACGGCCTGAACGCCTCGAACGGCCTGAACGCCTCGAACGGCCTGAACGCGACGAACGGCCTGAACTCGTCGAACGGCCTCGGGTCGATCAACGGGCTCAACAGCATCAATGGGTTCAACGCCACGAATGGCTTCAACTCGCTGAACGGCTGGGTGAGCAACAACGGCCTCAACTCGACGAACGGCCTCAACGTCACGAACGGCCTGAACTCGCTCAACGGACTGGCCGCCGGCGCCGGCTTCATGACGAGCTCCGATGGCCGCATGACGGTCTCGTACCTGGTCAAGTGCGCGCTCGCCGCGGGCGACACGCTCGTCAAGCAAGACCAGAACGGAACGAACTACACGTTCGCCGGCGGGCTCGGCCTGGCGCCGCAGTACAAGACCGGCGCTTGTGACCGCGACTGCACCGAGATGCTGTCGGCCTGCCTCATGGCGCACATCAACACGACGGGCGTCCACATCCCGCTGTGGATGACGGCGCCGATGACCTCGGTCGGCTGGGGTCAGTCGCCCTACTACCCGACGCAGGAGGGCACGTTCTTCGGGCAGATCTTCGTCGTCAACGCCTCGAACAACCTCGACGGCTACTACTGCAACGGCGCCTCGGTCTCGGCCGACGTCGTGCCGGGCCGCCTCGGCTCGAACCAGGGCGCGGTCCCCTACGCGAACGCGTACCCGGCGACGGCCGGCATGGACGGCCTGTGCGCGAGCGCGGGCCACTGCACGATGCACGCGCTCACGACCGGCGAGAGCCTGAGCGACGGCGCCGAGTCGTGCGTCGGCAACGGCACGACCTGGACGCACCCGATGAACGTCTGGCGCGGCCAGATCTTCCAGGCCGAGAACGCGCAGCTCGATTCGGGCGTCAGCATCATCAAGGGCAAGGACGGCAACGGCAAGGCCCTGGCCCCGAAGAACTCGAACGGCGCGCGCGTCGGCAACATCGGGCCCTACGCGACCGTGACGTTCAAGAACGTCATGGCGGGCGCCGCGGGCTCGAACAACCTCGTCGTGTACTACGCCGACGGCGACTCGGGCTCGGGCCAGCGCTACTTCAACGTCAAGGTCAACGGCGGCGCGGCCCAGAACAAGGCCTTCAGCATCGTCGCGCAGACCGACTGGACGGCGGTCGGCCAGGCCCAGATCACGCTCACGGGCTTCACGGCCGGCAGCACCAACACCGTGCAGTTCATGGGCGACGGCACCCACGCGGCGCCCGACCTCGACTGGATCGAGGTCATGGCGGCCCCGGGCGGCTCGTCCTCGGGCGGCGCGACGAGCACCTGCGCGATCGGTAAGACGGTGGCGCTGCAGTCGATGCAGAACCTGCTCTACGCGTCGGCCCAGTCGGACTCGCTCAACCTGCTCGCCAAGGTCTCGGCCATCGGCCTCTGGGAGCAGTACGACATCGTCGACGCGGGCGGTGGCTTCGTCGCCTTCAAGTCGCACATGAACAACGAGTACGTCTCGGCGGACCTCAACGTGAACGCGAGCGCGCCGCTCCGCGCCCGCTCCACGAGCATCGGCGGCTGGGAGAAGTTCACCATCGAGAAGCAGGCGAACGGCTACTTCGCCTTCAAGTCGAACGCCACCGGCAAGTACGTCTCGACGCGCGTCGACCAGCAGTACTCGCCGCTGCAGGCCTCGGCGGCCGCCGCGAACGACTGGGAGATGTTCACCTGCGACTAGCTCGCTGAGGCAGGACGCGTCTCCGGCGGGGCCCCGGTTCGAAAGGACCGGGGCCTTTCATTTTGTCGGGCACCCCGAGAGGGTCCCGCGCCCCGGCGCTCGCTCCGACGAGCGAAGCTCGTCCTCGCTCGGGTCAGCCCACGGCCACGCCCAGGGCCCGGCCGATGAGGAAGGTCGCGCCGGCGGCGGCCGCGCCGACGAGGAGCATGCGCAGCCCCCCGCGCGCGGCGCCGCGGCCCGAGAACAGGCTGATGGCGGCGCCCACGCCGAAGAGCGCGGCGGCCGTGAGCGCGAGCGAGGCGGGGAGGGCCGCCTGCCCGCGCGAGACGAGGAAGGGAACGAGAGGCACGGCGGCGCCGGTGGCGAAGGACAGGAACGAGGCCCCCGCCGCGCCCCACGGCGAGCCGAGGGACGCCGGGTCGAGGCCGAGCTCCTCGCGCACGAGCGCGTCGAGGGCGTAGGTGGGGTTGGCGATGATGCGCTCGGCCATGCGGTCGGCGTCGTCCCGCGGCAGGCCGCGCGCTTGATAGATGAGGGAGAGCTCGGCGGCCTCCTGGGCGGGATACTGCGCGAGCTCGTCGCGCTCGGCCGAGATCTGCCGCTCGAGCATCTCGCGCTGCGATCGTACGGAGACGTACTCTCCGGCGGCCATCGAGAAGGCGCCCGCGAGCAACCCGGCGATGCCCGAGATGACGACGGCGTGGCCGGAAGGGCCGTCCGTGGCGCTCGTCGCGCCCGCGACTCCGAGGATGAGGCTGGCGTTCGAGACGAGCCCGTCGTTGACGCCGAACACGGCGGCGCGCAGGTTCGTGGCCGCGGCGCCGCGGTGCCGGCGCCCGATCTCCGCCGCCGAAGTGGGCATGGCGTGTCCGGCCTCGGGCGCGCTCGAGCCGTAGATCGACAGGCCGCGCACCTTCATCGCGGCGAGGACGGGCCGCAGCCGCACCGGGCCGAGGCGGCGGGCGAGGGCGGCGACGACGCGGAGGCGCGCGCTCGGCGCGAAGGGTCGGGGCAGGGGCTCGGACGCGCGCTCGGCCTCGGCGGCCCAGATCGCCGCCTGGGCCTCGGCCTCCCGCGCGAGCTTGGCGAACAGCGCGCGACGATCTGGCGACGGCTCGGCTTCGGCGAGCGCGCGATAGAGGTAGACGCCCTCCATCTCCTGGAGCCAGCTCGAGGACGCGCCCATGGCCGGCGGAGCTTACGCGGCACGGCGGCACGATCGACGTCGTTTTTTTCCGCTCCGCGCCGAGACAGGATCTAAGCTGTCGCCACCGAGCGCCCACCGTGCCCACCGAAAACCCGCCCAGTGTCGAGATTACGAAACAAATCCTAGGCCTTATCGGGCTGCGGGGCTCGTTTGTCCAGGGAGACGGCGATGAGCTCGGGCGAGCGCTCCGCGGCCGCTCGCGAGACGAGCTGCTCGGGTTCTCGCGACAGCTTGGGCTCACGGGCGTCACGAAGCTCGCCAAGGACGCGCTCGCGGGACGCATCGCCGAGGTCCTCGAGGCCGGCCGCGGCTCCGCCTCCGTCGAGGATCTGCCCGGCGAGGGACCGGACACGCCGACGGGCTCGCTGCCCGCCAAGTTCGACCTCGGGCCCGAGGCCGCCGAGGAGAAGCTCCCGGCGTCGATCCCCTGGGGCTACGGCACCGACCGCGTCACGGCCATGTCGGTCGATCCGGTCCGCCTCTTCGTCTACTGGGAGGTCACGAACGAGGCGATCGAGGCCGCGCGCAGGCAGCTCGGCTCGGGCGGCCCCGGCGCCTGGATCAACCTGCGCGTCTACGACATCTCCGGAAGGCTCTTCGACGGCACCAACGCGCACAGCTACTTCGACCACGGCGTCGATCGCGAGACGCGCCAGTGGTTCTTCGAGATCGGCAAGCCGACCTCCACGGCCTGCGTCGAGGTCGGCCTCAAGTCCGCGGAGGGCTTCTTCATCAAGATCGCGCGCTCGGGCCGCGTGGACTTCGCCCGTGACCAGCCCCAGCCGGCCGGGCCCGTCGAGTGGCTCACCGTGCGCACGGCGAGCGGCTGGGCGGGCGAGCCCGTCGTGGGAGGGGCTCCGCGCCCCGACGGACATGGCGGCGCGCTCGGCGGCTCGAGCCCGCAGGACTGGCAGGGTTGGACCGAAGGCGCGGGCTTCCCCGTGCCGGGCGCGGGCGGCCGCGCCGTCGAGAAGGGCGTCGAGTGGAAGGAGACGAGCGGCGAGTACTTCAGGCACGAGATCGGCCGCCACGAGTGGGTGGGGCCCGTCTACCGCAGCGAGTGGCAAGCGGGGCCGTTCTCGTACCCGGTCGACGTGCCCTCGATGCTCGAGCTGCACGAGTCGGGCGAGGTGTCGATGCGCACGGAGGACGGCGTCGTCCACGTGAACTACGGGCCCTGGCAGGTCGTGATCCGCGGGACGAACGCGCGCGCCGAGCGGCGCGTGCTCGCCACGTGGGAGTACCGCCGCTCCGTCGAGGTCCCCGGAGGCTACGAGCGCGACGAGACCGTCGTCGGCTCGTGGGAGCCGATCGCCCCCGGCAGCTCCGCGCTCCGGCTGGTCGGCGCGAGCGAGCGCCGGTGGCAGGGCTCGAGCGAGCTCCTCGGCCGCGGCGGCTCGGAGGTCTGGCTCATGGGCGCGAGCGAGCGGATGTTCCGCGGCGCGAGCGAGCGGATGTTCCGCGGCGCGACGGAGCGGATGTTCCGCGGCGCGAGCGAGCGGATGCTGCGGGGCGCGAGCGAGCGCCTGCTCGGCGGCGCCTCCGAGCGCACGTTCGCGGGCGCGGGCGGCTTCCCGGCCGCGGGCGCGTCGGAGCGCCGCCTGGGCGGCAGCGAGAACCTCCACGTCGAGGGCGCCGGGTCGAACGGCGCCAACGGACACGCGAGCGGCCCCTGGCCGTACCCGCGGTCGGAGACCTGAGCGACATGGCGACCGGATACTTCTCGCTCGTCCTGCACGCGCACCTTCCCTTCGTCCGTCACCCGGAGGATCCGACGGTGATGGAGGAGCAGTGGCTCTACGAGGCCATCACGGGGACGTACCTGCCCCTCGTGCAGGTCTTCGCCGGGCTCATCCGCGACAACGTCCCCTTCCGGTGCACGGTCTCGCTGTCGGCGCCGCTGCTGACGATGCTGACGGACGATCTCCTCAAGCTGCGCTACGCCCAGCACCTCGACAAGCTCATCGAGCTCACCGAGAGGGAGATCGAACGGACGAAGCCCGAGCCGCACTACAACCGGCTCGCGCACATGTACCACGACCGCTTCTCCTCGCTTCGCGAGACCTGGCGCGGGCACGAGGGCGACCTCGTGCGCGCGTTCAAGTGGCTGCAGGAGGCGGGGCGCGTCGAGGTCATCACGTCGACGGCGACGCACGCGTTCTTCCCGCTCATGGACCGCAACTGGGCGAACATCCGCGCGCAGGTCCACGTCGCCGCCGATCTCTACGAGCGGCACTTCGGCTTCCGGCCCCGCGGCATGTGGCTCGGCGAGTGCGGCTACGTGCCGGGGATCGACGAGCTGCTGCGCGAGGCGGCCATCCGTTACTTCTTCGTCGACACGCACGGGATCCTCTACGCGGATCGCCGCCCCGCCTACGGCGTGTACGCGCCCGTCTACTGCTCGAGCGGCGTCGCGGCGTTCGGGCGCGACCTCGAGTCGTCCGAGCAGGTGTGGAGCGCCAAGGAAGGCTACCCGGGCGACAAGCACTACCGCGACTTCTACCGCGACATCGGCTTCGATCTGCCCTTCGACTACATCAAGCCGTACATCCACCCCGAGGGCCACCGCGTCTACACGGGCATCAAGTACCACGCGATCACGCACGACCAGCTCCACGACAAGTGGGTCTACGACCCGGAGATCGCGCGCGGCAAGGCGGGCCTGCACGCCTCGCACTTCCGCGGCAACCGCGAGAAGCAGGCGCAGCGGATCCGCGCCGAGATGGACCGGCCGCCCATGATCGTTAGCCCGTACGACGCCGAGCTCTACGGCCACTGGTGGTACGAGGGGCCGATCTTCCTCGACAACCTCTTCCGCCAGCTGCACTTCGATCAGGACGTCCTCGAGACGCTCACGCCGGGCGACTACCTCGAGCGGCACCCGACCAACCAGGTGGCGACGCCGTGCGCGTCCTCGTGGGGCGCGAAGGGCTACAACGAGTACTGGCTCAACGAGAGCAACGCCTGGACCTACCGTCACCTGCACGTGGCGGCCGAGCGCATGGTCGAGCTCGCGCGGCGCCACCCCACGGCCGACCCGCTCACGCTGCGCGCGCTCAACCAGGCGGCGCGCGAGCTCATGCTCGCGCAGTCGTCCGACTGGACCTTCATCATGAAGACGGGCACGACCGTGCCCTACGCGACGAGGCGCATCAACGAGCACATCCTCCAGTTCAACAAGCTCTACGACGATCTCAAGGGCGCCCGGGTCAACGAGAAGTGGCTCTCCGACGTGGAGGCCCGCAACAACATCTTCCCGAACATCGACTACCGGATCTACGCGAGCTGACCCGCGTGCCGAGATCGAAGACGAAACCCCGCCGGGCGCTCGAAGCGACCCTCGACAGCGAAGCACCAAGCCCCACCGCAGGGATCGAGACGACGGCGGCGAAGCCCGCCCTCAAGGTCCTCTTCGTGACCTCCGAGTGCGCGCCGTTCGCGAAGACGGGCGGCCTCGCCGACGTCGCGGGGGCGCTGCCCAAGGCCGTGCGCGCCCGCGGCGTCGACGTGCGGGTCGTCATGCCGCTCTACGCGGGCATGCCCTGGAACGACCTCGAGGTCCTCGACGGCGTGCTGGGCGTGCCCATGTGGTGGGGCACGGCGCACGCGCGCGTGCGCACGGGCAAGCTCCCGGGGAGCGACGTCCCCATCTACTGCCTCGAGTACAACCGCTACTTCGATCGGCCCTACCTCTACGGCCCGCCCGAGAGCGGCTACGCCGACAACCTCGAGCGCTTCACGTTCCTGTCGCGGGGGTCGCTCGAGGTGTGCAAGGCCCTCGGCTTCTACCCCGACGTCATCCACTGCAACGACTGGCAGACGGCGCTCGTGCCCGTCTACGTCAACACCGTCGAGTGGGCCCAGCCGCTGCACGGCTCGGCGACCATCTACTCGATCCACAACCTCGCCTACCAGGGCGTGTTCGACGGCGGCGGCATGTTCATCACGGGCCTCGGGCGCGAGCACTACAACCCCGGCGAGTTCGAGCACTTCGGCGCGATGAACCTCACGAAGGCGGCGCTCAACCACAGCACGCTGCTCTCGACGGTGAGCCCGACCTACGCGCGCGAGATCCAGACCGGCGAGTACGGCTGCGGCCTCGACGGCATCCTCGCCCGCCGCAGCAACGAGCTCGCGGGCATCCTCAACGGCATCGACGTCGACGAGTGGAACCCGGCGGCCGACCGCCACCTGCCGGCGGCGTTCGACGTCGGGGACCGGGCGGGCAAGGCCGCCTGCAAGGCGGCGCTTCAGAAGGAGGCCGGCTTCGCCGTGCGGCCTGACGTGCCGGTCTTCGGCGTCATCGGGCGCCTCACGTCGCAGAAGGGCTTCGACGTCCTCGCGCACGCGCTCGACCGCGTCCTCGGATGGGACGTCCAGATCGTGTTGCTCGGGACCGGCGACGACGACGCCCAGCGCTTCTTCGCCTACGTCGACGCCCACCGCGGCGACCGGTTCCGCGCCTGGCTGCGCTTCGACAACGGGCGCGCCCACCGCATCGAGGCGGGCGCGGACTTCTTCCTCATGCCGTCGCGCTTCGAGCCGTGCGGGCTCAACCAGATGTACAGCCTGCGCTACGGCACGCTGCCCGTCGTGCGCGCGACGGGCGGCCTCGTCGACACCGTCGCGAACTACGACGAGCGGACCGCCGACGGCACGGGGTTCGTCTTCACCGATCTGCACCCCGAGGCCCTCGCCAACACGATCGGCTGGGCCGTCTCGACGTGGTTCGATCGCCCGAAGCACATCGAGATCATGCGCGAGCGCGCCATGCGTCAGGACTTCTCGTGGGAGCGCGCGGCGCGCCTCTACGAGGAGCAGTACCGCCGCGCGGTCTACCACCGGCGCGGCTGACCGCTCCAGCATCTTGGCGCGGCCGGCGCGCGGCCCCATATCTAAGAAAGTCCCGTCCGGCGGGCGGGCCCGCGGGGAGGCGTGCTAAAAAAGGGCCATGTGCGGAATCGTAGGCTACGTCGGCGGGCGCGAGGCGCTGCCGTTCCTGCTGAGCGGGCTCAAGCGCCTCGAGTACCGGGGCTATGACTCCGCGGGCGTCGCCGTCTCGGGGCCTCCCGGCCTGCAGGTGGTGCGCCGCCAGGGGAAGCTGTCCGTGCTCGAAGGCGTCGTCGCGGCGGAGCCGCCGCGCGGCACGCTCGGCATCGGTCACACGCGTTGGGCGACGCACGGGCGCCCGTCCGAGCTGAACGCGCACCCGCACACCTCGGGCGCCGTCACCGTCGTCCACAACGGGATCATCGAGAACCACCTGGCGCTGCGCGCGGAGCTCGAGGCGGCCGGGCGGAGGTTCACCTCGGAGACCGACACCGAGATCTTCGCGCACCTCATCGACGGCGCCGTCGCCGCGGGGAAGTCGCTGCCGGACGCCGTGCGTGCCGCTCTCCACCGCGTCGAGGGGACCTACGCGCTCGTCGTGATCTCGGACGGCGACCCGGAGCGCATCGTCGCCGCGAAGAACGCCTCGCCGCTCGTCATCGGGCTCGGCGCGAACGAGACGTTCCTCGCCTCGGACGTGCCCGCGCTGCTCGATCACACGCGCGAGGTCATCTACCTCGAGGACGGCGACGTGGCCGAGGTCAGGCGCGGGAGCGCCGTCGTCACCGACCGCGCGGGCACGCCGGTCTCGCGCCCGCGGCGGACGATCGAGTGGAACACCGCGCAGGCCGAGAAGGCGGGTCACCCGCACTTCATGCTCAAGGAGATCTTCGAGCAGCCGCAGGCCGTGACGGACACGCTGCGCGGCCGCCTCTCGCCCGAGGCGGGCGACGCCGTGCTCGACGGCATCGACCTGCCGATCGCGAGCTTCAAGCGCGTCGCGCTGCTCGCCTGCGGCACCTCGTACTACGCGGCGCTCGTCGGGAAGTTCCTCATCGAGGCGGCCGGGCGCATCCCCTGCGAGGTCGATCTGGCGAGCGAGTTCCGCTACCGCGACCCGGTCATCGGCCCGGGCGATCTCGTCATCGCCATCTCGCAGAGCGGCGAGACGGCCGACACGCTGGCGGCCGTCAAGGAGGCGAAGAGCCGCGGCGCCACGGTGCTCTCGATCTGCAACGTCGTCGACTCCGCGATCCCGCGCGCGTCGCACGCCGCGCTGTACACGCACGCGGGGCCGGAGATCGGCGTCGCCTCGACGAAGTGCTTCACGGCGCAGCTCGCCGCCCTCGCCCTCATCGCCCTGCACGTCGGCCGCAGGCGCGCCACGCTCACCGCCGACGCCGCTCGCGCCCTCGCGGGCGAGCTCGCGGCGCTGCCGCAGAAGATGGCGAACTGCCTCGCCCAGCTCGTCCCCGCGGCCGAGGCCGGCGCGCCCCTGGCCAAGCTGGCCGCCAAGTACCGCGACGCGCGCGACTTCCTGTTCCTCGGGCGCGGCACGAACTACCCCATCGCGCTCGAGGGCGCGCTCAAGCTCAAGGAGATCTCCTACATCCACGCCGAGGGCTACGCCGCGGGAGAGATGAAGCACGGGCCCATCGCCCTCATCGACGACGGCGTGCCGGTCGTGGTCGTCGCGCCGAAGGGCCACGGGTACGAGAAGGTGCTGTCGAACCTGGCCGAGGTGCGCGCGCGCAAGGGGCGCATCCTCGCCGTCGCGACCGAGGGCGACGACCTCATCACGAGCCAGTGCGACGACGTCCTGCGCGTTCCCGAGGCGAACGCCCTCGTGCAGCCCTTCCTCACCGTGCTGCCGCTGCAGCTGCTCGCCTACGCCATCGCCATCGCCAAGGGCAACGACGTCGACCAGCCGCGCAACCTCGCGAAGAGCGTCACGGTCGAGTAGGGCTACAGGCTCCAGTACTGGACGCCGCGCTCCATCTTCGAGGGCGAGAACACGCTCTTGACGTCGATGAAGCAGCCGTTGTCGCGCACCATGCCGAGGAGGCGCGGCTGGCCGAGCTGGACGTACTCCTTGTGGCTCACGGCGACGATGAGGCCGTCGAGGCTCTTGTAGTCCTCGAGGCGCGCGAGCTCGAGGCCGTACTCGCGCTTGGCCTCCGCGGCGTTGCCGCGCGGGTCGTGGATGAGCGGCTCGATGCCGAACTCGCGCAGCTCGTCGAGGATGTCGGGGACCTTGCTGTTGCGCAGGTCGTTGCAGTCTTCCTTGAAGGTCAGTCCGAGGACGCCGACGCGCGCGCCCTTCACCGGCAGGCCTTGCGTGATGAGCATCTTCACGAGCCGCTGCGCGAGGTAGGGGCCGACGTTGTTGTTGATGCGGCGGCCGGCGAGGATGACCTCGGGCTGGTAGCCGAGCTGCTGCGCCTTCATCGTGAGGTAGTAGGGGTCGACGCCGATGCAGTGGCCGCCCACGAGCCCGGGCCGGAACTTGAGGAAGTTCCACTTCGTTCCGGCGGCCTCGAGCACGTCGAGCGTCCGGATGTTCATGCGCTCGAAGATGATGGCCAGCTCGTTCATGAGGGCGATGTTGAGGTCGCGCTGCGTGTTCTCGATGACCTTGGCGGCCTCGGCGACCTTGATCGACGGCGCCCGGTGAATGCCCGCGTCGACGATGGCGCCGTACGCCGAGGCGACGCGCTCGAGCGTCGCCGCGTCCTGGCCGGAGACGACCTTGACGATGCGCTCGAGGGAGTGGTCCTTGTCGCCGGGGTTGATGCGCTCGGGCGAGTAGCCGAGCGTGAAGTCCTTGCCGGCGACGAGGCCCGAGGCCTTGGCGAGGATGGGGCCGCACACGTCCTCGGTGACGCCCGGGTAGACCGTGGACTCGAAGACGACGACGGCGCCCTTGCCGAGCGCCCGGCCGACGGTCTCCGAGGCGCGCACGACGGGCGTGAGATCGGGGACGTTGTGCTCGTCGACGGGCGTGGGGACGGCCACGACGAAGAAGGTGCACTCCTTGAGGTCGGCGAGGTCGCTCGTGATCTTGAGCGAGGACGCCTCGAGCTCGGCCTCGGGGATCTCCTGGTTGCGGTCGTAGCCGCGCCGCAGCTCGGCGACCTTGTCCTCGTTGACGTCGAAGCCCACGGCGCCGGGGAACTTGCGCGCGAAGGCCAGCGCCACGGGCAGCCCCACGTAACCGAGACCAATCACTGCGATGCGCTCTTGCATGTGTCCCGCTCCTCGGCGCGAAAGACCCCGACGTCTCTCAGGCTCCCCGTTCGTCAGGGGCGCCTGCAAAACGTGCGCATCGCGGCCCCGGAGATCAATAGTGAAGTTCGAGCCCCCCCCACACGGCGCGCGGCGGGCCCGGGCCCTGGAAGCGCGGGTCGGTGAAGCTCGGGAACACGGGCGTCGGGTCGCCGAGGACGCCGAACGAGGAGTACCTCGCGTTCAAGACGTTGTCCGCGAGGACGAAGAGCGAGACCGCCCGGGCGATCTGGTAGGCGGCGCGCGCGTTGACGACGACGTAGCCCGGGATCGGGGGCAGGAGGTTCGCCTCGTCGCCGCGGTAGTACTGGCTGCTGTTGGCGATCACGTTGACGCCCGCCGAGAGGCCGAACCCCGCCAGGTAGCTCACGCCCACCTTCCCGATGTGCGCGGGGATCGACGGGATGTGCGCGCCCGCGGGCACGTCGATGCTGCCGTTGACGGCGTCGGGGTGCGTCGCGCTCAGCGCCGTGAACGGCGACTCGAACCTGGCGTCGATCCACGTGTAGTGGAGGCTCCACTCGATGAGCGAGGCCTTCCCGACCCGCTGGCTCCCCGTCAGGTCGGCCTCGATCCCCTGGCGCCGCGTGTCGCCGACGTTGGCGAAGTAACCCTGGTTCGCGACGGCGCCCGAGCTGATGAAGATGATGTCGTTCGCGTTCTCGGTGCGGAAGTAGGTGACGTCGTAGGTGACGCGCAGGCCGCCGCGCCGCGCGCGGCCGCGCACGCCGCCCTCGGCGGTCGTCGCCACGACCTGCGCGAGCGGCGGATCGGTCAAGAAGGCGTTCGGCAGGCGGCACGGATCGCCGGGGCTCGCGCAGGTCAGCTCGATCGCCGTCGGCGCGCGGTTCGACTCGCTGAGGCTCGCGTAGACGCCGAGCGCGCGCCACGGTTGGTAGCTGAGCCCGACGGCCGGGTTGAAGTGGCTGTAGCCGTGATCGCCCGTCAGCTCGTCGCCGAGCCGATCCTCGAGCGACAGCGCCGAGACGTTGAAGCGGCCCGACAGGACGAGGTGCAGGTCGCGGCGGAGCGAGAGCGTGTCGCTCGCGTAGACCCCCAGGTCGTCGACGACGCTGTCCACCGCGATGGGCGAGGTCGGATCGAGGAACCCGTCATCCATCGTGGCGCGGTCTTCGTCGAGCTGCCCGACGGTCGTCGACGACCGGAACTGAAGGCGGCTCTGCGCGGCGTCGGCCCCGACGAAGAGGTGGTTCTCGCGGTTCGCGAGGGGAGCGTCGACGGCGAGCTGCGCCGTCACGCCGTAGCTCGTCTGGCGGGTGAAGGTGCGGTTGAAGGCCGCGTCGTACGCGTCCATGAACGGAACCGGAGCGCCGCTCGCGTCGAGGACGGGCGTCTCCTGGCCGTTGTCGCCGACGGAGCAGAGCACGCCCGCCATGGTCGCGCACCGGCTCCAGTCGTGCTGGTCGCCGTTCGCCGTCTTCGTGCGGTTCGTGCGCGCGTAGGCCGTCGCGGACAGGCGCGCGTGGGCGGACAGCGGCCGCTCGGCGCGGACGATGGCCATGAAGAGCTGGTTCGCCGTCGTGTCGGGCGTCGTGAAGAGCGCGGTGCGATCGCGCGCCAGCAGCTCGACGGGGGCGGGGCCGTTCCCGGCGAGGCTCGTGCTCGCGGCCGAGAGCGTGAGGTCCACCTTCGTGGCGCCCTCGCGGTAGGAGCCCGAGAGGAACGCGCGCTCGGCGCTCGACGGCGAGACCTGGCGCCAGCCGTCCTCGTCGAAGACCTCGGCCGCCGCGAAGATCCCCCAATGATCGCCGTGCGCGCCGCCGCTCGCGCGCAGGAGCTTGCGGTTCCAGGAGCCGTAGAGCAGGGAGGCGTCGAGGCCGGGATCGGAGAAGCCGTCCTTCGACTCGAGCGACAGCGCGCCGCCGAGCGTGTTGAGACCGAAGACCGGGTTCGAGCCGGGGATGATGTTGACCGAGCGGATGGCGTTCGTCGGGAGCAGATCCCAGTTGATCGTGTCGCCGAAGGGCTCGTTGAGCCGGACGCCGTCGAGGTAGAGGGACAGGCCCTGGGGCGCGCCGAGCAGGGGCGACGCGAGGAAGCCTCGATACTGGAGGTCGGGCTGCAGCGGGTTGCCCTGGACGTCGTTGACGTTGACGCTCCCCACGGCCTCCGCCATGTACGTCGAGAGGTCGAGGCTCCGGTGCTCGGCCAGGTCCACGGCCGTGACGCCACGGACGTTCGCGGGGACATGGTCGAGCGGGAGGCCCGAGCCGTGGACGGGCGTCGTCGGCGTCACGACGGTCTCGTACGTCCCAGGCGACTCCGCTGCGGCTGCCGCCGGCGGCGGCGCGGGCGGGGCCGAGGTTGGCCCGGGCGTCGTCTGCGCGACGGAGGCGCGGGCGACGAGCGTCGCGACCGCGACCACGTTGAGACGGAGCCTGCGCACGGTGAGGCCACGATGCGGAAGCGCCGGTGGCGAGTCAACGAGACGGCGGGGAAATCGCTCCGACGGGCGTCGTAGCTCGCACGCCCGCCGGCGTCACGACGAGACGAACGGGAGGGCGCGCACGAAGAGATCGCCGCGCAGCCAGCCCGCGAGCGCCGCCGTCCCGATCGCGCACGCGAGCGCGACGAGCGCGAGCGAGGCGCGGCGCGGGGCCGGCCTCTCGAGAGGCGCGAGCAGGCGATCGACGCGCGCCGCGAGGAGCGCCTCGGGCGAGCCCAGCGTCGCGACCGCCGCCGGCGCGGGGGGCGCCGCCGCGCGCGCCGCGAGGACGAGAGCGTTCGCGAGGTCCGCGCCGCGCACGCCGGCGCGCCGGGCTTCGTCGTCGCGCGCCGTCTCGAGGGCCTCGAGCCAGGCGTCGAGGCGCGCGCGCGCGCCGCGCGGCGCGCCCTGCAGGTCGGTGGCGAGCTGGGCCAGCCAGATGCGCAGCGGATCGCGGTGGCGCGCGTGAGCGCCCTCGTGAGCGAGCACGGCCTCGAGCGAGGCGGCGTCGAGCGCGCCGCGGAACGTCGGGTCGACGACGACCCGAGGCCTGATGAGGCCGACGACGCCCGCGGGGAGCCCCTGGACGCGCGCGCGGAGGGCGGCCGCCGCGCGGAGGGCCGCCCGCGCCCACACGAGGGCGAGCGGCGTCGCGAGCAGGAGGGCGGCGGGGGAGATGATCTCGTCTGTGACGCTCGGCTCGTGGAGCGCCCACCCCACGAGCAGCGCGAACGCCGCGGCGGCCGGCGCGAGGGGGGCCCACAGGCGGCGCCAGGCCCGCGGCTCGGCGCCGGCGCGGACCCTCCCGGCGCTCGGGAGCAGGCCCGCGACGCAGGCGAGCGAGCCGCACGAGATGAGGACGAGGACGGCCAGCACGAGGTCACGGCTCACGGCGCGACCTCCTTCGGGCCTCGACGACCCGGGCGAGCTCGTCGAGGAGCTCCGGATCGATCGACGTCACGGCGTCGACGAGCGCCGCGATCGCCGGCCGCGGCGCGTCCCCGAGCACGGCGTCGAGGAGCCGGCGCGCGCGGGCGCGCTCGGTCGCCGGGCGCTCGACGGAGGCGGCGTAGCGGAACGTCTTGCCCACGGGCTGGCGCTCGACGAGCCCCTTGCGATGGAGGCGATCCAGGACCTTGGCCGTGGTCGTGTAGACGAGATCGAGCGGCACGCCGACGCGCTCGTGCAGCTCGGGCGCGGAGAGCGGCCCGCTCTCCCAGAGCGCGACGAGGACGGCGTACTCGAGCTTGCCGCCGGGCAGCTGCGGGACGCGGGCGCTCGACATCCGGCGAGCGTAACACGACGGCGCGGGGCTCAAGGGCCCGCGAGGGTCGTGAGCAGCTTGCGCAGGCGCCGCCACACGACGAGGGGGATCTCGTGGCCTTGCGCGAAGGGCAGCCAGGACACGTCCGCGCCCGCCTCGACGAGGAAGTCGCGCAGCCGCTCGCCGGCGGTGAAGGCCAGGTCGTCGTCGAGCTCGCCGTGGCTCACGAGCACGGGCAGGCCCGGCAGGCCGCCGGCGGGCGGGAGGGCGCGCCACTCGTCGAAGGCGATGCGCGACGCCGAGAAGAGCGCCAGGGCCGCGAGCCCGAGGGTGTCGGCGCCGGCGCGCAGCACGCTGTCGCACGCGAGCATGCCGCCCTGGGAGAAGCCCCCCAGCACGAGGGGCCGCCCGCCGACCGCGGGGGCGAGCGCCGCGAGGAAGGCGCCGAGGTGGGCGCGGGCCGCGGGCAGATCGGGCGGGCTCTGGACGGCGAAGTCTCGCGGGCCGACGGCGAGCGCGCGCTCGCGCGCCTTCGCGTCGATGTGCCACCAGGCGCGCCCGCGCGGCTCGGCGGGCAGCGGCGCCTCGGGGAAGAGGAACCAGGCGGGCGCCTGCAGCGAGTGCGCGAAGGGCGAGAGGTCGGCCGGCGACATCTGGAAGCCGTGGAGGAGCACGACGACGACGCGCGCCGCCTCGCGATCCCCGACGGCCACGGCGCGCAGCCCGCCGAGCTCGAGCGTGTCCTCCGGCGCGGTCATCCGCGCGACCGGGGCAGGTGGTCGAAGTGCGCGGCGAGCGTCGACGTGAGGACCGGGTGCGACCAGAGCGGCGTGAAGGTGTGGTCGGGTCCCTCGATGATCTCGATCGAGAGCTGACCGTCGCGGCGCAGCTTCTCGACGACGGGGCCGCCGTGGGTGCGCAGGAGGCCAATGCCGGGATCGCCCGCCGAGAACACGAAGCCGAGGCGGACGCGCTTGTCGGCGAGCGACGTCAGCTCGCGCGCCAGGTCGTGGCCGACCTCGAGGCCCGCGCGGCGGGCGAGCTCCTGCGTGCGGCCGCGCAGCCGATCGACGACGAAGCGGCGCATGGTGCGCGCCGCGAGGCCGAGGTCTAGGCCGCCGCGCAGGAGCTTCTTCCAGGCCTCGGGGTCACGGAGGCGTCGGAGGTACCGGGACGCCTCGGAGATCGTCTTGTCCTCGGCCTCGGAGAGCGGCCTGTCGGCCTGGTAGGAGAACGTGAGCGGGTTGATGAGGAGGACGCCGTCGAGGGGGACGCCCGCGACCGCCGCCTTGAAGGCGTTGTAGCCGCCCGAGCACAGGCCGAGGGCGTGCACCTCCGTGACGCCCGGCTGGCGGCGCAGGAAGGCCAGCGCCTGACGGATGTCCTCGCTCGCCTCGTCGGTGTAGACGAGGTTCTCCGGCCGGCCCGGCGCGGGCAGGCTGTCGCCGATGCCGGCGACGTCGAGGCGCAGGACGGCGTGGCCGAGGGCCGCCCAGCGGCGCGCGAGCGTGACGTAGAGGCGGTTGGGGCCGATGTGGTGGACGGCGCCCGCGTTGAGCAGGAGGAGCCCGCGGCGGGCTGCCGGCGGCGCGGCGGGGGTGCTCAGCACGCCGAACAGGCGGCCCGCCTCGTCGACGAGCTCCGGCGTCTCGACGATCTCGCCGAGGCGCGCCCGCGAGCGCGTGATGGGCGCGGGCCCCGGGCAGGGCGGGCGCGGCGGCTCGGCCGCGAGCAGCGCGGCGCGCGCGCCGAGCCACTCGGTGGTCGCGCCCACCATCTCGGCGGGCACCTTCCCGGCCTCGGCGCCCAGCATCATCTCCACGTAGCCCGGCAGCCGCCGGCGGTCGACGGCGACGCCGAGCGCCGCGAGGTGGCGCGGCCAGGCGTCGTCGGCGGGGAGATCGTCGCGCTCGAGCAGCAGCACGGCGGGCGCGGGCGCGCGCTCGAGCCGCGCCAGATCCACGGCCGAGAGGTCGGCCTTCGTCGCGGCGAGGAGCGGGAAGCCGAGCGCCGGCTGGACGCCCTCCTCGTCGAGGACGCCAGGCGGCCGGGGCAGCGGCGCCGTGCTCATCTGCAGCGCGCGCAGCTCGCGCACGTGGGCCTTGCCCGCGACCACCGGCGCGATCGCGACGAGGCCGTCGACGTCCTCGCGCTTGCCCGCCGCGAGCGCCGCGATGAGCGCGCCGAGGCGCACGCCGAGCAGGACGACGCGCTCGACGGCGGCGTGCGCGCGCAGGGCGTCGACGGCGTGCCCCACGCTCGCCACCCAGGCGGGGAGGCGCTCCGGGTCGCGATCGTCGCCGGCGGAGTTGCCCGTCCCGTCGTACTCGAAGCGCAGCGCGGGCACGCCCGAGGCCGCCGCCGCCTGCGCGAAGTGGCGCAGGATGCGGTGGGTGCAGACGGCCTCGTAGCCGAAGGGGTTGCAGATGACGAGGCCGAGGCGCGCGGGGGCGGGCGCGCGGTGAAGCCAGCCGAAGAGGGGACGCGACTCGGGGCCGAAGTAGAGCGGCTCGCCCCGCGTCATGACGTCACGATCTTCGTGACGGCCTCCGCGTTGAGGGGCTGCACCGTCCCGCGCGGCGCGCCCGAGCCCGCCGTTCGCCGGAGCCGCACGACGCGCTCCTCGCCCGGCGCGAGGTGGAAGTACGCGTCTTCGGGCTCGAAGCCCTCGACGTCGAGGGCGAGCGACTGCGCGAAGCGGCGCGCGCGGACCACGAGCGCCGCGCCGGCGCCGTCCGCGTCGAGGCGCGCCTCGGCCGCGAGGCCCACCTCGGGCTCGCGCGCCGCCGGCAGGCCCACCGGGAAGTGGAAGGCGCGCGCCCGCACCTCGCCCGCGGGGCCGCGCAGCGTCGCCGCCACGAGATCGTGCGGCGGGGGGCCGAAGCGGTACGCGTAGCCGAGATCGACGAAGCCGTCGAAGAGGGCGACCGCGTTCAGCTCGAGCGCGCCGCGCCCCGGGACCTCGACGGCGCGGCTGGCGCGCCCGACGGCGATCTCTCCCTGCCGGAAGAGCGCCAGCTCGAGCGTGCCGGCGAGCGGCGCGGGGCCGTCGTTCGCGACGTGGAGCCCGAGCCCGTTGCCGCCCTCGTCGCTCACGTGGAGCGCGACCGGCGCGAAGGCGCGCTTGAGCGCGTAGTAGGCGGCCTTGGGGGCGCCCGCGGCGTCGACGACGCCCCAGCCGGCGCTCGGCCACAGGTCGCGCAGGAACCACACGAGGCCGCCGGCGCACGTCGAGCGCGCGCGCCGCCACTCGCCGAAGACGCGCTCCATGACCTCGCCCGTGACGGCGCGCCCGAGCGCGAGGTAGCGGTCGTGGTCCGTCGCGCGCAGGTCGACGGGATCGACGCCGTAGAGCCGCGCGAGGTAGTGGTCGCGCACGTCGTCGAAGTCCCAGCCGGCGCCGAGGTCGCGCGGCGTGCGCGCCTTCCACGCCGCGTGGTGGGCGCGCGCCGCCGGGCCGCCGGGCAGCGCGCGCGGCTCGGGGACGTTCGCGAAGGCGAGGCACTCCGTGGCGAAGCGCGGCTCCGCGCGGCGCGCGTCCTCGAGGGGGCGCAGGTAGGCGCCCACGCCGTAGTAGGAGGTCGTCCCCACGTCCGCCTGGTGCGGGAAGGTGCCGCCGTGGGCGCTCGAGGGCCAGTAGGGCACTCCCGGACAGTGCATACGGACGAGGTCGGGCAGCACCTCATGGAAGAGGCGCGGGCTCCAGCGCTCGCGCGGCGCCCCCCACATGGCGGCCTGCTGCTCGCCCTCGGAGTTGCCGCACAGGACGGCCAGGCTCGGCCGGCCCGCCAGCCGCTCGAGCTGCTGGCGGGCCTCCTCGGCGACCGTCGCGGCGAAGGCCGGGTCGTCCTCGGGGTAGTCCATGTTGGCGAACATGAAGTCTTGCCAAATCATGATGCCGAGCTCGTCGGCGAGCCGGAGGAAGTCGTCGCTCTCGTAGACCATCGTGCCGCCGACGCGCAGCATGTTCATGCCCGCGTCGCGCGCCTGGACGAGCGCGGCGGCGAGCGCGGCGCCGTCGGCCCCGAGGCTCACGGCGTCGAGCGGCGTCCAGCAGGCGCCGCGGCAGAAGACGCGCGCGCCGTTCACGCGCAGCGCGAAGGGGTCGTCGAGGGCGATCGACCGGAAGCCGATCCGCCCGAGCTCGACGGTGACGTCCCCCGCGACGAGGCGCGCGTCATAGAGCGCCGGCTCGCCGTGCGTGTGGGGCCACCAGAGCGCCGGCCCCTCGACCTCGAGGCGGCCGGCCCAGCGGTCGCCGTCGCCCGCGAGCGCGGCGCGGTGAGCCCGGCCGCCGCGCTCGACGACGAGCTCGACCTCCCCGGGACGGGCCCCGAGCGCGCGGAGGCGGCACGCGATCTCGACGTGGCCCCGCGCGGCGTCCCCGGACGGGGTGGCGTCGACCTCGACGCGCAGCCGCAGCTCCTCGAGGACGAGGCCGCGGCGCCGCTCGACGCGCACGGGCCGCCACGGGCCCACGGCGGACGCGGGCGGCGACCACCCGGGCGTGCGCCCGAGCAGCGTCGTGCGGAACCAGCGCAGCTGCTGGTGCTCGATCATGGGCGCGCGCCAGCGCGGGCGCGGCCGCTTGGCGGCGAGCGCGGCGTCGAGGGCCCGGCAGCGGATGACGAGCTCGCCCCCGGCGCGCGCGGCGTCGAGCGCCCGCTCGTGGCGCACGAACATGTTCGCCGACGAGAGGAGCGGCGCGCCGTCGAGCCAGACGTCGGCCACGGTGGCGATGCCCTCCATCACGAGCGCCAGCTCGTCTCCGGGGGCCGGAGCGCCGTCGATCGCGGGCAGGCGCGTCCGGAACCACCAGTCCTCGGCGTCGAAGCGCCGCGCCGGTCCGTCGAGGGTCGCGCCCGCGCCCCGCGCCGCCGCGGCCGCCGTCGTGGGCGCGCCCGCGTCGATCCAGCGGACGCCCGCGCGCAGGAGGCCCGCCGGATCCTCGATCGCCCCCGGAGGCGTGGCGCACGCCTGCCACGCCGAGACCGCCGCGTGCCGGTGACCCGTGACGGTGTGGCCCCGGGGCGTCACGCGCTCTTGGTGAGCTCCTGGATCGCGCCGCGCATCGCCTCGATGCTCTCGAACACGCTGCGCTTGAGCATGTGGTCCGGGAACTCGATCTCGAACTCGCCCTCGAGGGCGAGCATGACGTTGACGCTCGCGTGCGACGTCATCCCGGCCTGGTAGAGGTCCGCGGTCTCCTCGAGCGACAGTGCGTCCTTGTTGAGCCGGCCGTGGTCCTTGAGGATCTTGCGAATCTTGTCGATCATGCGGCGGGGGCCTCCTACGACTGCGGGGGGTTCGAGGGGGAAGGTGAGGAGATCGCGAGGACCACGGCGGCGGAGTAGTCGCCCTCGTGCGTGAGGCTCACGGAGAGCTCGGCGACGCCGGCCTCGTCCGCGGCGGCGCGAGCGGCCCCGTGCAGGATCAGGCGGCACCGGCCGGAGTCTTCCCGGACGACCTCGATGTCGCGCCACCCGATGCCCGTCTGGACGTGACCGTCGCCGAGGCCGATGGCCTTGATGGCGGCCTCCTTCGCGGCGAAGCGCGCGGCCAGCCGCTCGGCCGCCACCGCCGGCGACGAGGTCGCGTAGGCGATCTCGCCGTCGGTGAAGACCCGACGCAGAAAGCGCTCCCCGAACTGCGACAGGGACGCCTCGACGCGGCTGACCATGACGAGGTCTATGCCGACACCCGTGCCCATGCCGACCCAACTATAGGGGTCCGCCGAGCGACGATTCAAGCCGTTTTCGAACGCCCGGCCACTCGTCGGGCACGACCGAATACATCGCCGTGTCGCGCACCACGCCGTCGGCGGCGGGCAGGTGCGCGCGCAGGATGCCCTCGAAGCGTCCGCCCAGCTTCTCGATGGCGGCGCGCGAGCGGGCGTTGCGCGCGTCGGTCTTGAGCACGAGCCGGTGGACGCGCCAGGCGTCGAAGGCGTGGCCGAGCAACAGGAGCGACGTCGCCGCGAAGACCGTCGTGCGCTGCGCCGCGGGCGCGAGCCACCCGTGGCCGAGCTCGGCGACGTCGGGCGGATCGCCGGCCTGGGGCCGGCGCGGCTCGCCCGCGACCTGGATGGGGCCGGGCGGCCAGGTCCACCACTCGAGGTTCATGAGCCGCGCCGAGCCGACGACGTGCTCGGGGCCGGCGTCGCGCCGGAACACGGTGAAGGGGAGGGCGCGCCCGGCCTGCTCGTCGGCGAGCGCGGCCGCGACGTAGGCCTCCATCTCGGCGCGATCGCGCGGCACGGGCGCGAGGCCGAAGGTCGAGCGATCGGCCGTGGCGGCCCTCACGAGCGCCTCGACGTGCTCGGGGGCGAGCGGCTCGAGCCGCACGAAGCGGCTCTCGAAGCCGAGGCGCGACACGGGCACCTCCCGCTAGCCGCCCAGCCCCGCGGCGAGCGTGTCGAGGCCGGCCCGCCAGGCGGCGGCCATCTGCTCGAACATCGCCGTGGCGTCGAGCGCGCGCTTGGCGTTCACGGCGCGCGCCGCCTTGAGGATGAAGGCCTTCGCGCCCTGGCTCACCGTCGCGAACGAGGCCGCCGCGGGCGCGAGCGCGACGTCGCCGAGCCACTCGACGTGGAGCTGCGCGAGCTCGGCCGCCGCGCCGAGCTGCCGCACCGTCGCGAACGCCCAGGCGTGATAGAAGGCCAGCCCCTCGCCGGTGATCCACGGGAGGTCGGCCGCGAAGCGCTCGCCGAAGCGCGCCACGGGATCGTCGACGGGCCGCCGGGCGAGGTGCTTGCGCAGGAGCGCCCGCGCCTGGGCGCGCAGCTCGTCCTCGGGGCGGCGCACGACGCGATCGATGCGCACGAGCTCGGCGAAGAGGGGCATGAAGGTGGGGTCGGGCGGGAAGCCCACGCGGAAGAGCTGGCCGAAGTCGTCGCCCTCGAGCGCGAAGTAGCCCGCGTTGTGGAAGTACCCCAGGCGCCGCCTCTCGAGATCGAAGTCCTGGATGACGATCGTCGTCTTCGTGTGCTGGCGCTGGTAGTCGGTGCCGGCCGTGTCGGGCAGGTAGAAGGCGTCGGCCTCCGTGCTCACGAGCTTGCCGCCCGCGAGGTGCTCGACGACGTGCGCCGACAGCGGCCGCCACACGTTGAGCTCCTGGAAGTCCAGCGCGTAGAGCTCGCGCAGCTCGTCGTGCGGAGGCTTGAAGAACGTCCACTGGTCGCCCTCGAAGTCGATGGCCGTCACGAAGCCGAGCATCGCCAGCGGCTCGAGGCCGAGCGCGTGCACGACCTCGATGCAGATGTCGATGTAGCAGTTCTTCTCGAGCCAGACGCGGTCGTCGGCGTGGAGCGCGTGCCGCTTGTAGGTCGCCGCGTCGAGCGCGGGCAGGACGGCGACGCGGCTCACGGCCACAGCCGGGCCCGCACGGGCGCCGGCCACTTCTTCGGGTCGAACCCGTGCGTCTTGAAGAGCGCCATGACGACGCGCTCGAGGCCGAAGCCCAGGCAGGCCGTGTGGGCGTCCTTGCCGTCGGCCGTCTTGATGCCGAAGACGTGCCCGAAGTGGTCCTGGTGGTAGTTGAACGAGCAGACGGCCGTGGGGTTCTCGAGCGAGATCACCGGCACGAGCACCTCGAACTTGAGCTTCTGCTCCTTCTGGCCGGCGGCGAGGATCTTGCCGCCCCGCCCGAAGAACGGATCGGACGCGACGTCGGACTTCGCCGGGAGGCCGAGCGACGTCAGGAGCGAGAGCCCCCGCTCGAGCCACTGGTCGCGCCACGCGACGGCCATCTCGGGCGTGCCGGCGCGCACGAACTCGCGCACGCGGAACGACTGCATGCGCGTCGGCTCCGGCGACGGCTCGTGGCGGTAGACCCAGTTCGTCATGGTGATCGTGCGGCCGTTCGCGGGCAGCGGGCCCGCGGCGGCGACCACCGGGTAGACGGGGTAGCAGGCGGCCGGGTTGAGGCAGACGTCGGTCATGCCCTGCGTGTCCGCCCAGGGCTCGTGCGCGTGGACCTTCGCCGAGAGCGCCTTCGCCTCCTTGTCCTTGCCGAAGAAGCTGAAGACCGTGCCCGCGAGGTTGGGGAACGAGTCGAGGTAGTCAGTCTTCTCGATGATCGTCCGGTCGATGACGGGCGGGAACGTGTAGACCTCCGCGCGGTCCTCGCGCGAGATCTCCGTCACGAGGCCGTTGAAGCGCTCGAGCACGTCCTCGAACACCGCGCCGCGGCCGAACGCGCCCTGCACGCGCACGGGCACGATGAGGCCGTTCTCGACGAGGCCGGCGTAGAAGGAGTCGATGTCGTAGTCGGGCGTCATGTCGGCGTTGGCGGTCATGGCTTCACTCGTCCTTGTGCACGAGGAGGAGGGAGGCGGTCTTGCCGAAGATCCGATCGTTCGAGATCATGAGCGCCGCCGACAGCGAGTCGCGGTACTGGCGGCCCACCGACAGCTTGGAGTCGTTCTTGTAGGCGGCGATGCCGATGATCTGCAGCGCGTCGTGGACGATGCGCGGCGCCATCTCGGACGACGAGACCTTGATGTTGTTCATCTTCAGGGCCCAGCTCACCGTGAGCAGCTCCTCCATGCCGGTCGGGCGCGACATGATCTCGTCGAACTCGGCGGCCTGGCCGTGGACGCTGTTGCGCAGGAGCTGCAGCTCGGCCGACAGGCGGGCGAGGTGGACGGCCTTGGGCGGCACCGTGCCGGGGTTCTTGCGCGCCTCGGCGCGGACGCAGGCCGCGGCGCGCGCCACGGCGTCGCTGGCGATGCCGAGCCACACGGCCGACCAGAGGATGTGCGAGTAGGACACCATCGTCTGCGCCGACGCGTCGGCGAAGGAGCCGGGCAGCACCTGCTCCTCGGGCCCCGACGACGTCATCTTGAAGCCGGGGCTGCAGGTGCCGCGCATCCCCATCGTGTCCCACGTCGTGGTGCGCGTGAGCGCCCGGTCCGGCTTGCGCACGAGCACGAGCACCTGATCGCTCTGCGGCGCGTCCGGGTTGCGGCGCGCCGTCACGAGCAGGTCGTCGGCGTGCTCGGCGTACGACGCCGTCGTGGCGTCCTTGTCGAGCTTGAAGCTGCCGCGCTCGCGCACGACGGCGCAGATGCTGGACCGCGTGTCGCCCCACACGCCCACCTCGGAGGTGATCGAGCCGACGAGCAGCTGCTTGTCGACGAGCTCCTTCATGTACTTCTTGAAGTAGGGGGACGAGAGCCCGTGGCGCGCGATGCAGGCCACCTGGATGTGGTGCATCGCGAGCACCATGCCCGACGAGCCGCAGCCCTGCGCGATCGCCGTGCACATGCTCGCGAGCTCCTGCATGCCCGCGCCCGCGCCGCCGAGCTCCGCCGGCGCGGCGGCGGAGAGGAGCTTCTCCTTGCGGAGCGCGTCGATGGTCTCCTGCGGGAAGCGCGCCTTCGCGTCGACGTCGTCCGCGTGCTTCGCGGCGACCTCTTGGCCGATGGCGCGCGATCGATTGGTGAGGTCTGACGGCTGCGTTGTTCGCATCGCGGGTTACTCTAGGAGATTCGCTGGCGCCAGTCGAGGCCGCAAGGGGCCGGTGAAGGGAAGGAAGTGTTTCTCGTACACGTAGCTTGAACGGCGCCGCAGGAGCATTGTTCCTTCGGTAAACGGCGCCGCCTGCGTCCCCGCGGCAAAACGCCGGAGCTCCGGAATCCGGAGGCCGGCGTCGCCGGCGTCGACGGCGTCGGATCTCAGGCGCCGCCGCGACGGCCCCGCGCGCGCGCCGCGCGTCTCGCGGCGCGCAGCGCGGCGCGCAGGCCGCGCGTCACGCGCGGGGGCAGGAGCGTGGCGGCGAGCAGG
>DASZWW010000078.1:0-15825 GCA_035546175.1 Polyangia bacterium
CGCGGCGAGCGCGCGTCCGTCGCCGAAGCGCAAGGGCCCGGCGTCGCGCCGCAGGCCGACCGCGAACGCCGTGGCGGCGCCCGCCGCGAGCGCGAGCGCGGCGAACGCGAGACGCCGGCGGCGCCGGCGCGCGTCGGGCAGCCGGCCGTCGATGCGCTCCCAGATCCGCCGCAGCGCCGGCTCCTCGGTGGGATCGCGCAGCAGATCCTTGAGCGGGAACTCGAGGCGGCTCACGAGCCCTCCCCCTCGTCGGCGCCGTCGGCTCGCCCGCCCGCGCGAGGCCGCGGCAGCCGCGACGGCGAGACGTGGGCGCGCACGGCGGAGTCCGCGTCCGAGAGCCGCCGCTTGATCGTCGCGAGCGAGCACCCGCACACCGAGGCGACCTCGGTCAGCTCGAGCCCTTCGACGTTCCTCAACATCCACGCGATGCGCAGGTCCGTGCGGAGCTTCACCAGCACGCGATCGAGGAGCGCGAGCTCGCCGCACGCCTCGGGGTGCAGCCCCGGCGCGGCGAGCGTCTCGAGCGTCGCGTCGGCGCCGCGGTCGAGCCCGAGGAGGCGCATGAGCCGCAGCCGGCGCAGGCGGTGCCGGACCAGGTTGACCGTGATCTGCCCGAGCCACACGCGCAGCGCGCCCGGATCGCGCAGGCTGTCCAGGCGCTCGAAGGCCGAGATGAAGGCGTCCTGCACGATCTCCTCGGCGTCGCCCCGGTTCGCGCAGAGGCGCGTCGCCAGGCCGAGCAAGTAGCCCGCGTGCCGGCGGTAGAGCACCTCGCGCCCCCACCGGTCGCCGCGGATGGCGCGGTCGACGAGCTCGGCGTCGCTCACCGAGTCGGGCATCCGGAGCAGCACGGGGCCGTCCGGGCGCTTCGCGGAGATCGCCATCTCCCATGATGATACCCGGGGCCTTCCGGACGGCTCACGCGCACCGCGCCCTACATTTTTCCGTGAGCCGTGGCGAGCCGCTCGGGGCTCCCACCCGCATGAGCAGACTCGAGCTGCGCGGCGTCTCCCGGGATCTCGGCCTGTTCGCGGTATTGGCGGTGCTCGGCGCGGCCTCCGCGGCGAGCTGCGGCAACTCCACGAGCGCGCTCTCGCACGGCGGCGGCGGCAGCGGGGGCAGCGCGGGCTCGGGCAAGACGGGCGGTGGGGGCGCCACCGGCTCTGCGGGAAAGGTCGGGGCGGCGGGCTCGACCGGCGCGGGCGGCGGCAGCGCGACGGGGACGGGCGGCGCCGGGGGCGCGGGCGGTGGCATCCCCTCCAAGATCCCCATCGGGAAGACCCAGTGCAGCGACGGCATCGACAACGACGGCGACGGCCTCATCGACTCGGCGGATCCCGAGTGCACCGGCCCCGCCGACAACGACGAGAGCTCCTTCGCCACCGGCATCCCGGGCGACAACGTCGACCCCTGCAAGCAGGACTGCTTCTTCGACGGCAACTCGGGCATGGGCGACGACGGCTGCCAGTGGCAGCTCGACTGCGATCCCCTGAGCACGAACAACCGCTGTCCCTACGACCCGAGCTTCGTCCAGAAGCACATGAACGAGTGCTCGACGACGGCGTCGCAGTCGCAGAAGTGCCTCGACAACTGCCGCAAGTACGTGCCCAACGGGTGCGACTGCTTCGGCTGCTGCGCCGTCCCGGGCGCCTCGACCCCGATTCGCCTCGATCCGACGTGCACGTCGAAGGACTTCAACGACCCCACGAAGTGCTCGCCCTGCACGCAGGTCACGCAGTGCCTCAACACCTGCGGCCGCTGCGAGATCTGCGTCGGCAAGCCCAACGTCCCCGAGGACTGCACGACGACCGACACCGACGGCGGCGCGGGCGGCTCGCACGGCGACGGCGGCGTGGCGACCTGCGAGGGCGCCCCCTCGTGCGTCCCCGGCCCGTTCGCCCAGTGCCCCGCCGGCCTCGGCTGCGTCACCGGCTGCTGCATCCCCATCGTTCAGTAGGCGCTCGCGGCGGTCGCTGCGAGCACCCCGCCTCAGGCGAGCGAGCGCAGGACGTAGTGCAGGATGCCGCCGTGCTGGTAGTAGGCGATCTCCTGGGGCGTGTCGATGCGGACGAGGGTCTTGATGTCCTTCGTCTTGCCGTCGGCGGAGGTGGCGCGGACGATGAGCGTCTTGCCGCTCGCGAAGCCCGAGTCGAGCATGGCCGGCAGGCCGACCGTCTCGAAGACCTCCTCGCCCGACAGGCCCAGCGAGGCGACGCTCTCCCCCGCGGCGAACTGCAGCGGCAGGATGCCCATCCCGACGAGGTTGCTGCGGTGGATGCGCTCGTAGCTCTCGGCGATCACCATGCGGATGCCGAGCAGCATGGGGCCCTTCGCCGCCCAGTCGCGTGACGAGCCCGAGCCGTACTCCTTGCCGGCGAGCACGCACAGGGGCACGCCCTCCTTCGAATAGAGCTGGCTCGCGTCGAAGATCGACATCGGCGCGCCGTCGGGCAGGTGGCGCGTCACGCCGCCCTCGGTGCCCGGCGCGAGCAGGTTCTTGAGCCGCACGTTCGCGAACGTTCCGCGCACCATGACCTCGTGGTTACCGCGGCGCGCCCCGTAGCTGTTGAAGTCCTTCGGGTCGACGCCGCTCTCGACGAGGTACTTGCCGGCGGGACCGTCCTTCTTGATGCTGCCCGCGGGCGAGATGTGGTCGGTCGTGATGCTGTCGCCCAGCACGGCGAGCGCGCGCACCTTCTTGAGCTCCTTGACCTCGCCGGGGGTCTTCTTCATGTCGGCGAAGTACGGCGGGTGCTTGATGTACGTCGAGTCGTCCTCGAAGACGTAGGTGTCGCCCGTGGGGACGGCGAGCTTCTGCCAGCGCTCGTCGCCCTTGAACACCACGCCGTACGACCTGGTGAACATCTCGGGCTTGACGGCCTTGGCCATCGCGTCCGCGACCTCCTTGGTCGACGGCCAGATGTCCTTGAGGTAGACGGGGCCGGCCTTCCCCTCGCCGAGGGGCTCCTTCTCGAGGTCGAGGTCGATGCGGCCCGCGAGCGCGTAGGCGACGACGAGCGGCGGCGACATGAGGTAGTTGGCGCGCACCTCGGGGTGCACGCGGCCCTCGAAGTTGCGGTTGCCCGACAGCACGCTGCAGACGACGAGCGCGCGGTCCTCGATGGCCTGCGTGACGGCGGCGGGCAGCGGGCCCGAGTTGCCGATGCAGGTCGTGCAGCCGTAGCCGACGGTGTTGAACTTGAGCGTGTCGAGGTAAGGCGTCAGGCCCGCCTCGGCCAGGTACTCGGTGACGACCTTCGAGCCGGGCGCGAGCGACGTCTTGACCCACGGCTTCGTCGAGAGGCCCTTCTCGACGGCCTTCTTGGCGACGAGGCCCGCGGCGACGAGCACGGACGGGTTCGAGGTGTTCGTGCAGCTCGTGATGGCGGCGATGACGACCGAGCCGTTGTTGACCTCGGGCAGCGCGTCGCCCACCGGCGCGAAGCCGACCGACGTCTCGCGCGTGGCGCGCTTGTCGGCCGCGGCGGCGGGGGCGCCGGGCGTCGCCGCCGGCGTCGACTTCTTGGGCTTGGCGAGCGACGGGAGCGCGTCCTCGAAGGACTTCTTCGCCTTGTAGAGGCTCACGCGGTCCTGCGGGCGCTTGGGCCCCGCGACCGACGGCTCGACCGAGGCGAGATCGAGATCGACGACGTCCGAGTACTCCGCCTCCGGCGTCGAGGCCTCGTGAAAGAGGCCTTGCTCGCGCGCGTAGGCCTCGACGAGCGCGACCTGCTCGGCGGCGCGGCCCGAGAACGTCAGGTAGCGCAGCGTCTCGGCGTCGACCGGGAAGATGCCGCAGGTCGCGCCGTACTCGGGCGCCATGTTGGCGATGGTCGCGCGGTCCGCGAGCGAGAGCGCCGCCACCCCCGGCCCGAAGAACTCCACGAACTTCCCGACGACGCCCTTCTTGCGCAGGATCTCCGTGACGGTGAGGACGAGGTCCGTCGCCGTCATGCCCTCGCGCAGCTTGCCGTGCAGGCGCATGCCCAGCACCTGCGGGATGAGCATCGACATGGGCTGTCCCAGCATCGCCGCCTCGGCCTCGATGCCGCCCACGCCCCAGCCGAGCACGCCGAGGCCGTTGACCATGGTGGTGTGCGAGTCGGTGCCGACCACCGTGTCCGGATACGCCTGGACCACTCCGCCCTTGTCGGGCGGCGTCGTGAACACGACGCGCGCGAGGTACTCGAGGTTGACCTGGTGGACGATGCCTGTGTCGGGCGGCACGACGGCGAAGCTGCGGAAGGCCGACTGACCCCAGCGCAGGAACGCGTAGCGCTCCTTGTTGCGCGAGAACTCGATCTGGGCGTTGAGCGAGAGCGCCTTGTCGCTCCCGAACTCGTCGACCTGCACCGAGTGATCGATGACGAGCTCGGCGGGGATGAGCGGGTTGATCTTCGTGGCGTCGCCGCCGAGCTTCTTGATGGCGGCGCGCATCGCCGCCAGGTCGACGACCGCGGGCACGCCCGTGAAGTCCTGCAGGAGCACGCGCGCCGGCATGAAGGCGATCTCCTTGCTCGGCTCGGCCTTGGCGTCCCAGCTCGCGAGCGCGCGCACGTCGCTGTCCTTGACGGCGCGGCCGTCCTCGGTGCGCAGCAGGTTCTCGAGCAGGATGCGCAGCGAGAACGGCAGTCGGCCCGGCGGCAGGCCCGCCTTCTCGAGGGCGGACAGGCGGTGGATCTCGTACTCGCGCGCGCCGACCTTGAGCGTCGAGCGGCTTCCGAAGCTGTTGGGCATGCGGCGATTTTTAAGGCGACGGGGTGCCCGTGTCGAGCCCGGACTGTGTAACTAAGTGCCCCGGCGCGCGCGTCGCGCCGGGCTTCGCCGCCGGTGCCGTCACGAGCCGTGACGAGACTACGTCGTCGGGACCCGCCCGCAGAGGGCGTACACCTGATAGACGACGGTGAGCGCCGCGTGCGCGTCGCGCAGCGTGACGGGCGGCGTCCGGCCGGCTTCGATGGCCTGCGCGAAGGCCTCGAGCTCGAGGTGCCAGGACCGGTCCTCGCCCGGGTACTCCCAGATCGTCGTGTCGGGCGGGCCCATCTGAGGCTTCATCTTGTAGTAGCTGAGCCGCTCGACGCCGTAGCTGCCGCCCAGCCCCTCGACGTGGAATTTGGCGTCGCGCCCGAAGATCTCGAAGGAGAAGGTGTTCTTCCACTCGGTCCAGGTGGCGTGCAGCCACGCCACCTGACCCTGCGGCGTCTTGAGGAGCAGGAAGCCGTTGTCCTCGGCGGGCATGTCCCAGAAGAACGTCGCGACGTGGCCCTGCACGTCCGGGAAGTCTCCCAGGAACCAGCGCGACAGATCGATGAGGTGCACGCCCTGATCGAGCAGCTCGCCGCCGCCCGAGATCTCGGGGCGGGCGCGCCACTCCTTGTCGTAGCCGGGCCGGCCGCCGTGGCCGTAGCGCGCGCGGATGTACATGAGCGGGCCCGCGACCCCCGAGTCGATGAGCTCGCGCGCCCGCTGGAGCGCGGGGTGGTAGCGGTGGTTGAAGCCGACCTGCACGCGCACGTCCTTGCGATCGGCGGCGGCCATGATGGGCACGAGCTCGCCGGGGTTGCGCGCGGCCGGCTTCTCGACGAGGACGTGCTTGCCGGCCTCGACGGCGCCCAGGGTCACGGGCGCGAGCGCGTCGTTGCTCGTGGCGACGAAGACCGCGTCGACGTCCGCGCGCTCGACGGCCTGCCGCCAGTCGGTGACCGCCGCGGCGCCGCGCGCCTGCGAGGCGAGGGCCTGCGCGCGCTCGAGCACCGGGTCGGCCACGGCGACGACCTGGTCGCCGGGCCGCAGCGAGCGGAGGCGCTTCTGTCCGATGAGCCCGCAGCCCACGATGGCGAATCTCACGGGGCGAACCTCACGAGTCACCCCAGTCCTTGCCGCGGTCCTTGGGGACGATGCGGCGCAAGGTGTAGATGTCGCTCTTCTCGAGCTCGGCGAGGCGCCCCGGCAGATCCGCCCACGGATCCCACACGGCGGAGAGCAGCTTGCCCGTGATGCCGTCGCTCTCCGGCGACAGGAGGAACGCGCAGAGGGCGGCGCCCTTCTCGAGCGGCGCGCCGCCCTCGGCCTTCTGCTTGAGCGAGCGCTCGTAGAAGGCCTGGCCGACCTTCTCGGGCCCGGCGGAGAGCACCTCGTCGAGCAGGCGCGTGTTGAGGGCGCCCGGCGCGACGGCGTTGACGTCGACGCGCGTGCCGCGCAGCTCCTCGGCGAGCGTCTCCGTGAAGCGCACGACCGCCGCCTTCGAGGCCGCGTAGGCGGAGAGGCGCGGCAGGGGCGCCGTCGCGCCGCCGCCCGAGAGGTTCACGATCTTGCCCCAGCCGCGCGCGCGGAAGGCGGGGAGCACGGCGCGGCACGGCAGGATCGTGCCGTAGAGGTTGATCTCGAGCGCCTTCGCCCACTCGGCCCAGTCGACCTCCTCGATGAGGCCCTTGGGGCCGTAGATGCCGGCGTTGTTGACGAGGCCGTCGAGGCCGCCGAGCGCGCGCGTGGCGTCGGCGACGAACGCGTCGACGGCGGCGGCGTCCGAGACGTCGACGGCCGCGGCCACGACCCGCCGGTCCTCGCCGGCCTCGGCGCGCAGCGCCGCCGCCGCTCGCTCGATCGCGTCGCGCGAGCGCGAGCAGACCGCGACGTCGGCGCCCTCGGCCAGGCACCGCTCGGCGACGGCCAGGCCGAAGCCCTGGCTCGCGCCCGTGACCAGGATCTTGCGGCCCGCGAGCTTCATGCGTTCTTCGCTCCCCTCTCGGCGCCCGCGCCGACGGCGACGTACTGCACGCGCGCGTCGCCGGCGAGCTTGGCGGCGAGGAAGCGGTTGGCGTCGAGCACGAGCGGACGGCGGCCGCCCGCGGCGAGGCGCTCGCCCGTGAGCTCCTTGAACGCGGGCCACTCGGTGGCGACGACGATCGCGTCGGCGCCGCGCACCGCCTCGTCGACCGTGGCCGCGAGCGCCAGCGCCGGCGGCAGCTCCGCGGACCTCTCGTGGATGGCCGGATCGTGCGCGCGCACGTTCGCGCCCTGCTCGACGAGCCAGCGGCACAGCGTCACCGACTCCGAGCGGCGCAGCGTGTCGGTGTTCGCCTTGTAGGTGAGGCCGAGGACGGCGATGGTCTTGCCGGCGAGCGGGCCGAGCAGCTCGCCCAGGCGACGGCTCGCCCAGCGGCGGTGGACGTCGTTGCTCTGCTTGACGCCCGCGAAGAGGGGCGTCGCGAAGCCCAGGCGCCCGCCGATGGCCAGCAGGAACGCGACGTCGCGCGCGAGCGTGCCGCCCGCGAACGCCGCGCCCGGGCCGAGGTACGCGCCCGGACCGATGCGCTGCTCGGTCTTGAGGCCGCGCTCGACCTCCTTGGCGTCGGCGCCGGTCGCCTCGCACGCGGCGGCGATCTCGTTGATGAACACGACCGAGGTGGCGAGGAACGCGTTGATGGCGTGCTTCGTCATCTCGGCCGACTCGACGCGCATCCACTGGATGGGCCGGCCGAGGGGCGCGAGCAGCTCGCCGATGCGGGCGCGCGCCGCCTCGGTGCGGGCGCCGACGACGATGCGGTCCGGGTTGCGGAACACCTCGAGCGCCTTGCCGAGCCGCAGGTTCTCGGGCGAGCACGCGAAGTCGACGCGGCGCCCGCGCGCGAAGGCGGCGAAGGCCTCCTCGAGGCGCGCCGTCGTGCCGACCGGCACCTGCGACGAGACGAGCACGACGGCCCCGTCGGCGAGGTGCGGGAAGAGCGACTCGACGCGCCGGACGACGGCCTCGACGTCGGCCTCGTCGTTCTCGTTCACGGGCGTGTCGAAGGTGATCCACACGAGGTCGGCCTCGGCGGCGCGCGCCACGTCGGACGAGAACGACAGGCGCCCGGAGGCGAGGCCCGCGCGCACGAGCTCCGGCAGCCCCGGCTCGAGGATGGGCGGCCGCCCCTCGCGCAGGCCCGCGACGACGGCCTCGTCGGGATCGACGCCGACCGTCGGGAAGTGCTCCGCGATGCCAGCCGCGGTCACGGAGCCGAGGTGCCAGAGCCCGAAGACGCAGACGTTCATGGGTGCGGGAGGTCGCTCATAGCACATCCGGCCGCGCGGGCGAATAGCCCCGAGGGCGCGGCTGGACAGCGGACGCTTCCGCGGCTAGCTTGGCCGGTCGGCTCATGTGGGATCCCGTCCGGGCGCGCGTCCGCGCCACCTTCGAGCGCGCCCGCGGAGTCCTCGTGCCGCTCGCGCTGTTCGGCGCCACCGCGCTGCTGCTGGCCTTCGTCGGCCAGAAGGAGCCGCTCGCGACCTGGATGCTCTGGCCGTACGCGGGCATCTGGCTCGCGACGGCGCTCTGGATCGCCTGCTGCACCAGCGTTGGTCACGCGGCGCTGCGGCTCTTGCCCGACCTGCGCCTGCCGTTCCGGGAGCGGCTCCTCTTCGACTTCGCGACGGGCGTGCTCGTCTTCGCGGTCGGCGTGTTCGCGCTCGGCGTGCTGCGGCTCCTGCGGCCTCCGTTCTTCGTCGTTTATCCGTTGCTGCTCGGCGCGACGGGGGCGAAGCCCCTCACGCTGTACCTGCTGCGGGCGCGGCGCCACTTCCGCGCCGTCCGGCGCCGCGCCTGGCGGAGGTCACCGGCGCCGTCCTGGGCGTACGCCTTCGGCACCCTCGGGCTCGCGGTCGTCTACCTGACGATCATGCTGCCCGAGAACGCGGCGTTCGACTCGCTGACCTACCACCTCCCCATCGCCGAGCACTTCGCGGCCTGGGGGCGCGTGGGTCCCTTCGTCGAGGGGTGGGTGGCGGGCGTCATCCCGCACCTCGCGTCGTGGCTCTACACGTGGCCGTTCACGCTGCGCAGCGTGAACCTGTTCGGGCACGTCGAGCTCTGCGCGCACATGGAGTTCGCGCTCTTCGTCGCGACGGTCTTCGCGATCCCCCTGCTCGTCGAGGCGGTCTACCGGCGCCGGCGCGTGCGCGGCACGTGGGCGCTCATCTTCCTCTTCCCCGGCCTCTTCCTCTACGACTCGAGCCTGTCGCTCGCCGCCGATCACGTGCTCGCGTTCTGGGCCGTGCCGATCGCGCTCTCGGTGAGGCGCGTGCTGCGGCGCCCGGACGAGCGCGCGCCCGGCGTCCTCGCGGGCCTCATGGTGGCGGGCGCGGCGCTCACGAAGTACCAGTCGATCTCGCTCGTCTTGCCGGCCGTCGCGCTCGTCGCCGTCGCGAGCGGGCGCGCGCTCTGGAGGACGCGCCACGCGCCGGCGCTCGCGCCCGTGAGCCGCCGCCAGCACCTGCGAGGCCTCGGCGCCCTCGTCCTCGCGGCCCTCGTGGCGACGGCCCCGCACTGGCTGGCCAACCTCGTCTGGTACGGCGACCCCATGTACCCGATGCTGGCCGCCTGGCTGCCCGCGCACCCCATGGTCAAGGGGTGGGCGGGCGCGACCGCCGCGTTCACGGGCGGCATGACGGCCTGGACGCCGTCGGGGACGCTTTTGCAGAAGCTCGGGGAGAGCGCGGTCGGGATCTTCACGTTCGCGTTCATCCCCCACGACTGGCCCAACTTCCACCGCGACCTGCCGGTGTTCGGCTTCCTGTTCACGCTGACGCTGCCGGTGCTGGCGCTCGCCCGCGGCGCGGGTCGCGCGCGGCTCCTCGCGGCCGGGACCTTGCTGGGGCTGTTCGCGTGGTACTGGACGTTCCACCAGGACCGCTACCTGCAGGCGCTGCTGCCGTGGATGGTCGCGGCCTCGGCGGCGGCGCTGCTCCACGCCTGGGACGGCGGCCTCGTCGCGCGGCTGGGCGTCGTCGCCCTGGTGTCGGCGCAGCTCGTGTGGGGGCACGACGTGCCGTGGCTCCCCACGCACGCGATGCTGCGCGACGTGCCCGCGATCCGCTCGCTCCAGCGCCTCTCCTCGACCTATCGGGGCGACCTGCACGCGCGCTTCCAGTACGACACGAGCTTCCAGGCCGCCGACCGAGCCCTGCCGCGCGACGCGACCGTCCTCGTCCACGAGGAGTACCTCAAGCTCGGCCTCAACCGGCGCTCCCTCGCCGACAGCGCGCGCCTGCAGCCGGCGATCGACTACAGCCAGCTCGCGCGCCCCGACCGCGTCCACGACCTGCTCTCGAGCCTCGGCGTCACGCACCTGCTGTGGAGCCACGGGGACAGCATCGACCGCGAGGTCCCCGTCTCCGGCGAGCTGGTCTTCTTCGGCTACGCCCTTCGTTACGCGGAGGGCCGACAGGAGCTCGGGCCCTTCGCCGTCGCCCGGCTCGCGGCGCGCCGCCCGCCGCCGCGCGAGCCGGGCCCGGTGGCCCTCGTCGGGTGCGGCGTCGTGCAGGACATGCCGCTCTCGGACGTCGACCACGTCATCGCCGGGCGGCCTCCACGGGGCGTGAACGTCGATCCCGCGGCGGCGATCGCCGGCGCCGAGTTCGTCGTCGTCGAGAAGGCGTGCCACGCGAAGGCCCCGCCGGCGGCGATGAGCCCGTTCGAGCAGGCCTCGGGGTGGGACGGCTGGACGCTCTGGGTGCGGCGGCTCTGACGCCGAGCTCGGCCGCCGCTCAGGCCGGCTTGCGCGCCGTGATCAGGCAGCGGATGCCGACGGGGTAAGACACCCGCTCGCCGAGCTTGAGCTCGAGGTTCATCAGCGAGGCGAGGACCGGGCTGGCGCTCGACTTGATGTCCTTGGCGACGACGGCCGCGCCGGCCTCCTTCGAGGCGAACAGCCGGTTCTTCTTCTTGACCGCCCAGAAGCCCGGGTAGACGAAGAAGCCGAGGTGAGAGGCCTTCGCGACGCGAAAGCCGGCCTTCTCGAAGAGGCCCACGGCGCCGCGGCGGCGGTAGCGGCGGAAGTGCATCAGCTCCTTGTCGTAGACGTCGTAGAGCTGTGGTCCGGCCGGGATCTCGATGACGGCGACGCCGCCGGGCCTGAGCACGCGGTAGAGGTGACCGACGGCGGCGGCGTCGTCCTCGATGTGCTCGAGGACGTTGAGCAGGACGACGGCGTCCACGGACGCGTCGGGCAGGGGGCACCGCTGCAGGTCGAACTGCAGGATGGGGACGTCGGGCAGCGAGCCGGCCAGCGCCTCGAGGGGCCCGCGCACGTAGTCCGCGCCGATGAGGAACGCCTGCGGCAGGGCCTCGCGCATGTCGCGGAGGAGGTAGCCGGACGAGCACCCCACCTCGAGCACGACGGCGTCGGGCCGCGGCAGGTGCCTGCGGAGCTGGTCCACGGCGTGCCGGCGCGACGCGAGGTCGATGGGGTGGGTGGCGCCGGCGACGTCCTCATGCATCGAGGTGAGGCCGTCGCTCCACCCGGACGCGCCGACGCCGTACGACATGACGGGGACGCGGGCGCCGTCGAGCTCGAAGCCGGCTCCGGTCCACACGGGCCGCGAGCCTCCTTCGGACGGCGCCGGCCAGGGGAATCCTGCGTCGCTCATGCGAGGCCCGCGAAGCTAGCAGAGGGTGCCGCCGCGCGTCCACCGGGCCAGCCCGCCGGGCGCCGGAGCGCCCGAAATGTGCTATTTAGCGGGGCGCTCACCCAACGTCGCATGCAGGTCGAATGAGCCAGAACCCGGAGCCGGAAGCGACCGGGGAGCCTTCGACGGCGCCCGCGGTCGAGGAGCTCGCCCCGGTGAGCGCCGAGCCCGCCGCGGAGGCGCGCGGCGCGGGCATGGACCCCGCCGCCGAGGCGGCGAGCGTCGGTCCGCCCCCGGTCGTCTTCGCCGAGGCGGTCGCGCCCGCGCCTCCGAGCACGTACCTCGGCCGGCGCGGCGTGGCTTTGCTGACGCGCGGCACGCTCATGCTCGCGGTCATCTCGGTCTGCGTCGTCGCGTTCGTGGTCCAGATGACAGGCACGTTCCACGCCCACGACTCGGCGAACCTACGCGACTTCGTGAACCGCAACCAGCTGGCGACGCGCGCGCGCGCCCACCTGTTGCTCTGGCTCGCGGCGGGCGCGGTCGCCGGCAAGCTGGCGGCCCTCTCGCTGTACCTCTGGCGGCGCGCCACGCGTCCGCCGTTCGCGCGCGCCGCCGGCGTCCTGCGGGCGGCGCGGCTGCTGTCGCCGCTCGCGCTGCCCGCGCTCGCCCGCCCGCTGCTCGTGGCGACGGAGTGGGAGGCGCTCGCGCGCGCGAGCGCCATCGCCGCGGTCACGCTGCTGGCCCAGCGCTGCGTCCAGGCGGCCGCCGCCGAGGTCGCCGCGGAGCGCGTCGCCCTCGCGCGCCTGCTGGCCAGGCTCTTTCGCTGGCCGTCCTCCACGGCGGCCGGGCGCCGCCGCGTCGTCTACATCGAGACCGGCGTCGTGCTCCTGGGCGTGGCGTTCTACGCCGTCTGGATGAGCTGGGCGACGATCCTGCAGCACCGCGAGTTCGCGACGTTCGCGTACGACCTCGGCAACTACGACAACATGTTCTACAACCTCATGCACGGCCGCCCCTTCCGCACGCTGAGCGTGCTGCCGACGGGCGGGACGTGGTCGATGCTCAGCAACCACGCCGAGCTCACCATGTTCGTGCTCATGCCGTTCTACGCGCTGCGGCCCGGCTCGGAGACGCTGCTCATCATGCAGGCGACGTCGCTCGCGCTCGGGGCGATCCCGCTCTACCGCTTCGCCGCGCGCCGCCTGCCGCGGCCGGCGGCGATGCTCCTCGCGCTCGCGTACCTCGCGTACGCGCCCATGCACGAGGCGAACTTCTACGACATCCACTTCCAGCCGTTCGCGGTGCCGCTCGTGCTGCTGGCGCTCGACGCGCTCGACGCCGAGAAGCCGCTCGTCTTCGGCATCTCCTTCGTGCTCGCCATGGGCTGCCGCGAGGACGTGCCCATCGGGTTCATCGTCCTCGGCGTCTACCTCCTGCTCGTCGGCAAGCGCACGCGCATGGCGCTCGCCATGACGGTCCTCGCGGCCTGCTACTTCGTCGTCATCAAGGTCGTCGTCATGCCGCGCTTCGGCGCCTGGTGGTTCAACGAGTTCTACAAGGAGCTCTACCCGGCCGGCGAGAACACCTACGGCGGCATCGTCAAGACGCTGCTCTCCAACCCGACCTACGTCTTCAAGACGCTCGTCAACACCGAGAAGATCGTCCTCCTCCTGCTCGTCCTGACGCCGCTCGCCTTCCTGCCGCTGCGGCGCGGCCTGCTCTGGATGAGCCTCCTGCCCGCGATCCCCTTCACGATCCTGACGACGGCCTACTGGCCCACGGTGCAGATCAGCTTCCAGTACATCCTGTTCTTCGTCCCCTTCCTGTTCACGGCGTCGGCGCTGGTGCTGGCCCACCTGCGCAACTCGCCGCGCGGCGTCCCGCGCCTGTGGGGCGCGCTAGGCGCCATCGCCTTCGCGACCTTCCTCACGACGCGCGTGTGGGGCGCGTTGCCCCCCGGGCCCGGCGACAAGTTCAAGGGCGGCTTCCGCGACATCCCCTCCTTCCGCCCCGTCACCGCGCTCGAGAAGCAGAAGGAGCGCGACATCGCGGAGCTCATCGCCAAGATCCCCAAGAAGGCCTCCATCTCCGTGAGCGAGGTCGAGCACCCCCACGTCTCGAACCGCATGGACGTCATGACCCTGCGAGTGAGCTACGCGGGCGCCGACTACATCCTCTACGCCGAGGACTCGGGCGGCTTCGGCGCCGACATCGCGCGCAAGGCCCTCGCGAGCGGCGAGTACGAGATCGTCGAGCGCCGCCCCGTCACGGGTATGGTGCTCCTGCGCAAGAAGCAGAAGTAGCCGCCCGAAGACGCCGACGCGCAGGAAGGCTCATACCGGTTGCGTCGACGTCGCGGACGGCGGCGCGGACGGGGGCGCGAGCCCGGACGTCGCGAGCGATGTCCCGAGCGGCTCGTAGCCGCGCGCTTCAGTCGCGCGACTCGAGGACCCAGGGGTTCGCGCGCAGGTACTCGAGCGTGCGGAGGATGCCCTGCTGGATCGTGAGCTTCGGCGCCCAGCCGAGGGCGCGCATGCGCGCGCAGTCGAGGAAGATGAAGGGGCTGTCGCCGATCCAGCCGCGCTCGCCGCCCGCGTAGGTGAGCTTGGGCGAGATGCCGAGCGCGCCCGTGATCCAGCCGATCGAGTCGATGACCTGGCAGTACTCGTCGGCGCCGAGGTTGAGGATGGTGGCCTTGCCGGGCGCGTTCTTCTCGACGGCGAGGAGGATCGCGTCGACGCAGTCCTGCACGTAGAGGTACGACTTGCGCTGCTTGCCGTTGCCGAGCACGTGGAGCGTGCTGGGGTCGGCGCGCAGGCGCTTGTAGAAGTCGAAGACGTGGCCGTGCGTGTAACGCTCGCCGAGGATCGAGACGAAGCGGAAGATCGAGCCCTGGAACCCGAAGCCCTCGCAGTAGGCGCTGATGAGGCCCTCGCCCGCGAGCTTCGAGGCGCCGTAGAGCGACGTCTGCACCGGGAAGGGCGCGTCCTCGGGCGTGGGGAAGACGGTCGGCTCCCCGTAGATCGAGCCCGTCGAGCTGAAGGCGATGCGCTTGACGCCGTTCGCGCGCATGGCCTCGAGGACGTGGAAGGTGGCGATCGTGTTCTGCTGCAGGTCCTTGTCGGGGTGCTCGGTGCCGAAGCGGACGTCGGCGTTGGCCGCGAGGTGAAAGACGACGTCGACGCCGCGCATCGCGCTCTGCAGCGCCGCGCCGTCGAGCAGATCGCTCTCGACCAGCTCGAAGCGCGCGTTCGGCAGCGCCTCCTTGAGGAACTCGCGGCGGCCGGTCGAGAGGTTGTCGTAGGCGACCACCTCGTCGCCGCGCGCGAGCAGCCGGTCGACGAGGGTGCTGCCGATGAAGCCGGCGCCGCCCGTGACGAGGGCCTTCATGGCTCGGACTCACGCTGGAGCCGCTCGATCCCCAGCGACTCCTCGACGATGAACTTGGGCCGCCGCTTCGTCTCCTCGTAGGTGCGGCCCACGTAGGCGCCGAGCAGGCCCATGCCGACCAGCTGGATGCCGCCCAGGAACAGCATGAGGATGCACATCGTCGCCAGGCCCTCGACGAAGCCGTAGAGGTTGTAGGCCTTGAGCACGGCGACGACCGGGATGGCCAGCAGCGCGAGGCCGGCCATCCCCATGCCCGCGATGACCATGAGCCGCAGCAGCGAGTCGGAGAACGCGACGATGCCGTTGAAGCCGATCTTGAGGCTGCCCGTGAGGCGGTTGTACTTCCCCTCGCCCGCGGCGCGCGCGTCGCGATCGAACTGCAAAAGCGTCGTCTTGAAGCCGACGACGCTCGTGAGGCCGCGCAGGAAGCCGTGGCTCTCGCGCAGCGCGACGATCTCCTTAACGACGCGCCTATCGAGGAGGCGGAAGTCGCCCGTGTTGCGCGGGATCGGCACGATGGCGATGCGGTTGATGACCCAGTAGCCGACGTACGAGATGATGCGCTTGATCATCGTCTCGCCCTCGCGCGAGCGGCGCTGGGGGATGACGACCTTGTAGCCCTCGCGCCAGCGCTTGACCATCTCGGGGATGAGCCGCGGCGGATCCTGCAGGTCGCAGTCGATGACGATGACGGCCTGCCCCGCCGCGTAGGTCAGGCCCCCGATGGTCGCCGAGGGCTGCCCGAAGCGGCGCGAGAAGAGCAGCAGCTTGACGCGCTTGTCGCGCTCGTGCTCCTCGTGGATCATCTCGACCGTGCGGTCCGTGCACGGGTCGGCGACGAAGATGATCTCGTAGTCCTCCGTCACCTCGGCGAGCGCCGGGCGGATCGCGGCGAGGAACTTGGGGAGAGTCTGTTCCTCGTTGTAGACGGGAACGACGACGGAGAGAAGACAGGGCATCGTCGAGAGGGCGGACGAATCTATCAGCAGGCCCCCCGACCGTCCAGCGGACGCCCACGCGATGGCTGGAAAATATGGTATGAGCGCC
>DASZWW010000079.1:0-9964 GCA_035546175.1 Polyangia bacterium
CGCGAGCCTGGAGGCCGCGGGCGCCGCCGACGCCGCCACCGACGTCCTCGCGGCGCGGGACCCGGCCGGGAGGAGCCCGCGCGCCGTCAGCTGGTCGCGGAGCTGACCGCCGAAGGCGAGCGCGAGCGCGAGCCCGGCGCCCGTCACGGTCAGCAGCGCGCCCGCCGCGCGGTAGCGCCGCTGCAAGCGCCGCCGCTGCAGCTGGATGAGCGCGAGCTCGACGTGGCCCGCGGGCCAGCGCACGGCCACCTCCTCGCGAATGAGGCCCGCGCCCCGCAGGATGCGCGCCGGGATCTCCTGGGATTCAGTCGTCTGCTCGGTCGCCATGTCTACGTCCCCACCGCCTCGGAAATCACCTTCTGCGCGGCGACGATGCGCCGCTTGGCCGTCGCGAGCGAGCAGCCGCAGAGCAGGGCCACCGTCTCGAGGCGCTCACCTTCGATGTGCCGCAGCGACCAGGCGAGCCGCTGGTTCACGGGCAGCCCGTCGAGCGCCCGGTACATCCGCGTGAGCAGCAGCCGATCCTCGGGCGACAGCGCCGGATCGACGAGCTCCTCGAACTCGATGGGCACGTCGAGGCCCACGAGCTTGCGCAGCTTGCGGACGCGCAGCCGCTGGCGCGCGACGTTGATCGTGATCGACACGAGCCAGGCCTTCGTCGCGCCCTGGTGGCGCAGGCCCCCGATCCCGCGCGTCGCGCGCAGGAAGACCTCCTGCACGAAGTCGTCGATCTCGTCGCGCAGCGCCGTGATGCGCAGCCCGAGCGAGGCGACGAGCGGCGCGTACCTCCGAAAAGCCTCCTCGACGGCCGCCTTCGGATCCGCGGGGGGCGAGTCCTCCGGGCGCGCGGCCGCGTCGAGGCCCGTGCCCGGGGCGATGTCGCCGCCGCCCGGAGCGGCCTTGCCGCCGGGAGCGCCCTGCACCAGCCGGAGGTGCGGTTTTTGAGCCGTTTGCGACATGGCCTTCCGGACGAATAGATTAACCCCTGGTGTATTCGGCTCACAGGGATTCCCGTCGCAGACGAACGTTGTCTGCCGAGGTGCGGCGAGGTCTGGCGAGGTCCTGCAACGTCCGGCAACCTCGCACCCCGAGCTTGACCCACCCCCCGGCCGGGGGCCAAACTGCGCCCCTCAACCTATGACGAGGACTGTCATGAATCTGCGCGCCGGCATCACCTGCATCGGGATCCTCTCGACCCTCGCCATCGCCTGCGGCGGCGGAGGTAGCAAAACGCTCACGCCGGACGACTTCTGCACGATGAAGGCGTCGGCAGAATGTTCGGGGGCCCCGGCGACGTGCGGATTCACGGTGTCCCAGTGCACCGACGCGCGCAAGGCGGCCTGCATGGCCTTCGTGACCGCGGCCAACGTCGCGCCGCGCACCTTCGTGGCGAGCAACGTCGGGGCTTGCATCAGCAAGACCACCGCGGTCTTCAAGAAGTCGCTCATCACGGCCGACGACCTCGACCAGGTCAGCGACACGTGCAACTACGTCTTCCAGGGCGACATCAAGGACCTCGACGCCGCCTGCACGACGAAGTACGACTGCAAGAGCAAGAGCTCCATCTGCGACAAGGGCCAGTGCGCGCCGAAGGCCGTGAAGGGCACCGACGCGCAGTGCTCGGACGTCGGCGCGGTCTGCGGCGGCGCGCAGTACTGCATGATGACGAGCACGGCGACCAAGTGCGTCGACAAGATCTTGCTCGGCAAGGCGTGTGACGCCGTCATGATGCCGTGCGACGACACGAAGATGCTCACCTGCACGGGCGGCACGTGCGTCAAGCAGTCGGCCCAGGGCGAGGCGTGCGCCTCAGACGCGGACTGCCTCGCCGCGGCGCCCTACTGCAACCCCTACGCGGGCGGCAAGTGCAGCACGGGCCTGACCTTCGCGGCGGGCAGCAACTCGTGCAACGACTACGGCGGCACGGGCAGCGCGACGGGCTTCGCGGGCTCGAGCGGCGGAGGCTCGGGCGGCGCCGGCGGCTCGACGGGCGCGGCCGGCTCGGACGGCGCGGCCGGCTCGACGGGCGCGGCCGGCTCGGACGGCGGCTCGGACAGCGCGAACGACGTCTAAGCCGTGTCCGACTCGATGTCTGAGTCAGGCACTGGACGCGGTCTGCGAGCGATCCCCAGCTGGGGCTGGGCGCTCCTCTTCGCGCTCGTCGTCTGCCTGCCGCGCCTCGGCGCCTTCGGCTTCTGGGATCCGTCCGAGCTGAAGATCGCCGACCAGGCGCGCGACATGGTGCGCTCGGGCTCGATCTTCGACCCGACGGTGGGCGGCAAGTACGCGGCCTCGGCGCGCCTCGACCTCGTGCTCGCGGCGCTGGGCATCAAGATCTTCGGCGCGAGCGAGCTCGGCGCGCGCCTGCCCATCGCGCTCAGCGGCATCGGCGCCCTCATGGCCGTCTACTGGGCGGGCACGGGCCTCTTCCGCAAGCGCGCGGCGCTGCTCGGGACGCTCGTGCTCGGCAGCATGGCCATGTTCGTGCTCGAGGCGCGCCAGCTCACGACGGACGTGCCGCTCATGGCGGCCCTCGCGCTGGCGATGGGCGGCCTCGGGCGCTTCGCCTGGCCCGCGTCGGGCCAGCGCCGCTACGCCGATCTGGCCGCGGCGGTCGCGGGCCTCGCCCTCGGGTGCCTGGGCGGCGGCGCGCTGGCGGGCGTCGCGCTTCCGCTCGTCGCGCTGCTGGGGGCGATCGTCGTGGGCGGCGGCCTCGTCCCCGTCGAGGGCGGCGTCGACGACGGCACGGCCGATCTCGCGCCGGCGGGCATCGGCCCCGACGTCCACGCGGGCAAGCCCTTCTCGGCCAGCACGCTCCGCCCGGGCGCGCGCGGCTTCGCCGTGTTCGCGCTCCTCGGCGTCGTCGCCGCCGCGCTCCTCGTGATCTCGATGACGGGCATCGTCGCAGGCAAGTACTCGGCGCTGCTGGGCGGCGTCCCGCGCAGCGGCGCCAACAACCACACGTTCGAGACGCTCATCCGCGAGCTCGGCTTCGGCATGTTCCCCTGGAGCGCGGTCGCGGTGTTCGCGCTGGCGCGTCCGCTCATCCGCCTCGACGGCGACGGTCCGCCCACCAACGCGCGGCTCGCCTTCGGCCAGCTCTACCTGTTCCTCTTCGCGGGCCTCGGCTTCGCGCTCTCGAGCTACCGCCTCATCATCTTCGGCGAGGCGCGCGCCGTGAACCTGGCCCCCATCGCCCTCGCCATCGGCGTCTTCCTCGACGAGGCGCTCGAGGGCCGCCGCTCGGAGCCCGTGGCGGGCCTGCTCATGGCCACGGGCACGATGATCGTCGCGCGCGACTTCTACCTCGAGCCCGAGGAGCTCGCGTCGGTCCACCTCTACGACAAGGTGAAGTGGCCGAGCGTCGTCTCGATCGGCGAGCTCGTCCTCGGCATCGCCTTCCTCGCGGCGATGGGCGTCTACGTCGGCCTGGCGGCCCGCGGGCGCGCGCTCGGCCGCGTCGAGGGCCCGGACCTCTCGGCCGCCAGCGCGCGGCGGCGCAAGCTCGACCGCGGCTTCCTGCAGCTCGGGCGCTGGGGCCTGCAGGGCGCCGTCGCCGTCGCCGTCGTCTTCGCGCTGTGGGTCGCGCAGGGCCTCATGCCGACGCTCTCGACGCACTTCTCGTTCAAGCCGGCCATGGAGTCCTACGCGCGCTTCGCGAAGCCGGGCGACAGGATCGCGCGCTACCACGTCGAGGGCCACGGCTCGGGCTTCTACGGCGGCGACAACATCACCGACGTGCCCACGCAGGACAAGCTCGAGGAGCTCCTGCGCGATCCGAACCGGGTCTTCGCGCTCGTCTCGACGGACGACCTCGCGACGCTCGACGCGGGCTTCAAGCGCGCGCACATCGCCTACTACGTCCTCGACGCGTCGTCGTCGCGCTTCCTCCTCATCTCGAACAAGCTCGCGAGCGGCGAGGTGGACGCCAACCCGCTCAAGAAGGACGTCTGGATGGCGCCCACGCCGGTCGGGCCGAACGGCGAGTTCGCGGCCAACGAGACGCCGCCCTGGAAGTGGCGCGTGCCCGTCTCGGCGACCTTCGCCGACTCGATCGAGCTCGTGGGCGCGGACTTCCCCGAGTCGGTGCGGCGCCCCGGCAAGATCCCGCTCGACCTCATCTTCCGCGTCAAGAAGGCGCCCCCGGCGGGCTACAAGATCTTCATCCACTACGACGGGCCGGCGGCGCCGCGCGTGATCGGCGACCACGACCCGCTCAACAAGGCGTTCCCGACGGCCAGCTGGCTGCCGGGCGAGTACATCCGCGACCACTACGAGACCGAGGTGCCGCTCATGACGACGCCGTCCGGCACCTACCAGGTCTTCGTGGGGTTCTGGCCGGGCGGCGAGGGCCGCCGGCTCAAGATCACGCAGGGCCCCAACGACGGAGCTGACCGCGTGCGTCTCGGCACCCTCGAGGTCAAGTGAGGGAACCGGGGCTTGAGGGCCCCGAACATATGGTGTTAAGGCTTGTCGTGAGGCCATGACGCGCAGAGGGAAAGATCGCCGGCGGCGAGAGGTGAACGTGCCGGCCGACCGCCGGCGCACGGGCGTCGATCGGCGCGTCCACACGCGCGTCATGGTCGACCTCGAGGTCGACTACAAGAGCGCCGACAACTTCCTCTTCGCGTACATCACGGACATCAGCGCGATGGGGATCTTCATCCGCACCAACGCGCCCGAGCCGCCCGGCACGCGCATCAACATGCGCTTCACGCCGCCCGGCGGCCCCGAGCTCAACCTCGAGGGCCGGGTCATGTGGGTCAACCCCTACCGCGCCGGCAGCTACGACAACATCAACCCCGGCATGGGCGTGCAGTTCGTCGACCTCGACCCGCAGCAGCGCGAGCAGATCGTCAACCTCGTCCGGACCTTCGCCTACCTCTCGGACGACGAAGAGCCCAAGGGCAACAGCTAGCCTCCGGGCCCTCGCGCCGACGAGAGCGGGCCGGGCGAGAAATTCCCTCTGCCCGCAGGGAGAGAGTTAGGGTGAGGGGTCCATGAAGCCCCGCGCCGCCCTCTTCCACGACTACCCCGCCCGCGACGGCGACGTGTACGGCGGCGGGCGGCGCGAGCGCGTGGAGGCCTCGACGGAGCTCTATCCGCACGTCGTCAACGCGCGCAACTTCGCCGAGCACGCGGCAGGGCTGGGCGACGTCGAGGTGATCTTCGCGACGTGGGGGATGCCGGCGTTCACGGAGGCGCACTTCGCGGCCATGCCGAAGCTGCGGGCGGTGTTCTACGCCGCGGGCAACGTCAAGGCCTTCGCGACGCCGCTCGTCGAGCGCGGCGTCGTGCTCGTGTCGGCCTGGGCGGTCAACGCCATCCCCACGGCCGAGCTCGTGCTCTCGCAGATCCTGCTCACCTGCCGCGGGTACTTCCGCAGCGTGCGCCAGTACGCCGCCACGCGCGACCTCGCCGCCGCCAAGGACTTCCGCCGCACGGGCGCCGCGGGCGAGACGATCGGCCTCATCGGCACCGGCTTCATCGCGCGCCGGCTCACCACGCACCTTCGGGCCCACGGCTTCCGCGTCATCGCGAGCGCCAGCGATCCCTTCCTCACCGACGAGCGCGCGCGGGAGATGGGCGTCCTTCGCGTCCCGCTCGAGGAGGTCTTTGCGCGCTCGTACGTGGTGAGCAATCACGTGCCCGACCTCCCCTCGACGAAGCACCTCTTCGGCGGCGATCTCTTCGCCCGCATGCGCGAGGGCGCGACCTTCATCAACAGCGGCCGCGGCGCCCAGGTCGTCGAGGCCGACCTCGCGCGCGTGCTCGCGGCGCGCCCCGACCTGACGGCCCTGCTCGACGTCACCGCCCCCGAGCCGCCCGCCGCCGACTCGCCGCTGTGGACGCTGCCCAACGTCGTCATGAGCCCGCACATCGGGGGCACGATCGGCGACGAGGTGGGCCGCCTCGCCGACTGCGTCCTCGAGGAGTTCGAGGCCTGGCGCGACGGCCGCCCCCTGCGCTACCAGGTCACGCGCGAGGTCCTGGCGACGATGGGCTGATCCGTGCGCGCCAGGACCTTCGCGGCTACGTGGGGCAACCGGGAAAGTCGATGCACCGCCAGAGCCCCGCGGCGCCGTCGTAGCGACAGTCGCGTCGATGTTCGGCGTCTTGCAGTCTTCGTCCTCGACGCAGGTGTCTTTCGGCGTGCGGCAGAACCAACCCAGTGTCGCGGTCTCGACACCCGGATGCGGGCGCGCGCGCCTCGAGCGCGTCGGCCGGGCCGCGTCCGCCCCGCGGAGCCGCGGCTAGAGACCGAGGAACGTCCGCAGGAGCTGCGTGTAGCTGCCGGGCTGCATGGCCTCGAGCGTGGGCGGCGGGCCGTGGGCGTCGCCGTGGTCGGCGCCCGCGACGAGCTCGAGCTGGGTCTTCTCGCCCGGCTGGCCGGCCGCGTGCGCGGCGGTGAGCGCCTGCGAGTACTGGTACCTCACGTAGTCGTCGGCGAGGCCGTGCATCGCGAGGTAGGGCGCGGCGATGCCAGGGATCTTGGCGAGGTTGTCCCAGCGGCAGTCGGCCACGAAGCTCACGGGCAGATCGGCGTAGACGCCGTCGCGGACGAGATCGGCGACCGACGTGAAGGCCGACTCGGTGATGAGCGCGGACGGCGCGCGCACCGAGGCCAGATCGATCGCGAACGCCGCGCCGAGCGAGCGGCCGTAGATGACGAACTTGGCCGGGTCGACGCCCTTCATCCGGGGCAGCGCGTCCCAGACCGCCTGCAGGTCGGCGTGGATGCCGGGCTCGGAGGGCGTGCCCGTCGACCGGCCGTAGCCGCGCGGGTCGACGGCCGCGAGGTTGACGCCGAGCGGGGTGAGGAGCTCGAGCCGCGGCCAGCTCGAGGCGATGTCGTTGCTCTGGCCGTGGAAGTAGAACATCGTGACGTCAGGCCGCGCGCCGGGGACGTCGGCGGCCGGGATGAAGACGACGTCGATCGTCTCGGCGCCCGAGGCGACGGACAGGTGCTCGTAGCTCGCGATGCCGCCGTCCGTGACGTCGTCGCCGCCGGGCGGCGCCTTGAGCGGGTCGTAGAGGAAGGCGTCGAGGCGCTGCCGCGAGCAAGCCGCGGCGAGCGCGAGGACACAGCAGAGGACGGCGCGGCTCATTTCACGTCTCCGAAGTAGACGTTGCAGCCGAGCAGCACGAGCAGGTAGCCGTGGTCGCCCGGCGAGATCCAGGTGGGCGCGAGCGGGCGCACGTCGTACCAGGGCGCGAGCCAGCTCGCCTCGAGGACGAGCCCCGCGCGCCGCCCCACCCGCAGCTCGCCGCCCGCGAGCGGCCCCACGAGCGCGCGGACGCGGCCCGGGACGAGCGCGCCCGCGTCGGCGCCCACGTAGACGAGGTGCCGACGCGAGGCGCCCACGCGCCACGCCGCGAGCGCCGAGAGCTGCGGCCCCACGCGCGCGGCCTCGAAGTCCGTCATGACGTGCAGCGAGCCCGCGAGCGTCACCGTGGGGACGGGCCCGCCCTCCCGCACGACGGCGTGGTACGCCGCGCCCGGCTCGAGGTGCAGATCGCCGTACGCCGCCGCCGTGACGTCGGCGCGCGCGAACACGTCCCAGCGATCGGTCGCGCCGTAGCCGCCGCCCACCTCGAGGATGGGGGCGGCGATCGGCGTGCCCGACAAGGAGACGAGGGGCCCGCCGAGCGACGCCTGCAGGGCGGCGTTCCCGCGTCCCAGCGGCCGCGCGTAGTGGCTCGTGGCGCAGGCCGGCGCCAGAACGGACAAGAACGCGACCGACAGGAACGAGACGGACGAGAGCGCGGCGGCCGACAGCAGCGCCGCGGACCTGCCTTTGCGCCCCATCTCGGGCGCAGTGTATCACCGCCCAGAAGAGCCCCTGCTTCGGGTAAGATGGCCCGCTCGCATGGATGAGCGCACGCGCGATCCATTGATCTGGGAGGCTGCTCGGATCGAGGAGCTCGGAGGAGCGTTCATCGCCGCCGCCAGCGCCGCCGGGATCGGCGTCTCGGTCGTGTCGATGAAGCCCCCCGTGCCGCGCGTCGTCTACGTCAGCGACAAGGGCGTCGAGATCATGGGCCACCCGCGGGAGGAGCTGCTGAGCCGCCCCGCCAGCGCCTTCCTCACGCCCACCGAGCGCACGAAGCGTGAGGCCAACCAGTCCCGCGTCGTCGAGCGCGGCCTGCCGGTCTCGTTCGAGACGACGGTCCAGCGCGCGGACGGCCGCGAGATCCCCCTCGAGGTCGCGCTCGCTCCCATCCGGCTCGACGGCTTGCCCGGCGTGATCGCCTTCCTGCGCGACGTCACCGAGCGGCGCGCCGCCACCGACGCGCTCGCGCGCTCGGAGCAGCGCCTGCGCCAGCTCATCGAGCACGCGCCCGACGCCGTGTGGATCAACGACGGCCGCCGCCTCGTCTTCGCGAACTCGACGGCGGCGCGCATGCTGAGGTACCCGAGCGTCGAGGCGCTGCTCGCGGCCGACGTGACCCAGATCGTCGCGCCCGAGGACCAGCCAGCGATGCGCGAGCGCATGCAGGAGATGATGCGCACGGGGACGTCGCTCCCGCCCCGCGACTACCGCACGCTGCGCCGCGACGGCAGCTCCATCCTATGCGAGGTCCAGGCGATGCCGATCGAGTGGGAGGGCCGACCGGGGCTGCTCGGCTTCGCGCGCGACGTCACGAGCCGCAAGGAGATGGAGGCGCGGCTGGCCCAGTCGGAGCGCCTCGCCGCGCTCGGCACGCTGCTGGCCGGGATCGCGCACGAGATGAACAACCCGCTCGCCTACGCGCTGCTCGGCATCGAGCAGGCGATGGCCCAGCTCGCCCGCCTCCAGGCGCCGGCCGAGGAGGTCGCCAAGCTGCGCGAGACCCTCGACAGCGCGCTGCACGGCGCGACGCGCGTGTCCGCCGTCGTCAACCAGATCCGCGCCAGCTCGCGCCCCGAGGTCGGGGAGCGCGGCCCCGTCGACGTGCGCGCCTTGCTCGAGGCGGCGCTGCGCGTGACCCACAACGAGATCCACCACCGCGCGCGCCTCGTGACCGACCTCGGCGACGTGCCGCCCGGCGCCGTCACCGGCAACGCGCAGCGCCTCGAGCAGGTGTTCCTCAACCTGCTCGTCAACGCCGTGCAGGCGCTGCCCGACGGCCGCGCCGAGAACGAGGTCCGCGTCGTGCTGCGCGCGCTCTCGCCCCAGGAGATCTCGATCGAGGTGAGCGACAACGGCCCGGGCATCCCCGACGACGCGCGGTCGCGCATCTTCGATCCGTTCTTCACGACCAGGCCCGACGGGCTCGGGCTGGGCCTCAGCCTGTCGATCTGCCACGGCATCGTCACGAGCCACGGCGGCACGATCACGGTGGACAGCGCCCCCGGCCGGGGCTCGACCTTCCGGATCGTGCTGCCGGCCAAGCTGCCCCAGCCCGCCGCGGCGGCGCGCCCCGCGGCGCCCGCGAGCGGGGCCGCCCGCCGGCGCGTCCTCGTCATCGACGACGAGACGGCCCTGGCCGCCATGATCCGCCGCGTGCTCTCGAAGGAGTGCGACGTCGACCTCGCCGTCGACGGGCACGAGGGCCTCGAGCGCCTCGGCGCGGGCGCCTACGACGTCGTCCTCTGCGACCTCATGATGCCGGACATGACCGGCATGGACCTCTTCGCCGAGGTGGCGCGCCGCCACCCCGGCGTCGAGCGCCGCTTCATCTTCATGACGGGCGGCGCCTTCACGCCGCGCGCGACCGAGTTCCTCGCCCAGGTCTCGAACCGCCGCCTCGAGAAGCCCTTCGAGACGGCCACGCTCAAGGCCGCCGTCGCCCGCGACGACTGAGCCTCAGGGCAGATCGGTGCGCTGGATGCAGCGGAGCGCGATCGGCATCTGGTAGGCGAAGGTGTCCGTCCCCGGGTTGCGCATCGAGACGCGCTGGTCGGCGGCGATGCCGGGCTCGAGGTTGCCGACGGCGAGCGTGCCGTCGTGCGCCCGCAGCCAGACGGTGAGGCCGAAGT
>DASZWW010000080.1:0-3480 GCA_035546175.1 Polyangia bacterium
GATGATCTGAGCAAGCGTCGCCGTCGTGAGGTCGGCCCTCGTCGTGTTGTCGACGACGCGAACGTCGTCTCCCGCACGCACCATCGCCGCGATGTGATCGAGCGTCACGTAGCGGCTGTCGCGCGTGTCGTAGAGCTTCCGATTCGCGTACCTCTTGATCGTACGTGCTGTCGTCATTGTCTTAGGGTGTCATAGTCAATTGGCGGGGTCAATCGTGTAATCCACCAGACCAATCAATTGTGACAGTATCGCGCAAATTACCAATATTTTCTGGAGCTTGAAGACCGGGGCACGCGAGCTCGCGGCCGCTCGACGCAGCGGCGCCACGCGACGACGCAAGCAAGCGCGCGTCAGGCATGGCTCGATCGCACCCCTTGCCAGGATGCGAGAGCGCTGCGAGTGCCTCGCCAGACGACGACGGAAACGCGGAGCTACTTCGACGCGGGCTTGTCGCCGACGTCGTCGCTCTCCGACTTCTTTGTCGAGGTGGCCGCGTTTGGCGAGACGTCGAGCTCGTTCTGCGCGTTCACGGCGCGCTTGAAGTTCTTGATCGCCTTGCCGAGCCCGTCGCCGAGCTGAGGCAGCTTCGTCGAGCCGAAGACGACCACGACGATGATGAGGATGAGGACGAGTTCGCCGAAGCCCATTCCGAAGGGCATGGTGTGCTCCTTAACTTGCCCCATCTATAGCACCAAGGGGCCCACAAGCAAACGCGAGACAAAGGAATTTTGGCGTCGCTCCGTCGATCCGTTACGATCCGCTCTTGCGTTTGCTCTCCACGGTTCCGTCTCCGCGCGCCGCCGCCGTGACCGTCATGGTCGGTTTGCTCGCGGGCGGCGCCGCGAAGGCCGCGCCCACGGCGGGCCCGGTCGCCTCGGGCCGCCGCGCGCCCGCCGCGGCGAAGGGACCGCCGCCGCCCGTCGAGGAGAGCCTCTCCGAGCGCCGCGCCGTCCGCGGCTCGCCCGTCGACGACGGGAGCGCCGCGCCCGAGAGCCCCGAGCTCCGCGAGCTGCGCCGCTTCGAGGAGCAAGCCTTCCCGAGAGGCACGGCCCTGGTTCCAGCGGCGAACGCCGCCGACGGTGCCGTGCCGCTGCCGGGGCAATGGGGCGGCAGCGGTGACCTCGCGCCCGAGCTGCGCACCGAGCCTCGCCCCGCGGGCCCGAGCGCGGCGCCCGCGCCGCCCGACTCCGAATGGCTGCGGTCGCTCGTGCTCCCCGACCTGCCCGTGCGCTGGGATCCGCTCGTCCTGCGGTACCTCGACTACTTCAAGAGCGACCCGAAGGGCCACGCCATCATGGCGAACTGGCTGCGGCGAGCCGGGCGCTTCCGGGCGCTCTTCGAGAAGACGCTCGAGCGCCACGGCCTCCCGAAGTCGCTGCTCTACGTCGCCATGATCGAGAGCGGGTTCGACACGGGCGCGCGCTCGCGCGTGGGGGCCGGCGGCGTCTGGCAGTTCATGCCGGGGGCCGCGCGCGCCTACGGCCTCGAGGTCAGCTACTGGCTCGACGGACGCTGCGATCCCGAGAAGGCGGCGGACGCGGCGGCGCGCTATCTGAAGGATCTCTACGTGCGCTTCGGGTCCTGGCCCCTCGTCTTCGCGTCCTACAACGCGGGGTACGGCGCCGTGTTGAAGTCCATCACGGCCTACAACACCAACGACTTCTGGGAGCTCGTGCGCCACGAGGCCGGGCTGCCGTGGGAGTCGAGCATCTACGTCCCGAAGATCATGGCGGCCGCCATCGTGGGCACGAACGCGGCCGCCTTCGGCTTCGGCGAGCTCACGCCCGACGCGCCGTACGCGTACGAGACGGCGGAGGCGCCGGCGGGCACGTCGCTCGCGGCGATCGCGCGCGCCGCGGGGGCGCACCTCGAGGTCATCGAGGCGCTCAACCCGGAGCTGGTGCGCGATCGGACGCCGCCCGATCGCGGCCCCTCGCGCGTCCGCCTGCCGCCGGGCTCGGCCGCGGCCTTCGCCGAGAACCTGGAGACGCTGCGCGCGAGCGAGCGCACCGAGACGATCGTGCTTCGCTTCGGCGAGACCCTCGACGACGTGGCGCGCGCCCGCGGCACGAGCGCCCGCGAGCTCAAGCGAATGAACGGCGTCAAGGACACGAGCGAGCTGCGCGCCGGCGTGAGCATCCTCGTGCCCAAGCGCGGCGGCGCCGCGCCGAGGAAGCCGCGCGAGAGGGGCGAGGGCCCGTCCGAGGGGCTCGCCCTCGCGGACGCCGGCAAGACGACGGGACCGGCCGAGGCCGCGGACGACGACGACATGGTGATCGTCGCCGTGCCCGACCGCTCGTTCGCCTACGAAGGGCGGGAGCGCGTCTTCTACCGGACGCGCGACGGCGACGGCCTCGAAGAGATCGCCGAGACCTTCGGCGTGCGGGCCGACGAGCTCACGGAGTGGAACAACCTCGACCCCACGGCGAAGCTACACCCGCGCATGGTCCTGCAGATCTTCGTGCGCAAGGACTTCGATCCCGTCGGCGTCATGCTGCTCGAGCCCGACAAGGTGCGCGTCGTGACCTTGGGATCCGAGGAGTTCCTCGAGCTCGAGACGGCGCGGCGGGGCAAGAAGCGGCTCACGGTGACGGCGAAGGCGGGCGACACCCTGGCGAAGCTCGGGCGGCGCTACGGGCTGACGCCGGGCGATCTGGCGCGCATCAACCGCTTCTCGTACAACACGGAGCTCGAGGCGGGCCAGCGCATCGTCGTGTACTCGCCGACGGGAGAGCCGCCGCGCGAGGTGTCGATGGGACTGACGCCGGAGCCGAGACGTCCGAAGTCCGGCCTCGCGGCGGGCGCGCCCGCGAGCGGGAAGACGGTGGCGAGGCCGGGGACGAAGGTCGCGGTGAAGACACCCGACAAGCCGACCGGGAGGCCAGCCGCGGGCGGCAAGCCGGTCGCGAGCGGCAAGCCGGCCGTCGCCGGCAAGCCGGCCGCGGGCGGCAAGCCGGCCGTCGCCGGCAAGCCCGGAGCGCCGGGCAAGCCGCCCGTGAAGGCGCCGGCGGCGCCCGTCAAGCCCGCGCCTCGGACGGTCGCCGCGAAGGCGGGGCCCGCGGCCCCGACGGCGGCGAAGAAGTAGCGCCGTGACGCGCGTGCGCGTCGACGAGGCGCTCGCGGGCGATCGCGTGGACCACGTCGTCGCCGAGGCGGTGCCGGGCCTGGGCGTCGCGGGCGCGCGACGGCTCGTCGCCGCGAGCGGCGTGCGCGTCGACGGCCGCGTCGCGCGCAAGGGCGAGCGGGTCGCCGCCGGCCAGACGGTGGAGATCGACGCCGCGCTCGCGGCGGGCGCCGGCGCCGCCACGCGCGTCGAGGCCGACGAGGCCGTCGCCGTGTCCTGGCTCGTCGTCGACGACGCGTTCGTCGCGATCGACAAGCCGGCCGGCGTGCCCTCCCACCCGCTGCGCGCGGGCGAGCGCGGCACCGCGGCCAACGCCATCGTCGCCCGCTTCCCCGAGTGCGCGACCGCCTCGCCCG